>CAYGUB010000417.1:0-2500 GCA_964352845.1 uncultured Rhodobacterales bacterium | reverse complement strand
GATCTGCTTGTCATCCTGCATCACTTCCTCAAGTGCGCGCACAGATTTGTCGCGCCCGACAAAAAGCGGCACGATCATATGCGGAAAGACCACAATATCGCGCAGCGGCAAAACTGGGTAGGAATCGTTGAGATGCTCGGTCATACATTATCCTTTTCGCAAGCGCACCCGCTCCTGACATCAGCAAGCGGGCCGCTCCGTGATTGCGACAGAAGTGGGGGAAAAACGGTCACTTTTCAACCGTCAATACCGTCTTCTTGACACAGTTGTGCGCATGGGTCGCTGTTTACCCAAGATAATCCTTTGTAAAACTGATTTATCCTTCGTTAACAAATTTTAAGTATTCGTCGTGATTAGTCTGAATTGTTGCCACAGCCTTGCCCAATTTGCCGGGTATTGCCAGACTGTATAGTTAGCGAGAGATGTCTATGCTTGCCTTGATCATGCGCCACTACAGACGCTTCACAACTTTCTGCGTGGGCATGTCGATGATGAGCGTTGTTCTGACCAGTACGCTGTTTCAGATCACGACCCATTTGACGCTGGCCGGTCTGTTTGTCGCATTCAGCCTCGTCTATTTTCTGGGCGCAGTGGCCTTGTATTTTGTCAGACCGCACAGGCGGAGCCTGCTGGAGGTCATGGGTTTTTGCGCCGGGATCACCACCATCGCGATGCTCTATCTCGACAATAATTCCGGCGCGCAGGTTTTGACCTGGCTTTTGCTGTTTGCGGCCCTCACCCTCGCTGTCTGGCACTTCCTGCACAGCAATATGGCGCGCAGGATCGGGCAGAACACCGTGTGGAAGGATCGCTATGCCGCGCAGGTCCCGTTTCCCGCCCGTCTGATCTGGAAACATGTCGTCCCCGGCGCATCCGACCCGCAAGATCACTGCACCGGCATCATGGATCATTTTGAGCAGGACCCCGAAGACCCGACAACGGTACATGTCACCTTCAAGGGCCGCTCCTCGCGCCGGGCGGAATATGCGCTGACCTTTCTCGAAGACAGCAAGCCCAATATCTGTCGTTTCTTCTTTCAGGGTCAGGAAGCCGACGGCACTTTTGTCGATGGGATTTTTGCCATCCGCATCACGCATCTCGACAGCACCACCTCCTTTCTTGCGTGCAATGAAGAACGGCGCGGCCTGCCACTTGCCGCGCAGATGGAGCGCTGGTTCGATGACGCGATGGGGTTTCAGCATGACCGTCTGCTCGCGATTTTGCATGAACGTTATGCCGACGGGCAAGGCATCACCAAACCGATGCGCCCCACAGCTTGAGGACGGCCCCTATAGCGGCTCGATATCGCCCTGCGCGCGCCCCGCATGGAACGCTTTGACAAACTCATCCAAGGCCCCTGCCCCAATGGCCGCGCGCAGGCCTGACATCAGTTCCTGATAGTAATGCAGATTATGCCATGTCACCAACATCGAGCTGATGATCTCCTGCGCCCGGAATACGTGATTGAGATAGGCGCGCGAATACTGCGTGCAGCACGGACATGTACAGGCCTCATCCAGCGGGCGCGGGTCGTCGATATGACGCGCATTCTTGATATTGACCACCCCGCGCCGCGTGAAGGCCTGCCCCGTCCGGCCAGAGCGGGACGGCAACACACAGTCAAACATATCAATACCGCGGGCGACTGCCCCCACGATATCATCGGGCTTGCCCACCCCCATCAGGTAGCGCGGCCTGTCCGCGGGCAACAGATCGGGCGCATAGTCGAGCACCTCGAACATCAGTTCCTGCCCCTCGCCCACAGCCAGGCCACCCACCGCATAGCCATCAAAGCCGATCTCGCGCAGCTTCTTGGCGCTCTGCTCGCGCTGGTCCCGAAAGATCGAGCCCTGCTGGATGCCAAACAACGCATGCCCCGGCCGGTCGCCAAACGCCTCGCGCGAGCGTGCAGCCCACCGCATCGACAATTGCATGGAGCGCAGGCTCTCTTCCTCACTGGCGGGAAACGGCGTGCATTCGTCAAAACACATCACGATGTCAGAGCCGAGCAGCTTCTGGATCTCCATGGAGCGTTCCGGCGTCAATTCATGGGTTGATCCGTCAATATGGGATTTGAACGTCACCCCCTGCTCGCTCATCTTGCGCAGCGCATTCAGGCTCATCACCTGAAATCCACCTGAATCCGTCAGGATCGGGCGCTGCCAGTTCATGAACCGGTGCAATCCTCCCAGCCGGTCAATCCGCTCCGCCGTCGGGCGCAGCATCAAATGATAGGTATTGCCCAGCACGATATCGGCCCCGGTCTCGCGCACGCTGTCGGGCATCATCGCCTTGACCGTCGCCGCCGTGCCCACCGGCATGAAGGCCGGGGTCTCGATCGCGCCCCGCCGGGTGCTGATCCTGCCACGCCGGGCCTTGCCGTCACTGGCCAAAAGCTCGAAACCGAAACGCTGGGTCATGGCGCAGCGTCTATCGCCCTTGGCGGAAATCACAAGCAGGAACAGGCCGCTCCATGCGCAATCGCGACGGGATGCGCGCC
>CAYGUB010000416.1:0-2500 GCA_964352845.1 uncultured Rhodobacterales bacterium | reverse complement strand
GTAGATCTCGGGTGTGCCGATGCCATTGCCGTCGGTGTCAATCCCGCCCAGCAGGACGATCTTGCCATTGGACAGGGTAACGGCGGTCGCATACCAGCGCGCGAAATTCATCACGCCCGTGTCATTGGGGCGCAGCGAGCCATCCTCGGGGTTGAAGATATTGGCGTCCTCTACCCCCATATTGACCGAGCCCAGCGGCCGCGCATCCCCGCCCGCAATCAAGATCTCGCCCGTCTCGGCAATCAGCGCGGGAACCGAGCAGAAAATATCCGTACCCGTCGTATTGGCCAGCGTGTTATGCGTCTTGGTCTGGTAATCCCAGACATCATAGACGACCTCCCCGCCCTGCTTGCCGCGCTCATCCGTGCCGAAGGTGAGAAGCTGGTGATCGGGCGTCAGGATGGCATGGATGCCGATCAGCGGCCAATCCTCGACCCCGCCCCATTCACCACCGCCATCGGTGTCGCGCGCGCCGGGGGCCTCGGGAATGCTCAGATCAAGCGGCTCACGCCCGAGATTGCCGACGGCCCAGTCAAGGGTTATCGCCTCTCCGGGCAGGTGGTTGAGATACTGGATCGTGATTTCATGCGTGCCGGGGCCTATGCGCAGGATCTCTGTATCCGTGTCGTATTTGCGCTCTGCCGCGCAGGCGCAGACCGCACCGCCTGTTTCGGGACAAGGGCCAGGGCCCACACCGGGCAGATCCTCGCAACGGACCTCCAGCACCAACGCGCCATCGACAAATACATTCGCATCGCCTGCGGCAGACAGATAGAAGGCTATGTCTTCAGGACTGTCGAGCGTGACCGTCGCGCTCAGCTCCGCCGCGTAGCCGCCCGAGCCACCGCCTGCGAGAAGGATCTGATCAATCTCTCCGCCTGCCTGAATGCTGCGATCCGCAGGGGCCGAAAAATCGATATCCTCGATCGTCTCAGCAGTTCCGGTTGCAAAAAATTGGACGGCCCAAAGACCAGACGTAGATGACACTGGCATCAATCACCCTCACAAAAACACTATGCCCTGTGCGAGCCGTCCAAAAATTCACGTCTATGCACACACAGTCCCCGCATTAAGATTACTTAACTGCCATCTGTGCGCAAGCGAAAACTTGCCTATCTATTTTAGCCTATTTATATCAGTGCGTTATGTTGGCTCATGCGCCGCGCAAGGATGTCTGGGCGGGATAAGGGTGGCGAGAAATTGCCTGTGGCACCCGTCCGCGAAAGCTCTGCGCGATTTCATGGGCGACGATATCTGCGGTGGCCGCGCTCAGGGTCCAGCCGAGATGTCCGTGCCCGGTATTGTAGAACACACCCTCCGCCCGGCCACGCCCGACACGCGGCATCATATTGGGCATCATCGGGCGCAAACCGGCCCATGGCGTGACCTCGCGGGTCGAGACATCCGGGAAGTTCTTGCGGCACCACGCGATCAGCGGCTGGATCCGTTCCGCGCGGATATCATAGTTGACACCGTTGAACTCTGCCGTGCCTGCAATCCGAAAGCGGTCCTTGCCCAACCGTGAGGAGACTATCTTGGCCTTCTCATCAAGCAGGCTGACCCAGGGCGCGGCCTCTTGCGAGGTCGCGTCGTCGAGATGCAGCGTCACCGAATAGCCCTTCACCGGATAGATATTGACCCTGTCACCCAACTGCGCGGCCAGCCCGCGCGAATTGATCCCCGCCGCAACCACGACCGCGTCAAAATTCAGCCGGTCCTTCGCGCCGTCCTTGCGGACATCAACGATCACGCCGCCCGCTTTGGCCTGGGTCGCCTCGATCTTCGTGTCAAACAGGAAACGCGCCCCACGCGCCGCGCAGTCATGTGCCAGCCCCACGGTGAATTTGTGGATATCACCCGAGAAATCGCTCTGCGTGTAAAACCCGCCCAGAATGGTGTCGGGCAGGGCAGGTTCCAGCGCGCGCAAGGCGTCGCGGTCCATCTCTTCACGCACCAGACCCGCCTGCGCCAACAGCCGGGTTGCGCGACGACCTGCGGCGAACTCGGACGCATCGGAATAGAAATGCGCGATGCCGCGATGCTCTATGTCGAAATTGATGCCTGCGCGCTCAGCCATATCCAGCAGATGACCACGGGCCAGCTGCGCCAGCCGGGCGGTCTCGATCGTGTTGGCATCATGGTGCGGGATCGCGGCCACAAATTCGGCCAGCCAGCTGTATTTATGCCAGGACGGCGTGAGGTTCATCGACAGCGGTGCGTCCTTGCGAAACAGCCATTTCAGCCCCTTCTTGATGGTGCCCACGGAATTCCAGACCTCTGCATTGCTCGCAGAAAGCTGCCCGCCATTGGCAAGGCTGGTCTCCATCGCGGGGTGCGACTGGCGGTCAATGACGGTGACGTCAAATCCCTGATCAAGAAGTTTCGCGGCAGTTGTCACGCCTGTGATCCCGGCGCCCAGAACGGCGATATGTGGCATGTGTTCCTCCAATACGGCACACTCGCGCCGTCACACATGCCCCGTCCGTCATGAACCTGAGAG
>CAYGUB010000415.1:0-2527 GCA_964352845.1 uncultured Rhodobacterales bacterium | reverse complement strand
CTTGAAGGCGGCGATCTCGCAGCGCTTGGCGAGACACCGATTCTGGGCGGGGAAGCGGCTCTGCCTCCCGTTGGGGCGGTTGCGGATGCGCCCTCTGAGGGTGTGGAGCTTGCTATCTCCGAGAAGGCCGATTTCGACCAGGCGCAGGCCGCATTTGAGGCGGGGGATTTTCAGGCGGCGGCAGAGCAGTTTGCGATCTTCAACCAATCCTATCCCGGCGGGCCGCTCAAGGCTGACGCGGATTTCTTCCGGGGCGAGGCGCTGGGCAATCTGGGGCAGTGGAACACCGCCGCGCGGGCCTATCTCGACAGCTTTTCCGGCGCGCCCGATAGCCCGCGCGCGCCGCAATCGCTCTATAAGCTCGGCCTTGCGCTCAACGAGCTTGGTCAGCGCGAGGAAGCCTGCCTGATGCTGCGCGAAGTCGGCCTGCGCTACAGCGGCTCCGATCAGGTGGAGGCGGCCAACGGCTCCTTGCGGACGCTGGGCTGCTCCTAGGCGCGGGATGAGCGATATCTCGGACGCGCTTGCCGGGATCGAGCGCAGCTTTCAACAGTCAGCTCCGGGGCGGATCGGCATCGCCGTGTCTGGTGGCAGTGACAGTCTGGCGCTGCTCTATATGATGGCCGATTGGGGCAAGGTGCCGCTGGTCGCGGCAACTGTTGATCACGGGCTGAGACCGGAGGCGGCTGGAGAGGCGGAGCAGGTCAGAAGCCATTGCCAGGCCCTTGGTATCGGTCATGAAACACTGGTTTGGAAAGATCGCGATACGTCCGGCAACCTTCAGGATCGTGCCCGGCGGGCGCGCTACGGCTTGCTTGCCGACTGGGCGCAGCGACAGGACTGCCAGCATGTCGCACTTGGGCACACGATGGATGATGTCGCGGAGACATTCGTGATGCGTCTTGCGCGTCGCTCTGGCGTCGATGGACTGGCCGCGATGCAGGCAGAGTTCGATCACGCCGGCATCCGCTTCCACCGCCCTCTTTTGAGCCAAAGGCGCGCCGTGTTGCAGGGCTATCTGCGGTCCCGTGGGCTCGGCTGGGTCGATGATCCATCCAATGACGATCCCGGTTTCGAGCGGGTCAGAACGCGGCAGGCCCTGGCTGCTATGCGGGGTCTGGGGCTTGACGCGCAGGCGCTGAGTGCCGTCGCGCAGAACATGGCGCGCGCGCGCGACGCGCTGGAGGTTCAGACCGATCAGGCCATGCAGGCCATCGCGACCCGTCACGCAGGTGACATCGCGCTGGCAAGGCCCGCCTTTCTGGCATTGCCGGCCGAGATCCGAAGGCGTGTGCTGCTGGGCGCGGTCGGATCGATCTCGGGGGCGGATTATGGCCCCCGGCGTCAATCCGTGGCCGATACGCTGGCCGCGATTGGGCGGGATGAAAAGGTGACAATCGGCGGCTGTGTCGTGATGGCGCATGCGGGGGGCATCTATATCACGCGCGAGTTCAATGCCGTGCGCCAGACATGGTGCGCCAGTGACCAGCTTTGGGACAATCGGTGGCTATTTGATGGACGGCACGCGCCGGGACTGAGCTTGCGTGCCCTGGGCGAGGCCGGGATACGATGCTGCCCCGACTGGCGCGCGACCGGACGCCCCCGCGTGGCGGTTCTCGGCGATCCGGGCCTGTGGCGTGATGACACACTTATCGCCGCGCCAACGGCCAATCTGGCCAATGGTTGGGACGCCAAACTGGTGCGCAACGGCAAACACGCGGTTTCGTCAGCTTTATCGCATTGAAACCCGCGCCTTTATCTCTATTTTAGAAGAGTGTCCGCGAATATGAACGCTGAGACGACCGCCATTTAGGAGAAATCACTTGGGCAACGCGCGCAACATCGCATTCTGGGTCGTGCTATTTTTGCTGATCCTCGCTCTGTTCAACCTGTTCAACGGGGGACAAAGCGCAATGAACTCGCAGACCGTTCCGTTCTCGGAATTCGTGTCGCGTGTGGATGGCGGGAATGTCACGAAGGTCACCATTGATGGCGAACGTATCATTGCCATCGAGGGCGATCAGCAATTCGTCACGATCAAACCTCAGAATTCGGAGGAGATCTTGCTGCCGACACTGCTCGAAAAAGGTGTCAATGTAGAGGTCAAACCGCAAGAGCAGAGCACTTTGCTGACCTATGTCGGCACGCTGCTGCCCTTCCTGCTTATCATCGGGATCTGGATCTTCTTCATGAACCGGATGCAAGGCGGCGGTAAAGGCGGGGCGATGGGTTTTGGGAAATCACGCGCCAAGCTGCTCACTGAAAAGCAGGGCCGCGTGACCTTTGACGATGTCGCCGGCATTGATGAGGCCAAGGACGAGCTTGAGGAAATCGTCGAATTCCTGCGCAACCCGCAGAAATTCTCGCGTCTGGGCGGCAAGATCCCCAAAGGCGCGCTTCTCGTGGGCCCGCCGGGCACCGGTAAAACGCTTCTGGCCCGCGCCATCGCTGGCGAAGCCGGTGTGCCGTTCTTCACCATCTCCGGCTCGGACTTCGTCGAGATGTTCGTCGGCGTCGGTGCGAGCCG
>CAYGUB010000414.1:0-2527 GCA_964352845.1 uncultured Rhodobacterales bacterium | reverse complement strand
TGCATCAGGGCCGCGTGACCAACATCACCGATTACGGCGCATTTGTTGAGCTTGAGCCCGGTGTCGAAGGTCTGGTCCACGTCTCGGAGATGTCCTGGACCAAGAAAAACGTGCATCCCGGCAAGATCGTGTCGACCTCTCAGGAAGTCGAAGTCATGGTTCTGGAGATCGACAGCACGAAGCGCCGCGTCTCGCTTGGCCTCAAGCAGACCATGCGCAACCCCTGGGAAGTCTTTGCGGAAACCCATCCTGTCGGCACGGAGATCGAAGGTGAGGTCAAGAACATCACCGAGTTTGGTCTGTTCGTGGGTCTCGAAAACGATATTGACGGCATGGTGCATCTGTCCGACATCACATGGGATGGCCGCGGCGAAGATGCGCTGGGCGATTTCCACAAGAACGACATGGTCAAGGCGGTCGTCACCGAGGTTGATATCGAGAAAGAGCGCATCAGCCTGTCGATCAAGGCCCTGGACCGCTCCTTCGATACGGCGACCGAAGGCGTCAAGCGCGGCTCGATCATCACGGTCGAGGTGACGGCGATTGAAGATGGTGGCGTTGAGGTGGAGTATGAGGGTGCGAAATCCTTCATTCGCCGCTCCGATCTGTCGCGTGACCGAGCCGAGCAGCGCCCGGAGCGCTTCCAGGTCGGTGACAAGGTTGATGTGCGCGTGACCAATGTGGATGCCAAGACCCGCCGTTTGGGTCTGTCGATCAAGGCCCGCGAGATCGCTGAAGAGAAGGAAGCGGTTGAGCAATATGGCTCGTCGGATTCCGGTGCATCGCTTGGCGATATTCTCGGCGCCGCGCTGAAATCAGACGACTGATAGCCGGATAGATAAGTTGGACAGGGCCCTGCATAGCGCGGGGCCCTTTCTCGTTTCGTGAGTTGCTATGGGGCATGCAGTTGGGCCCGTTTGCGCAACCGGACCCCGCCAAGCGGGACCAGACCAGCCGACAGCATCACGCCGGACAGAGGCAGCGGCACTTCCGTGAGTTTGCGGTCTCGCTGATATCGTCATATTCAAAGGCGACGTGTTCTGGTGTCTCCAGCAGCCGGTCAAACTCATCCCGTGCGTTACGTGGTGCAGGACGTTTCAGGTATTTCGCCAGACGCTATGAATCTCTGCGCGCAGCGAAAGAGCCTGCGGAATGTCCCCCCGGAATGGCTACCGGCAGTCCCGGAGTTGACGTTACGGCACCAGCGCGGGGCCGTCCCGGCTGCGGCTCCGGTTTTCGCCAGATGCCAATCTGATCACCATCGGCGAATCGCATCTGCCATTTGTGATTACCACCTGATGCGAGCGATCTATTTTGAAATTCTGCGGGGAAAAAACCAAGATGGACTTGATTTCGCATCGCTTTTCCAGCCATGAATAATACGACGAGGCTCTAATTACTTTCATCGAATTGCAGAATTGCCTTATAGTTTAATCAATCAAGCTGCGAAAAGCGGCAGACTGCTACATGTCCTGGGGAGGATATTTATGATACGCTCGGAATTGATCCAAAAGATCGCAGATGAGAACCCTCACCTCTATCAGCGAGACGTCGAGCGGATCGTGAATACGATATTTGAAGAGATCATTGGGGCGATCTCTGGCGGCAACCGTGTGGAATTGCGCGGCTTTGGTGCCTTCTCGGTGAAGTCGCGCGGTGCGCGCGTCGGTCGGAACCCGCGAACCGGGGAATCGGTTGATGTCGAGGAAAAACACGTGCCGTTTTTCAAGACCGGGAAATTGTTGAGGGATCGTCTAAACGGAAAATCAGGATAGCTCATGCGTGCTCTTAAATATCTCTTCCTTGTCCTTGTTGCCATCGTCCTGGTAACCATTGCCCTTGCCAATCGCGAAGAGGTTGCAATTCAATTGCTCCCCGCTGAAATGGCTTCCTACCTTGGCCAGCCTCTCAGCCTGCAGGTGCCATTGTTTGTGGTCATCTTCGGCGCGATCATTGTCGGTCTGCTGATCGGCTTTGTCTGGGAATGGTTCCGCGAACATTCGGTCCGGGTCGAGGCAAGACAGCAAAAGCACGAAAGAGAAGTGCTGGAGCGTGAGGTCAAAGGCCTGCGCGCGCAAAAGCACAAGGGTAAGGACGAGGTGCTCGCGATACTCGACGACCCTGCGCTTGTCCGCTGAACTTGCCAGCCGATGTGAAGATTTGCGGCCTTGGCCGCCCCGCTGACGTGGCTGCCTGTGTGGCCGCGGGGGCGCGCTATGTGGGCTTCGTGTTCTTCCCCAAATCGCCTCGACATCTTGAGCCGGAGCAGGCGCGGATGCTCGCGCTGGAGGTGCCTGCAGGCGTGGCAAAGGTCGCGCTGACAGTCAATGCCAGTGACGCCACGCTTGATGCTTTGCTGGCGGACGTGCCTATCGACATGTTGCAGCTTCACGGCTCTGAGCCGCCGGAGCGTGTGGCCCAGATCCGCGCCAAGTTCGGCCTGCCTGTGATGAAGGCCGTGGGCGTCGCAACGGCGGCTGATCTGGACCAGCTTGATGCCTATGCGCGTGTCGCCGATCAGCTGCTC
>CAYGUB010000413.1:0-2539 GCA_964352845.1 uncultured Rhodobacterales bacterium | reverse complement strand
ATCTGCCGCCGTGCAGCCTGCCCCAGCAAAGCGGGTCCCAAAGCGAAACAGCCAAGACAGAAATGCAAAAATGTTGGAAGCAAGGTCGTGGCGAAGGCCGCAACAAACCAGAACAACTGATCCGGAGCACTGCGCAAAACATCCGCCAAAGGCGCTACGCAGTTTTGATTGGCCTTAGTCGGGTCAGCAAGATGTTCTGAATTGAAATGCTCCGACATCTGCCTACAGACTGAACTGTCTCCCAGCAGCGGAATAGCCTGCCCCCCCGATAAGTCGTTCAACAGATCAATCGTGGCGATCATGAAGATCAACAAACCCGCAAACACGACGAGCGCCAAAATGAGATCAAGCGCGCTCATCGCAAGGGTACGAAGCCCGAACCTCTCAAGGCCCAGCCGCAAAGTATAGCGCGTGAGCCCGATCGAGAGGAAGTCGAACACAGCATTGATTAAGGGAAAGAGCCCTAAAAGGAAATAGTAATCCGTCCAGAACCGCTGGGTTGCCGCAGTAAACATCAAGATCGCAGTACACAGGCTAATTGCGACATATACCAAAGCCGCTCGTCTCGGTTGCTGCTCAATCAACGCTTTGTCGATGTGACGCGACAAGACGAAGGTTATGCAGAAAAACAATGCGATATTGAGGCTGTGGTTCAACACTGTGTGAGTGATGCGCACTGTAGCATCAGAATAACCCAGCCCAACATGTCCCGTAATCAGCTCGGCCAGGTTCAAAATCGGGATAAAGGCGAAGGACACCGTGGCCCCCGCCAAACTGGCCGCTGCAATCGGCACAGCGGCAGTGTCGAAAGTCCTCAAGCCAATGCCGACGATAAACGCAATCGTCGCCATGTTCAGCGCTCCGGGGCCCAAGTTGACGCCGCCATAAGAAATCCAGCAATAGACATAGCCCACCATATTAATCGCGATCGCGCCCCCGCAAATCGCAACGCGCATAGAGGCCTTGGTTTGGCCACGCGCCAGATAGGCCAAAAGCACTGAGCCCACAAACAAGATGGCAATAAGCCAGCGCCGCCACAAAAGGACGTCTTCTCGCCATACTTGGAACGTGCCCAAGCGCATCTCATTCCCGGTGACAAGCCATTGCCCAACCGCCAAAAGCAGCGGATACAAGATCGCTATGAGAAGGCATTTTTCATAGAGCTCGATGCTCCAACTGCGCGCAAACGATGTTTTGCTGACGCGGCGTGCCTTTGCTTCGGATAGAAACCAACGGTCTGTGCGGTCCAAAACAAAGGTGACGAGAGACAGGTATAGATCGCGCCAAGCCCCCCCTTCGATCCAGCGTTTGCGATTCTGGGCCCCTTCGCCGTGAAATCCCAAGCTAAAGATCGCTACAAAGGTGAAGAGGAAGCACCACAGTGAAAGCTGCGCGACGCTGAGCCCGTCCGCCGACCAGATCCGTCCTGCCAGCGTCTGCCACCCTTCTGCCAGCTCATCATTCATAGCCACCAACACAAGAATAAGAACTAGGCCAAATATCGACGAGGTTAGGTGTAGGATCCACATGCTTACATCCGAGACCTGGGTCTCATCGTGTCTGCTGTTTAAGAGGTCTTTTGCGTCGCGATCGGGATATTCTTGCCCATAGACTCTCATCAAATCTATTACAGCGAAATGGTCATCCGTGTCTTTGAGAATTGCGTCCAATGAGGCAAAAAGAGCCTTTGCTTTGTCATGGGTAATGCTTCGGTCATTGCGGGCCCAAGAGTTTATCGTTGACAGTCCGGCTTTGGCTCGGTGGGCCACAGATCGTCGCGGAATTCCATGTCTCTGACACAGATCCAAGCAGTGTTTTAAAGCCTCTCCAAACGTCTCGAATCGCGGTGGCATTTTGGGATCCTAGTCCAAAGGCGACACTACAATGTAGCGAGTAATTACTTGAAATTATAACATAAAAACATAAACATGATACAAGGATCGATATTACACTGATCTCAATTCCAAGTACATAGAAGGAACGGCAATATGCGCAGATGGCACATGAGCTCTCCCGTTGTAAGCTTTGTCTTGGTTGCTTTGACATTGGTGTTGGCCCAAAGCGTATCCGCCCAAGGTAGCGGGCCTCATTCATCCTTCTCCGGCGTCGATATCACCCTGTCCAAAGCCGCCACCTCTACGGGTATTATCATTGACGCCACACGTGAGTTTAGCGAAAGTGATCGCAGGGTCATCGTCACGTTCAAGAACACAACATCGCAATTCAAGTCCTTCGGCTACGAGGTAACGGCAATAGATGTGGAAGGCTTGCCAAACGGTTTTGCGAGCTGGCGCAAGCAGTTTATCAACCTTCAAGCGCGCCAGACCTACACCATCACCTTGAATGCGCAGCAGGGGTTAATGCCGGGCCGCTACAAGCTTGCGATCTCGGGCCCGGTCTTTCACACATTGGATTTCTCGGTCGAATCGCGATTTGCACGCGCTGAACTCTTTGACGAAGAGATGCGTCTGAAACTGGGTCCTAACATCGCGCTGCAGGCCTTGGGCGCACAGGTCACCACCTCATCGCAACATGACGC
>CAYGUB010000412.1:0-2567 GCA_964352845.1 uncultured Rhodobacterales bacterium | reverse complement strand
ATGCAACGCCCCCAGCTGATCGGCATCCATCACGAATTTCTCGAAACTCGCGACCAACCCGCCCTCCAGCCAGCCGCAACCATGCAGCATGAAATTGACCCCGGCCTGCAGCCCCATATTGAGCGAATTGGCACTCTCATAGCCCGCCTGCGCATCGGGCAATTTTGACCCGCAAAACCCACCGGCAGAGCGGTAGGGCAGCTTCAACCGTCGCGCCAGTTGCCCCGCACCATAGGTGATCAGCGAGGCCTCGGGCGTGCCGAAAGGCGGCGCCCCGGAATTCATGTCGATCGAGGTCACAAAGGCGCCGAAAATGCACGGCGCGCCGGGCTTGACCAATTGCGCATAAGCCACGCCCGCCAGCACCTCGGCCAGCACTTGCGTCAACGTCCCGGCGACAGAGACCGGCGCCATGGCACCACCCACGATGAAGGGCGAAATGATGCAGGCCTGACCGGCCCCGGCGTAAACTTCCAACGCGCCCATCATGGTCGCATCAAAAGTCAGCGGAGAGTTGATATTGATCAGCGAGGTCATCACGCAGCGCCCATCCAGCCCGCCAAACAGGATTTCGCACATATCCACCGAATCCTGCGCCCGCGCCGGCTCGGTCACAGAGCCCATGAAGGGTTTGTCACTGAGCGACATATGCGCATAAAGCATATCCAGATGGCGCTTGTTGACCGCGACATCCGTAGGCTCGCAAACCGTCCCGCCCGAATGGTGCAGCCATTTCGACATATAGCCCAGCTTCACGAATTTCTCGAAATCCGCCATTGTCGCGTAGCGCCGTCCACCAACCGCATCACGCACAAAAGGCGGGCCATAGACTGGCGCGATCACCAGGCTATTGCCGCCAATCTCGACCGTACGCTCGCGGTTGCGGGCGTGCTGCGTGATTTTGGCAGGTGCCGTTGCACATAGCTTGCGCGCCATCCCGCGCGGGATCCGCACCCGCTCCCCGTCAACATCCGCGCCTGCCTCACGCCACCGCACCAGCGCGTCCGGGTTGTCGACAAAGGCCACGCCGATCTCTGCCAGCACGGTTTCCGCATTTGCCTCGATGATCGCAAGCGCCTCGGCGTCGAGCACCTCGAAATTGGGAATGTTGCGCTCGATGAACCGGGCGGTCTCAATACTGACAGCCGTCCGCTCTGCGCGACGTGCAGCCCCTCCGCCTCCGCGTGTTCGTCGACGTGCTGGTGCGATATCGGTCATGGAAAGCCCTCGGAATTAACCCTGCCCCCGTCATACGCAGGCCAGCCCGCCACGCCCCGACAAAAACCGGCCATTGGCATGCGAAAGCGACATCCCCGGCTTCTTTGGTCCTCAAATACGGCATAATCCGACCGCGCAGCCGGGCCAATCGACTTGCAACACCATCCCGCCCCTCATAATCAGGCGTCATGAAAGACATATCCCACGAACGCCTGCTGATCATCGATTTCGGCTCCCAGGTCACGCAGCTGATCGCCCGGCGCCTGCGCGAGCTCAATATCTATTGCGAAATCCACCCCTACCAGAATGTCACCGATACTTTCCTGTCGGAATTCGCGCCAAAGGCAGTGATCTTCTCGGGCGGGCCGGACAGTGTCACGCGGGCAGGCTCTCCGCGCGCGCCTGAGGCCGTCTATAGTCTGGGCGTGCCAATTCTGGGCATTTGCTACGGCCAGCAGGTGATGATGCAGCAACTTGGCGGGCTGGTCGAAGGCGGCAAGATCACCGGCGGTGGCGGCACGGCAGAGTTTGGCCGCGCCTTTGTCACCTCCGCCTCCTCACTGCCACTTCTCGATGGCTGGTTTGAGACCGGTCCCGAGCAGGTCTGGATGAGCCATGGCGATCACGTCTCTCGCCTCGCGCCGGGCTTTGATGTCTTTGGCACATCGCCCAATGCGCCCTATGCCATCACCGCCGATCCCGCCCGCAATTTCTACGCCGTGCAGTTTCATCCCGAGGTGCACCACACCCCCAATGGCGCGAAGCTCTATGAGAATTTCGTCAGCCTTGCGGGGTTTTCGGGGGACTGGACCATGGATGCGTATCGCGAACAGGCGATTGCCGCGATCCGGGCGCAGGTGGGCGACAAGCGCGTCATCTGCGGGCTGTCGGGCGGGGTCGACAGCTCGGTCGCGGCTGTCTTGATCCATGAGGCCATCGGCGATCAGCTCACTTGCGTTTTTGTCGATCACGGCCTGCTGCGCAAAGGTGAGGCCGAAGAGGTCGTCACCATGTTTCGCGACAACTACAACATGCAGCTTATCCATGCCGATGAGCAAGAGCTGTTCCTGAGCCAACTCGACGGGCAATCAGACCCCGAGACCAAGCGCAAGATCATCGGCAAGCTCTTCATTGATGTGTTCCAGAAATATGCCAACCAGATCGACGGCGCGGAGTTTCTAGCCCAAGGCACGCTCTACCCCGATGTGATCGAAAGCGTCAGCTTCTCCGGCGGGCCCTCGGTGACGATCAAAAGCCACCACAATGTTGGCGGCCTGCCCGAGAAGATGGGCCTCAAATTGGTGGAACCCCTGCGCGAGCTGTTCAAGGCCGAGGGCCGCCCCCTGGGG
>CAYGUB010000411.1:0-2579 GCA_964352845.1 uncultured Rhodobacterales bacterium | reverse complement strand
CTCGCGGAGGTGGGCGCGCGGCGGCTCTACGAGGACGGCGGGCACAGCTGGGCGGTGCACGTCGCCGAAGCGCACCTCGAGCCGCCGCCGCGGCGGGTGACGGGTTCGCCGGTGGACGGGTTGAGGAACGCGAGGGTCGCGAGGTTGGAGAGGACGGCGGCAGATGGGGTCGAGGAAGCGGAGGAGGTCGCGGTGGCGCCGGCAGCTCCGGTCTTGAAGGCGGTGCGGGAGATGCGGAGCTTCTGACGGTGGACGAGGCTGTGGCAAGGAGAGCAGAGGACGACGAGGTTGGATGGGTCGTTGCTGCCGCCGCTCGCTCGGGGGTCGATGTGGTGGACGTGGGGGTTTCGGTAGGAGTGGCAGTTGCGACAGCGGTGGCGATCGCGCGCCAGGACACGGTCGCGGGTGTCTTGGGGGACCGGGTCGTGGTTGCGGTGGTCGTAGGGGAGTGCGTCGAACTCGTCGGAGTCGGTCGTGGCGTCGGAGTCCGTGCCCGGCGTTTCCGCGTCGATGTCGCCCGCGAGGTCGGGGTGGAGGGTGCCGAAGTCCTTGGTCATCGCGGTGAGGACTTCGCTGTCGGTCATGTCTTCGCGCTCCGAGCGCGCGAGGTAGAAGGCGCGGACTCGCTCGAACATCGCGAAGGTGCGGTCGTCGAGTTTGGCGTGGATGGCGCGGTGGTTGGCGTCGAGGCCGATGCGAGTGCCGGCGCCGGGCAGCTCGCCGGGACGACAGCGACTGATCTCCTCGTCGAGCTCGCGGCAAGACACGGTCTTGGCGTACTCGATCCAGTCGGTCTGCGTCGGGATCTGGACGACGCGCAGGAGGAGCAGAACCTTGGTCCAGCCGATGTCGCCCGCGAAGAACGCGTCGTCGACGAGCTCCAGGCTTCGCAGCTCACGGCCGACTTGGATCAGCTCCCGCGCCCGCCGCGGCTTCATCTCGAGCTGCGCTTCGGCGAAGTGCACCGCACAGCTGTGCCCGCCGTCCTCGTAGAGACGCCGAGCGCACACATCCGCGAGATAGAACGCCAGGGCCCGATTCGTCTCCTCGTCCACGGCCCCGATCCGGAGGAGTCTCGCCTTGACCTCCTCGAATCCGAGTCCCTCGACCAGCTCGATACCACGTCTGCCAAGTTCGGTGTGCTGCATTGCAACTTCAAGGCAATGGCAGGCTCCGAAAGGGACCGAGAACTCATTCGCGAAGTTCGCTCATCGCCATCTCTGCTCTGTCTCCGCGGCGGCCGCCCGCCGCCCCGTCGCGTGCGAGGTTTCGAAACGAGCGTGAGCACTTCCCGCGGCCCATCCGGCACCGCTCGGCTCGCAACCGGCGAAGGACGAGGCCCGGCCTCGCCAACCACGCCGCCTCGCGTCTACCGCATCCAAAGAGTGACGGCAGACGCGAGGCGACGCGGCCGGCGAGGACGAACCGGGTCTGCCGGTTTGGGGGAACGGGGATTGAAGCGGCGGCGGGCGATCGCCGCGGCGCGTGTGCGTCGCGGCGACATGACAAGATCTCGCGGCGGGCGCCCGCCGCGACCGTCCTTCGTCGAAGACGATTCGTCGGAGTTGCTTCCCACGCGGCGATCGCCCGCCGCCAAATCCCTCACCCCGCAACAGATCGGGCCCGCTCGCCCTGTCCGCCCCCGTCGCCTTCGCGTCGGTCGCCGTAGGCGATCGACCGGCGCGAAGGCGGCGGGGGCGGGCAGGGCGAGCGCCCCTGTTCCGCTTTCGGAGCCCGAGCCGAGCGAGCCTCGTGCCCTCGCGTTCTTCCCCCGTCAGCCGAACATCGCCGACTCAATTCATGTTGCAGGGAGTGACGACGACGGTCGCGTCGCGACACACGATTCGTAGCACGCGCGGATGCGGGAGGAGCGTGAGCACTTCCCGCGGCCCATCCGGCACCGCTCGGCTCGCAACCGGCGAAGGACGAGGCCCGGCCTCGCCAACCACGCCGCCTCGCGTCTACCGCATCCAAAGAGTGACGGCAGACGCGAGGCGACGCGGCCGGCGAGGACGAACCGGGTCTGCCGGTTTGGGGGAACGGGGATTGAAGCGGCGGCGGGCGATCGCCGCGGCGCGTGTGCGTCGCGGCGACATGACAAGATCTCGCGGCGGGCGCCCGCCGCGACCGTCCTTCGTCGAAGACGATTCGTCGGAGTTGCTTCCCACGCGGCGATCGCCCGCCGCCAAATCCCTCACCCCGCAACAGATCGGGCCCGCTCGCCCTGTCCGCCCCCGTCGCCTTCGCGTCGGTCGCCGTAGGCGATCGACCGGCGCGAAGGCGGCGGGGGCGGGCAGGGCGAGCGCCCCTGTTCCGCTTTCGGAGCCCGAGCCGAGCGAGCCTCGTGCCCTCGCGCCTGCCCCATCCTTTTCGAGCCCCACGCGACCCGGACCGCGTCGAGCGGTCTACGCCGACGGCTGTCGAAACAACCGAAACGGGACCCCTAGCCGATTCAGCAGGTACTGCCCCGCCACCTGCAGATTGACCACCCCGTACCGCACCGACGGCCAAAACCGGATCGACGAAGCCTCCTTGAAGTACCGCACTGGCATCGGCGCCGTCGCGATCCGGAACTTCCG
>CAYGUB010000410.1:0-2594 GCA_964352845.1 uncultured Rhodobacterales bacterium | reverse complement strand
GAAGTCATGCGCATGCAGCACCCGGCCCTTGAAGCTGTCAAACCCCTCGAAATGCGGCACGTTCGGGGTCGAGAAATGGCCCGACGCGCAGATCACATGATCGAAGCTTTCGCTATATTCCGCATCGCCGGGCAGGTCTTTGACGGTCACCTGAAACCTGCCTTCTTCAAATTCGACCCGGCGCACGACCGTCTCGAACCGGATCCAGTCACGAACGCCTGCTTTCTCGACCCGGCCCTGAATATAGTCAAACAGCACGGCGCGGGGCGGGTAGGAGGCGATCTGCTTGCCGAAATGTTCCTCGAAGGAGTAATCGGCAAATTCGAGCCCTTCCTTTGGGCCGTTGGACCACAAGTAGCGATACATGGAGCCATGGACCGGCTCTCCATATTGGTCGACCCCGGTGCGCCAGGTGTAATTCCACAGCCCGCCCCAATTGGCCTGTTTTTCGAAACAGACGATCTCGGGGATCTCCTCGCCATTTTGCTTGGCGGACTGAAATGCGCGCAACTGCGCCAGACCGGACGGACCGGCCCCGATGATAGCAATACGTTTGGCCATGTTTCCCCCTTAGATATCGAGCGTGTTGTCTTTTTCCCATTGCGAGAAATGCGACGTGAAATCATCCCATTCCTGCCGCTTCATCTTCAGATACGCGGCCGAGAACTCGGACCCCATCGCGTCTTTCAGACCCTTGTCCCTGTCATATTCGCGCAAGGCATCGAGCATGTTGAGCGGCAGTTTCGGTGCGCCCCGGACCTTGTGGCCCTCTGCATACATATCAATATCGTGCCGCTTGCCCGGATCAGCCCTGGAGCGTATGCCCGACAGTCCGGCCGCGATGATGACAGCCTGCAGCAGGTAGGGGTTGGCCGCGCCATCGGGCAGGCGCAGCTCAAACCGGCCGGGACCAGGGACGCGCACCATATGGGTGCGGTTATTGCTGGTCCATGTCACCGTGTTGGGCGCCCATGTGGCCCCTGACATCGTGCGCGGCGCGTTGATCCGCTTGTAGCTGTTCACGGTCGGATTTGTGATCGCCGCCAGAGCCGAGGCATGTTTCATGATGCCGCCCAGAAAGTGCCGCCCCTGATCGGACAGGCCCAGTTCAGCTGTTTGCGAGCTGTCATTGGGCGTGGTTGCAAATACATTGGTCTTGCCCGCCTTGTCCCAGACCGAGATATGGGCATGACAGCCATTGCCTGTCAGCCCCTCGACCGGTTTGGGCATGAAGGTCGCGCGGTAGCCATGTTTTTCGGCCACGGTCTTGACCATGAACTTGAAGAAGCTGTGCTTGTCCGCCGTGGCCAGCGCGTCATCGAAATCCCAGTTCATTTCCCACTGACCATTCGCGTCCTCGTGGTCATTCTGGTAGGGGTTCCAGCCAAGCTCCAGCATATGGTCGCTGATCTCGCGGATCACATCGAGGCGGCGCATGAAGGCCTGCTGGTCGTAGCAGGGCTTTGTTGCGGTGTCATAGGCGTCGCTGATCGCATCGCCCTGGGGTGTGAGCAGGAAGAATTCGGCCTCTATGCCGGTTTTGACACGCATGCCTTCAGCGGCGGCCTCGTCAATCAGGCGGCGCAGCACATTGCGCGGGGCCTGAGCCACGGGCGCGTCCTCCATCATGCAATTTGCAGGTACCCAGGCGATCTCTGGGTTCCAGGGCAGGATGATCGCGGCCTCCGGGTCGGGCACAGCGAGCATATCAGGATGCGCGGGCGTCAGGTCGAGCCATGTCGCAAAGCCCGCAAACCCGGCTCCTTCCACCTGCATATCCGCGATGGCGCGGGCAGGGACCAGTTTGGCGCGTTGACCACCGAACAGATCGGTGAAGGAAATCATGAAGTATTTGACGCCATTATCCTTGGCGAATTTCGCGAGATCAGTTGCCATGTCAGTCTTCCCTGTCGTCTTTTCTGTATCGAAAAAGGCGCGTGCCGGTCCCGGACGCGCCTTTCGTTTGTCAGTAGGTTGTACCGGGTTTGCCGGGATACCAGTCCGTCCCCGCCAGAGGCACTTTCGCCATGGCAGCGGCCTCCAGTGTCAGGGCCACCAGATCCTCGGGCTCCAGATTATGCAGATGGTTCTTGCCGCAGGCCCGCGCGATGGTCTGCGCTTCCAGTGTCATGACCTTGAGATAGTTTTTGAGCCGCCGCCCGCCTTCCACGGGGTCAAAGCGCGCCATCAACTCGGGGTCCTGTGTGGTGATGCCCGCCGGGTCGCGACCTTCATGCCAGTCATCATAGGCGCCTGCAGTGGTGCCGAGCGCATTGTATTCGGCCTCGTATTTCGGGTCATTGTCGCCAAGCGCTATCAGTGCCGCAGAGCCAATGGCGACCGCATCGGCCCCCAGTGCCATGGCCTTGGCCACATCCGCGCCCGAGCGGATGCCACCCGACAGGATCAACTGCACCTTGCGGTGCATCCCGAGGTCCTGCAAGGCCTCCACAGCCGGGCGCACGATGGCCAGTGTGGGCTGGCCCACATGTTCGATGAACACGTCCTGGGTTGCCGCCGTGCCGCCTTGCATCCCGTCAAGCACCACCGCATCCGCACCCGCCTTGATTGCCAAAGTGGTGTCGTAATAGGGC
>CAYGUB010000409.1:0-2597 GCA_964352845.1 uncultured Rhodobacterales bacterium | reverse complement strand
TAGGGCCATGAATTTTTCTTTGGCGGTTTCCTTCTTTGCTGCTGGCTTCGCTATATATTGGGCCCAAACACCTGCTCCGAGGCAAATGGAAAGCAGGCAAAACGCATAAAAAAGGTGCTGGACGTCATTGCGGAAAGCACCCGCATCGCGGGACCAGCAAGGTCCTCGGTATCTGCACCAAGAAGGTCCAAAGCTGTTGCGAAAAATGGCTCCGCGAGCATTGCGCAAAGCGGACCAAAAAAAGAAAAAGAGCAATGGTTTTGAGATATTGTTGCATTTTGCAATACGTGACGCATCTTGAAGGAGTAGTGGAGTCTTAATCGCCCCTCAACGCTCCCATGGCAGGGATTGGTGCGTTTGATACATAACGCCGGATATTTCCCGCCAAAAGAAATCTTGAGGGACTATGTCAGGTTGCGTGAGATGACTGCACCCAATGTGGCAGAGGTGGCCGTCAGCACTGTACCCCATGCCAGATCCACGATGAGCATGGACCAGCTCCAGCCCTTGAGCGTGGCGAGATTGGTGAACTCATAGGTGCCATAGGCCATTGCGCCGAGAAGCGCCGCCGAGGTTGCGAGTTTGAGCAATGGCCAGCCCGCAGCCAATGCAGGCGCGGAGACGAAATAAATTACGCAGCCAATATAGAAGGCGTAGAACAGGAACGCTGGCAGCAGGCGCAGGTCGTCGGCCAAAAGATGGCTGGCGTCACGCTCAAATATGGGGCGGATCAGGTAGGTGAGGCCCACATAATCAAGCCCGAGAAAGATAATAAATGTGACGCAATAAAGGATCAGAAGTGACATGGTCATAATTTCCCGAAACGCGCTTTTTGGGTGGCAGTCCAGTGCACGGCAAGCTCAAAGCCTGTTTCGGATTGCCTTTCGCGGTCCACCACCTCCTGCTCGAAAAGCCAGGCGCGTTTGCGGCCTTCATTGAAGCCAAGCGTGATGGTCTCTTGCAGCCTTGCCTCAAGCACGCAGTCTGAGATTGCAGCGAGCAGCGGCTCCATCCCCTCGCCCGTGACAGCGGAGGTGACGAAGACGGCATCATTGCGCGCAGCTTTGGTCAGGACCGGGTCAGGGTCCTCGAGCCGGTCGATCTTGTTCCAGACCTCCAGCTGTGGGGTTTGCTCGCCCACGCCAAGCTCGGCCAGAATAGTGGAGACGTCGCTGGCCTGGGTCTGGGTGTCGGGATGGGAGATATCGCGCACATGGATGATCAGATCGGCGCTCAGCACCTCTTCGAGCGTCGCGCGGAAGGCTGCGACCAGCTGAGTTGGCAGATCGGAGATGAAGCCCACCGTATCGGACAGGATCACATCGGTCCCGTCGGGCAGCGTGACCGCGCGCATGGTTGGATCAAGCGTTGCGAAGAGCATGTCGCGCGCCATCACCTTGGCGCCCGTGAGACGGTTGAACAGGGTCGATTTGCCCGCGTTGGTGTAGCCCACCAGAGCCACCACCGGATAGGGCACCTTCGCGCGCGCGGCGCGGTGCAGCTCTCGCGTGCGGACGGTTTTGTCAAGCTGGCGGCGGATGCGGGTGATCGCCTCGTCAATGGCGCGCCGGTCGGCCTCTATTTGCGTCTCGCCGGGGCCACCCACAAAGCCCAGACCGCCGCGCTGACGTTCCAGATGGGTCCAGGCGCGCACCAGCCGGGTGCGTTGATAGGAGAGCGCTGCAAGTTCCACCTGCAGCACGCCTTCGCGGGTCGCGGCGCGGTCTGAGAAGATTTCCAGAATAAGCCCGGTGCGGTCTAGGATCTTGACCTTCCAGTCCCGCTCCAGATTACGCTGCTGGACGGGGGTCACCGGGCCGTCGATCAGCACCAGCTCAATCTCTTCGGCTTTCAGCTTCGCCCCGAGCTCTGCCAGTTTGCCCGTACCAAACAGGGTGCCGGGGCGGGCCTTGGGCAGGGGCACGACCTCTGATCCTGCCACCTCAAGCCCCGGAAGCGCTGCGGCAAGGGCCACGGCCTCCGCCAGACCAGAGCTTGCCGGACGTGCGGTTCTGCGGTCTTTCAGGTCAGGGTGGAGCACCCATGCGCGGGTGACCCCGACCTCATCGGTTTCAAGAATTATTCTTCACCGTCATAAAGGCTGATGGGCTGCGATGGCATGATGGTCGAGATCGCGTGCTTGTATACCAGCTGGGATTGCCCGTCGCGGCGCAGCAGCACACAGAAATTGTCGAACCACGTGATCACACCTTGCAGCTTCACACCGTTGATCAGGAAGATCGTCACCGGGATCTTGGTCTTCCTGACGTGATTTAGAAATGCGTCTTGCAGGTTTTGTCTGTCGGAGGCCATTTTAGCTTGCCCTTCTTGTTATCTTTGCGCCGTGCCGGGCGCCAATACCCTTCGGTTAACGCGACTATGGATCGGCTTTTGCGAAACTTCCAGCCCCGAATTCGGCCAAAGCAGCGTCGGTGGCGATCTGTTGCGCTCAGGACCGCCAGAAATCCGGGTTGAACAAGGCGATAATCGCCAATGTCTCGAGCCTGCCAAGGACCATCGCGACGATCAGCACGGATTTGGCCGCGCGCCCCAGATCGGGGTAATCGCGCGCGCCCTCAAGCGCCACTGTCACAAGC
>CAYGUB010000408.1:0-2609 GCA_964352845.1 uncultured Rhodobacterales bacterium | reverse complement strand
CTCTTGCGGGCCTTGGCGCGGCCGAACTTCTTGCGTTCCACGACGCGGCTGTCACGGGTCAGGAAACCTGCCGCCTTCAGCGCGCCCCGCAAGGACGGATCATATAGCTGCAGCGCCTTGGAGATGCCGTGCTTGACCGCGCCCGCCTGTCCCGAAAGCCCGCCGCCCTTGACCGTGGCCATGACGTCAAACTGATCTTCGGTGCCCGAGACCGTGAAGGGCTGGCGCAGGATCATCTGCAACACGGGCCGCGCGAAATAGGTGTTTTGCTCTTTGCCATTGACCATAACCTTGCCGGAGCCGGGCTTGATCCAGACACGGGCGACCGCATCCTTCCGCTTGCCGGTCGCGTAAGAGCGACCGAGATCGTCGCGTTGAGGCTCACGGGTGATGGCGGCCGAGACCTGTTCGGCAGCGCTCGGGGCTTCGACGCCTTCGGCCACCTGGTTCAGCTCTTCGAGGGATTTGATTTCATCAGCCATTACGAGGCACTCCGGGTGTTTTTGCTGTTCATCGCCTTGACGTCGAGCACTTCTGGGGCCTGTGCTTCATGCGGGTGTTCACCACCGGCATAGACGCGCAGATTTGTCATTTGCTGACGGGACAGAACACCGCCGGGCAGCATGCGTTTGACAGCCTGCATCACCACACGCTCGGGGTGCTTGCCGTCGAGAATTTCCTGATTGGTGCGCGACTTGATCCCGCCGGGATGGCCTGTGTGCCAGTAATTCGGCTTGTCACGCTTCTTGCCGGTCAGCTGGATCTTTTCGGCATTCACGATGATCACATTGTCGCCCATATCCATATGGGGCGTGAAGGAGGGCTTATGCTTGCCACGCAGGCGCATCGCCACGATCGAGGCAAGACGACCCAGAACAACGCCCTCGGCGTCGATCAGGATCCATTTCTTCTCGATATCGCTTGGTTTAGCGGTAAAGGTTTTCATGTCGTTTCCTAGTGTCAGAGGGCATAGCCCTTCGGGATGGATGCGTTCTAAGGGTTTTACAGGTTGTGTCAATGGCTGTTCACATCGGATTTTCTAGCAAAAACAACAGATTAAAAATATGGTATTATTTTACCCCATCCGCACCGGGCAAGCACCTGCCCGTCGGGTGGCGCTGCAACGATCCTTCGGCAGCACTTTATGGCAGCCAGCTATATCTTACCTCCGGTCGGCGCACCGGCCTTTCCAAATCGCCGGACCGAAGGCGCCCGTCAGCTATCGGTCATTGCACATTTCAAGGCTCCTATCCGTTTGGCGGCACCGAATAAGTCACCCCCGCCCGCGCTACGGGCTTCTCCTTTGCGCCCTCCGAGTAGATCAACGCATCCCCTACGACCAGCACCCGGCCGAGCTTCAGCAAGCGCGCTTCGCACAGCAACTCGCCCGGTGCAGGCTTGCGCATGAAATCAATGCTGCAATTCGTCGTCACCGCCAAAGCCACCGGGCCAATCATCGCCAGTATCGCGAAATAGACCGCGACATCGGCCAGCGCGAACATGGCAGGGCCGGAGACCGTGCCGCCGGGACGCAGATGTTTGTGCGCGGCGTTCAGGCCGACCAGCACGCGCATCTCTTCGACCTCATGGAGTGTGAAATCATCCGCGACCTGCGGGAACTCGGACTGCATGAACGCCACGAGCGCCGATTTGTCCATTTTCAACATGACTTCCCCTCCGCCCCTTTTGCGGTAATCTGAGCGCAACCGAGGAGAAATGACAATGACCATCCTGACCCGTGCAGATCACGGCGCTATCGCGCATCTGACGCTCAACATGCCCGACAAGCTTAACGCCCTCTCGGTCGAGATGCTGGACGCGCTGCAATCCGCGCTGGACGATATCGCGGATAGTGATGCCCGGGTGGTGATCTTGTCGGGTGCGGGCAAGGCATTTTGCGCAGGCCACGACCTCAAGCAGATGACCGCCGCCCGCCAATCGCCGGATGGTGGGCAGGCAGCCTTCAAGGCGCTGTTTGATCAATGCGCCAGGATGATGATGACACTCCAGAGAATGCCGCAGCCGGTCATAGCACAGGTCCACGGGATCGCCACCGCCGCTGGCTGCCAGCTGGTGGCAAGCTGCGATCTGGCCGTGGCCGAACCCGAAGCGCGGTTTGGGGTCAATGGCGTGAATATCGGGCTGTTTTGCTCCACCCCCATGGTGGCACTCAGCCGCAATATCCCCCGCAAACAGGCCTTCGAGATGCTGACCACAGGCGCGTTCATCACAAGCCCCCGCGCCCGCGAGCTGGGGCTGATCAACCGCGTCTCCGCCAGCGCGGACAGTCTGGCTGACGAGACCGCAGAGCTGGCCCAGACCCTTGCAGGCAAACTTGGCGCGGCGGTCAAAATCGGCAAACGGGCCTTTTATGAGCAGCTTCAGATGCCGCTCTCACAGGCCTATGCCTTTACCGGCGATGTGATGCTGGAGAATATGGCCTATCGCGACACTCAAGAGGGCATCGCGGCGTTCCTCGAAAAACGCCCGCCGGATTGGGAGAACTAAAGCGTCATGCGAAAAACCTGAATCACATAACGCTGCCTGAAATCAGAGATTTCAACGCGTTACGTGATGCGTGATGTTTCAGGTATTTCGTCAGACGCTAT
>CAYGUB010000407.1:0-2624 GCA_964352845.1 uncultured Rhodobacterales bacterium | reverse complement strand
CGACCCCGCCGGTCAGATCCATCAACTGGTCACGCGACAAGACCCGTTTGGGCCGGTTGAGAAATACATTGAGCAGCTTGAAATCACCGCTGGTCAGATCGCAAGGCTTGTTGTCGCGGTCGATCAGTTCGAGCCTGTCGGGAAAGGCCGTCATCCCGTCAAACGCAAAATGCGCCGAGCCTTCGGCCATATCCGGCTGAGCCGTTGGCGCCGACAGGACCGATCTGCGCAACACGCTGCGAATCCGGGCAATCACCTCGCGGATATGGAAAGGTTTGGTGATGTAATCATCCGCCCCCACTTCAAGGCCTACAACGCGGTCAATGACGTCATCCTTGCCTGTCACCATGATAATCGGCACTTGCGAAACCGCCCGGATCTGTCGGGCAATATCGACGCCGTTTTCGGCGCCCAGATGCAGATCAAGCGTGATGAGGCTGGGCGATGTGTCGGCTATTGCCTGCATCACTTCGGCGGCGGAAACCGCCTCAACGACCCGCGCGCCTTCATCCTCAAGCACATTGCGCAAAAGGTTTTTGATCTTCTGATCATCTTCAACAACAAGGATCGTGTGATCTTTCATGCAGATCTCGCTCGAATGGCGAATTGTTTGTACGAGCTGTCTCATCGCAGATCGCGACAAGGGCCGGCACGTTACAAAACGATACAAAAAACAACATTTGCACAGTAATTCAAATTACACAGGCAGGGCAAGGTGACCTCAACTTAACACGGAGGTCTGCTCATATGTATGTCACGATTCCCAGCGAATATGCCTTTGACGCGTTCATCGCACCGCTTGCAAGCGCGATTTCCAGGACCGCCGAGACGCGCCTTAAACCCGGGGCATATCTCTATTATGAGGGCGATGAGGTCGAATGGCTCTATCAGGTCACCAGCGGCGTTTTGCGTCTGACCCGGCTTCTTATGGACGGCCGCAGGCAGGTCATAGCCTTCGGCTATCCCGGCGATATTGTCGGCTTTCCGGCAAATGATCTGCACCACACCGATTGCGAGGCTCTGACGGATGTACGGCTGCAACCCTTTCGCAGATCGCATCTCGAAAGCGGCGAAGGCGACCCCGCGCTGCACTGCGCCCTGCTTCAGGCCGCCTTGCGGGAGATCAGCGCGATGCAGGATCACTTCATGATGCTGGGGCGCAAATCGGCGACCGAAAAGCTCGCCTCTTTCCTCAACGTGCTTTCCGAGCGCGTCGGCGAGGATCTCGGGGCCTACCGCCAGATAAACCTGCCCATGCGCCGTTCTGACATTGCCGATTTCCTGGGTCTGACCACCGAGACCGTCAGCCGCACATTCACCCAGTTGCGCAAAAGCGGCATCATCGCCATCGACAATATCCACACGATCATCATCCAACGCCCGACGGCACTGGCCAGCCTTGCCGAAGGGGATAACGAGTAAACGCGTCACAACAGCTGGCCACATGACCAGAAAGCCACGCATCCCCGCGTGGCTTTCGCCGTCTCACGGCGCAGGCCACAGATCGCGCAGCTCTTGCGGCAGGCTCGCCCGGGTATCCTCAACCTCGCCCCGGCTGATCCGCGCGTTGAGCAGATCAAACACGCATTTCAGATCGGCCTGCCCACGATATTGCGAGGTCTGTTCCATCTGATGCGCTATGAAATCCGTGAACCCTTGCGCGCGCCTCTCCTTTATCGGAGTGGCTTTGGGGATCCAGCCCTCAAAGAAAAAGCCGCGGATCACCAGTGGCAATTGCGCGGAAAGCTGCGCTACCTCATCCACCCGCAAGTGATCACGGATATGGTGCAGGCTCACGCGCAACAGCCGCAAGGCAGAGCGTTTCGACGACCAATCAAGCCGCCCCGCCAGCTCATTGATCCACTCATGGGTCAGATGCACGCTATGCTCGATGACTTCCAAACCTTGTGCGGTCATGCTGTCTCTCCTGTGACGGGTTCAGTCCTTGATAGGTTTCATATCGACATCAAGAACCACATCCGGGCTTCCGATAAGCGACTGGAACAGGGCGCGGGTCATGGCCCCGATGCCAAGCAGGACCAGCGTGTAATTGGCCACCCAGCCCACGAAAGGAATGAAGTTCAACAGTGCGATAAAGGTGATCGCTGCGGCCAGAATTGCCAACCGCGCGAGCTTGCCGGGATCGTCCTGACCGCCCAGACCGGTCCATAGCCGCATCGCCACGCTATAGGCGCCCAGAGCGTATCCAAGAACCCATGCCACCACGATGGCGAGAATGGCGATAGGGACAAAGGGCAACCCGACAATGGTCAGCGCCGTGACCAAAACCAGCCCAAACAGCATCGACAGGCCGATCACGCCCAGCATGAACGTCCGACCGGGGGCTGCCGCGATACTGCAGCGGAGGCGTGCCAGCCGCTTGGGCATGAAACCCAGCATAAGCGCGCCGAGCGCCAGAAAGAACAAAAGCGAGACGATAAACCCAAACGTCATGGAGGCAAAGCCGGGCAAGCCGGGCATGTCCTTGCGGGCCTCCTGCCAGTTGCCGAATATCTGCCCGCCGGAGAGCGTCTCCAACTTCACCCGATCCTCGGATGCAACGCGGCCGGGCACCTTGATCGGTTGCTTGGTGCTGTAAGCAAGCGTGCCCGATACCACTGCAT
>CAYGUB010000406.1:0-2653 GCA_964352845.1 uncultured Rhodobacterales bacterium | reverse complement strand
GCTATAAGACCCGTGCTCTGCGCAATTAGTCCCGCGGCCAACTCGACAATGAACATTACACCATTTATCAAAAGTAGTATCCACAATACTTTTGACTCCTCTTTTGTGGAATCATCTGATGTATTTTTATTTGCTTCTAAAGTGTCAAGTTCTTCTCCGTTAAGGACGCTTGTTTCGATTTCACGCGCTCCATATTTGAGTGGTTCTAGCTTTTGCAGAATTTTATTGGAGTCAGTTTCATGTATTACGATGAGGTTTCTGTTCTGTAGATCGTAACCTAAATTCCTAGGCGGTCTTTTGAATTCAAAATATTCAGTTATAATCCATTTTTATGGAACTACAAGAGCTCAAAAAACAAGCAGAAGATATTCGAAGTCAAAATCCAACAACCAAATGTATATTTTGGCCCAAAGAGTTTAAAAACCAAGCTGTCGGTTTAATGAATAAAGGTCACAGCGCTCATTCATTGTCACGGTTAACTGATATTTCCGTATCTACAATCTATAGCTGGAAAGCCTCTAAATCATTAAAAAAGAAAAAGCAATTTAAACAAATAAAAGTTGTCGATAAAGAGACTAAAGAGCTATCACTTTTTTGGGAATCTGGCTTATCGATTAAAGGTTTAAATTTTTCGCAACTTAAAGAGTTATTAAAAGAAGGTTTGCTATGAATCTACTCTCAAAAAAATCAAAAGTTTATATTTATCAAAACCCAATTGATATGCGTCTTGGCTTTGAAAAGCTGAGTTTTTTTGTGCGTGAAGAAATGAGTAAAAATATTGATTTTGGTGATATTTTTATTTTTTTGGGAAAAAATAGAAAACGACTAAAAGCTCTGTGGTTTGATGGCTCAGGACTTTTACTTTTGACTAAACGAATGGAAAAGAAAAATGGGTTTATGAACGTGATTGATTTAAACGGTCAAGAATCTATTGCTCAAAGCGAATTAGAACTATTGCTTCACGGCTCCGTACTCAGAAAGTATTTGCCAGAAGAGCGAGTAAAGTGAACTATAGTTTACATGCTCTCTAAAGTTATCACAGAAGAAAAAGATCCTGAAATTTTACAAATGTATTTGAAGCATACAATTGGTCTTGTTGAGCAACAAAAAAAAGAATTAGAAATACTTCGTGCAGAAAAGGCTCAGAAAGATCAACAACGTTTAAATCTAGATGATCAATTAGTTGCTATGAAAAAAAGACATTTTGCAAAAAGTTCTGAGAAGCGAACTTCTTCAAGACCAAAAACAGAAGGTAAAAGACAACTGACTTTACATGGAGAATCTTTTGCACCAGCTCCGATTGAAAAAGAGCTTGGTCGATTAAAAGAAATCAAAGTAGATATTGAACTAACTCCGGAGGAACTTTCTGACATTGCTGAAGAGTATGGCTATGCAAGAAATGCTGAGTGGGAGCATTTAAGCGGTTTTTATGATGAGTCTGAAGAAGTTGATGTTGTTGTTCAAAGTTATGTTAGAAAAAAGAACAGAAGGCATAAGTACAGGTTAAAAGCGAGCAAAGGATCTGACCGAGAAGTAATCGTAACAGCCCCAGCCAGTCAGAAGATTATGCCTGGTGCTAAGTATTCAACAGAGCTTGCCGTTGATGTTGTTGCCAGTAAATATATTTATCATTTACCTCTTGAGCGCATTCGTAGACAAATGGAAGCTGCAAGTTTAACGGTCGCTACAAATACTTTATACAGTCTTTGTTTTTTTGTTCATTGTTACTTGGAGAGCTTAGCTAAACAAATTCAACTAGAAATTATTGGTTGCGGGTTAGCACTTCACTTAGACGAAACTCGTTGGCCAATTAATAACAAAAAACAAAGCGATGGATATATGTGGGTAATGAGTAATAGTGCTGGTTCCTATTACCAGTTCGAGCCGACACGATCAGGAAAGGTTGCCAAAGAGTTAATTGGCTCTTATCAAGGGCCGGTAGTTGCAGATGGATTTTCAGGTTACAAGTCAGAGTTTAAAAGTATGAAACGGGTCACTTTAGCTTTTTGCTGGGCTCATGCCAGAAGAAAATTTGTTGATATTGAAAAAAATTACCCAAGAGAGGTCAATGAAATATTGGATTTAATGGAGGAGCTCTTCCATATAGAAAGAATTACTCAAGATTTTGATGATTTAAAGATGAAAAGAGAAACAAAATCGAAACTAATTATTGATAAGATAAAAGCGTGGGCACTAGAGAATAAACTCAAAGCCCGAGGTGAAAGTGAACTTTTAAAAGCCATAAATTATTTAATGAACCACTGGGGCGGGTTAGTTAAGTTCTTAGATGATGTGAAAATTCCTCTTACTAATAACGAAGTCGAAAGAACTATTCGTCATTCAGTTATGGGTCGAAAAAACTTTTATGGATCTCGTTCGATCAACGGTGCTGATGTTACATCAACTTTATATACTATTATTGAGTCATGCAAAAAAGTGGAACTTGAGCCCAAGGCTTATATTTTAATGGCTGTTAAAAAGAAGATCGCGGGGGAAGAACCACTAACTCCGCTGGCATATGCTCAAAAAATTAGAGAAGACAAGACCGCCTAGGAATTTAGGTTACTAATAGTAATAAATTTCAGTTCATATAATCTCTTAAGGTAACCCAAACTTCTGCGCGGCGCTTCTCTGAAAAGCTGATTTGAACGAA
>CAYGUB010000405.1:0-2666 GCA_964352845.1 uncultured Rhodobacterales bacterium | reverse complement strand
GTTCCGGATGCTGGCCCATAACGGCGAGATCAACACGCTCAAGGGCAATCTCAACTGGATGAAGAGCCATGAGATCCGCATGGCTTCGGCCACCTTTGGCGATATGGCCGATGACATCAAACCGATCGTGCCCGGTGGGTCGTCGGACTCAGCAGCGTTGGATGCGGTGTTTGAGGTGCTCGTGCGCTCTGGCCGGTCCGCGCCCATGGCAAAGACGCTTCTGGTGCCCGAAAGCTGGTCCAAGCAGACCACAGAGATGCCGAAGAAATGGCGCGACATGTATTCCTACTGCAATTCGGTCATGGAGCCGTGGGACGGTCCCGCAGCGCTCGCCATGACTGATGGGCGCTGGGTTGTGGCCGGGCTCGACCGCAACGGTCTGCGGCCCATGCGCTATGTGGTGACGGGTGACGGCCTTCTGATCGCTGGCTCCGAGGCCGGGATGGTGCCGACGGATGAGGCAACCGTGCGCGAAAAGGGCGCGCTCGGCCCGGGCCAGATGATTGGCGTGCATATGCGCCAGGGCAAGCTGTTTCATGATCAGCAGCTGAAGGACAAAATGTCCGGCGCGTTGCCCTTTGGCGATTGGGTCGGCAAGATCACCGATCTTGAGCAGGTCAGCGCGGATATCGAAGAGACACCGCTTTACAACGGCGATGAGTTGCGCAAGCGCCAGATCGCCGCGGGCTATTCGCTTGAGGAGCTGGAACAGATCCTCGCGCCCATGGCCGAAGACGGCAAAGAGACGCTGGCCTCCATGGGCGACGACACGCCCTCTGCCGTATTGTCGAAGAAATACCGCCCGCTGAGCCATTTCTTCCGTCAAAACTTCAGTCAGGTCACGAATCCGCCGATTGACAGCCTGCGGGAATACCGCGTCATGAGCCTCAAGACGCGGTTCGGCAATCTCAAGAATGTGCTGGATGAAGACAGCTCACAGACCGAGATCCTTGTGCTCGATAGCCCGTTCATGGGCAATGCGCAGTTCGACAGGGTCTGCGCGCAGTTCAACGCGGATATGGTGACGATTGATTGCACCTTTGCCGTGGATGGCAGCAATCTGCGCGAAGAGCTGGAGCGCATTCGTCAGGAAGCCGAAGACGCCGTGCGCTCTGGCGCGGGCCATATCGTGCTCAGCGACCGGGAGCAGTCCGAGACCCGCGTCGGCATGCCGATGATCCTTGCCACAAGCGCGGTGCATGGTTGGCTGACCCGCAAAGGGCTGCGGACGTTCTGTTCGATAAATGTACGCTCGGCTGAATGTATCGACCCGCATTATTTCGCCGTTCTGATCGGCTGCGGGGCGACGACTGTGAACGCCTATCTGGCCGAAGACAGTCTGGCAGACCGGATTGAACGCGGCCTGCTTGATTGCTCCCTGACGCAGGCCGTTGCGCGCTACCGCGAGGCGATTGATCAGGGCTTGCTCAAGATCATGGCGAAGATGGGTATTTCGGTGATCTCTTCCTATCGCGGTGGGTTGAATTTTGAGGCTGTAGGTCTCAGCCGCGCCATGGTGGCGGAATACTTCCCCGGCATGCAAAGCCGCATCTCGGGCATCGGCGTCTCGGGCATCCAGACCAAGGTGATGGAGGTCCACGCGGCGGGCTGGCTGTCAGGCCAGAACATTCTGCCCATCGGTGGCTTCTACAAGGCCCGCCGGTCGGGCGAGAAACACGCGTGGGAAGCCCAGACCATGCACATGATGCAGGCCGCCTGCACGCGGGCGAGCTATGATCTGTGGCGGCAATACAGCCAGACCATGCAAGCCAATCCGCCCATTCACCTGCGCGATCTGCTCGATATCAAGCCTATGGGCGAGCCGCTGGCGATTGAGCAGGTGGAGAGCATCACCTCCATCCGCAAACGTTTTGTGACCCCTGGCATGAGCCTTGGCGCGCTGAGCCCGGAGGCCCACAAGACGCTCAACGTCGCCATGAACCGGATCGGAGCGAAATCCGACAGCGGCGAGTGCGGCGAGGATCCGGCGCATTTCGTGCCTGAGCCCAATGGCGATAACCCCAGCGCGAAGATCAAGCAGGTGGCCTCTGGCCGGTTCGGCGTGACGGCTGAATATCTCAACCATTGCGAAGAGCTGGAGATCAAGGTGGCCCAGGGGGCCAAACCCGGCGAAGGCGGGCAATTGCCCGGCATGAAGGTCACCGACCTGATCGCACGGCTGCGGCATTCGACCAAGGGCGTGACGCTGATCTCGCCCCCGCCGCATCACGACATCTATTCGATCGAGGACCTGGCGCAACTGATCTACGACCTCAAGCAGATCAACCCGCGCTGCAAGGTGACGGTGAAGTTGGTGGCAAGCTCGGGCGTGGGCACGATTGCCGCCGGTGTGGCCAAGGCCAAGGCCGACGTCATCCTGATCTCTGGGCACAACGGCGGCACCGGCGCGTCGCCCGCGACGTCGATCAAATACGCGGGTCTGCCGTGGGAGATGGGCCTGACCGAGGCGCATCAGGTTCTGGCGATGAACAAGCTGCGCGAACGCGTGACCCTGCGCACCGATGGCGGTCTGCGCACGGGCCGCGACATCGTCATGGCCGCGATGATGGGGGCCGAGGAATACGGCATCGGCACCGCCGCGCTGATTTCGATGGGCTGCATCATGGTGCGCCAGTGCCAGTCCAACACCTGCCCCGTCGGCGTCT
>CAYGUB010000404.1:0-2674 GCA_964352845.1 uncultured Rhodobacterales bacterium | reverse complement strand
CGGGTTCTGAGCAGTTTTGAGGAAATGAGTGACACCGCAGGCACGCTGGTCTGCGCCGAGGAGGATATCGTGGAAAGCAATGTAGTCGCAGGCGTGGCCTATTCACGTGACGAGGCCAAGATGACCCTGATCTCGGTGGCTGATCGGCCAGGCATCGCAGCCGCCATCTTCGGACCGCTGGCCGAGGCGGGCGTGAATGTCGATATGATCGTCCAGAATATATCGGAGGAAGGCCGCACCGACATGACGTTCTCATGCCCCGTCGATCAGGTCGTGCGCGCCGAGACAGCCATGCAGAGCGCCAAGAAGGCGGGCACGATCAACTACCATGATCTGGTGGCCGATACAGATGTGGCCAAAGTATCCGTCGTGGGGATCGGCATGCGCTCTCACGCCGGTGTCGCCGCGCAGATGTTCGAGGCTTTGTCCCGAGAAGGTGTTAACATCAAGGTTATCACCACCTCGGAAATCAAGATCTCCGTGCTGATTGACCGCAAATACATGGAATTGGCCGTGCAAACGCTGCATGATACGTTTGAACTGGAGAAAACCCCGCAGAATAGTGCCATTTAGGCCCCAAAATGCGCATGCGTTCATGACGACACGGCACTGTGGGAAAAAGTGAATGGTCTGTCTCAGTGAATTCAGATAACATATGGTTAATTGCGTCCGATTCCGGGGGCGATTCAACTAATTCGGAGATTCTACTGATGAAGACTTTCGCAGCTGCTCTAAGCACCGCAATCCTACTGTCCACGCCTGCTCTGGCCGAGACATCCCCCGCCGAGCTGTTTGCCATGAGCAACGCCTCTGCCGCTGAAACACTGGTTCGCGAGACGTCCATGGGCGACATCACCGCCTCGAAAATTCGCCTGGCCCTGGGCAATATGAGCGCAGCAGAGCGCGAAGCATTTTTTGGTGCCAACCACATCGAGCGTCTGAGAATTCTTGAAGACGTCGAGTTTTTCGGTGACAGCAACAGCGCAGCAGAAATGGCAGCTGAAGCGGCCGCGCTGGCCGGCGGCAACTAAGCGATATCGACAAAATCAGGCCTAAGCGCATAAACTTATGCGCTTAGGCGTACTCTGTGCCCGACTGTGGCACATGAGACTTGCGCGGGGCCAAGGCGGCGGTCTCAGAAACGTGAACAATCGTGGCGCCGCATTTGCATCTCCCTATCTAGTATTGCCCCGCAGAAGTGCCTTTGTAATGGGGGTGCGCTCAGCACAGCTTCGACAGCAGACCATTTCAATAAAAGGATACCCCAGCCCATGTCCCTCCCGTTGAACCGCCGCAAATTCTTCGCGCTCTCCGGCGCCGCGACCCTGTCCATGACGACCGCCTCCGCTGCGCGCGTGCCTGCCGGAAGCAGCGACTACACTTACGAGATCACCAAGAGCGACGAGGAATGGAAGGCGCAGCTGGGTGAAGATGGTTTCGCGATCCTGCGAGAAGGCTTTACCGAAAAGGCAAAATCCAGCCCGCTGTGGAATGAAACAGCAGAGGGCACCTATCATTGTAAAGGCTGCGAGCTCAAAGTCTTCGATGCGCGCTGGAAGACCGTTCTGGACAAAGGTTGGGTGTTTTTCTTCCACCCAGAGCCCGACTCGGTGATGCTCAATATTGACGGCCCGACGCCGGAATATGGCTCGATGTCCGATGGTCAGGACGCACTGACAGAGGTCCATTGCCGCCGCTGTGGCAGCCATCTGGGCCATTTCCTCGTCGTCGAGGGCAAGATGACCCACTGCATCAACGGCGCCTCACTCACCTTCGAGCCCGTCTCGGCCTGAAGAGCGAATGACGCAATAGCAGACACACAGACCTTGTGCCGGGCTCACAACATGCCCGGCACAACCTGATTGGGCGGCCTGTGACCATCATCAAAGGTCTTGATGTTAAGAAGCACCTGCTCGCCCATCTCGATCCGGCCCTCCTCGGTTGCCGACCCCATATGAGGCAGCAACACGACATTGGGCAACTCACGGAGCCTTGGATTGATCTCCGCGCCATTCTCAAACACATCCAGCCCGGCACCGGCCAGATCCTGCGCACGCAGCATCCGCGTCAGCGCATTCTCGTCAATCACCTCCCCGCGGGACGTGTTCACGATAACAGCGGAGGGTTTCATCAACCTGAGCCGCCGCGCATTCATCAGATGATATGTCGAAGGCGTGTGCGGGCAATTGACAGACACCACATCCATCCGCGCCAGCATCTGATCGAGACTGTCCCAATAGGTCGCCTCCAGCGCCTCCTCAATGCCAAGATGCACCCGTTTTCGGTTATGGTAGTGGACCTGCATACCAAAGGCCCGCGCCCGCCGCGCGACCGCTTGACCGATCCGCCCCATGCCCAGAATGCCAAGCCTGCGCCCGGCAATCCGCCCGCCCATAAAGGCGGTGGGCGACCAGCCATCCCAATTGCCAGACTGCATGACCGAAAGCCCCTCCGGGATGCGCCGCGTGACAGCCAGGATCAGCGCCAGCGTCATATCGGCCGTGTCATCACTCGCAGCCCCGGGCGTATTGGTCACCAACACCCCGCGCTGGCGCGCCGTCATCACATCGATATGATCGACCCCCGCGCCATAATTGGCCACCAGTTTCAGCCGATCCCCCGCCCGCCCCAGCAGGCCCGCATCAATCTGATCGCTCAGCGTGGGCACCAGAAC
>CAYGUB010000403.1:0-2687 GCA_964352845.1 uncultured Rhodobacterales bacterium | reverse complement strand
GGCTCGCTGGGTGGGCTTTTTTCGGGCACGAGCCTCGCGACGTCGCAGGATTCCATCGCGGTGCAAGGCTATCTGCAATCTCTCGACGCCATGTTGCGCCTGAATGAGGATGAAGGGTTCAAGGACCATTTCAGCCGACCGCATATCGATGCCTTGCAGCGCATTGAGCCCGATGCGACCAATACACAAGCCTACAAGCTCTACAAGAAACACGTGCGCATCGGCTATGATCCTACAGAAGGGCTGGTCCGGATGGAGGTTCTGGCCGCCGATCCCGAAACCAGCGCCCGGTTCTCGCGCCAGTTGATTGCCTATGCGGAGGAGCGTGTAGACCGCCTGACCGCGCGCCTGCGGGGTGATCAGATGGCGGGCGCTGAGCAAAGCCGGGTCGAGGCCAATGCCAAGATGATCGCGGCTCAGCAAAGAGTTGTGGAACTGCAAGAGCGGCTTGGAGTCATGAGCCCCGAAAGCGAGGTTCAGGCCGTGTTCGGGCAGATATCGCAGCTTGAAAGCGAGCTGCTGACCGAACGGCTTTCCTTGCAGAGCTTTCTGGGCAATCGGCGGCCGAATGAGGCCAAAGTGAATGCGGCGCAAAACAAGATTTTCCAGCTCGAGGCGCTCATTGCGGAGAAACGCGCGCAACTGACGGAGAGCGGCGCGCAATCGGGCTCTCTGGCGCGCATCTCCGGTGAGCTTCTGGTGGCCCAGCAGGATCTGGAGACACGTCAGGCGTTGCTTGCGCAGGCGGAAGCGCAGTTTGAGGCCGCCCGGCTGGAGGCCAACCGGCAGGTTCGCTACCTGTCTGTGGGCGTCAATCCAGTCGCACCTGACGAGCCCACATATCCACGAGCCTTTGAGAATACTCTGCTGGCATTCCTGATCTTTTCGGCTATCTATCTGATGCTGTCGCTGACGGCTTCGATACTTCGCGAACAGGTATAGCATGAAGACAGTCCAGATCGGCCCGGTTGCCTGTGGCAATGATCATCCGCTCACCGTTATTGCCGGGCCCTGTCAGCTTGAAAGCCTTGATCACGCGCTGATGATTGCCAGTCGGATGGCCACGGTCTGTGCGGCCGCAGGGGCGGGCTATGTGTTCAAGGCCTCTTACGACAAGGCGAACCGGACCTCCGCCAGTGGTATTCGCGGGATGGGGATGGAGGCCGGTCTGGAGGTGTTGGCGCAGGTCCGCGCGCAGATCGGTTGCCCGGTCCTCACAGACGTCCACGGGCCCGATCAATGCGCTCCTGTGGCTCAGGCGGTCGATGTGCTGCAGATCCCTGCCTTCCTGTCGCGCCAGACCGATCTGTTGCTTGCCGCAGGTCAGACCGGTGCCGTGGTCAATATCAAGAAGGGCCAGTTCATGGCGCCGTGGGACATGCCCAACGTGATCTCGAAGGTCGAGACAACCAGCAACGAGAATATCCTTCTGACCGAACGCGGCGCCTCTTTTGGCTACAACACGTTGGTTGCCGATTTCCGCAGCCTGCCTACTATGGCGAAAACCGGCTATCCGGTGATCATGGATGCCACCCATTCGGTGCAGCAACCCGGTGGGCAGGGCAGCTCCAGCGGCGGGCAAAGAGAATTCGCCCCTGTCATGGCCCGCGCTGCCGTTTCACTGGGGATTGCCGGGGTGTTTATCGAGACACATGAGGCGCCCGATACCGCCCCCTCAGACGGGCCAAATATGATCCCGCTTGATCAGATGGAGGCCTTGATCACCAGCCTCATGAAATTCGACGCGCTGGCCAAACTCGATCCGCTGAGGGTCTGAAGCTGATAGCGGGGCCTGGCCGTTATGCAACCTGTCCCGCAGCCCAGCCCGATGACCAGGCCCATTGAAAGTTGTACCCGCCAAGCCAGCCCGTCACATCCACCACCTCCCCGATAAAGTAGAGCCCCGGTACGTCCCGCGCCTCCATCGTCCGCGCATCTAGCCCATCCGTGTCCACCCCACCCAGCGTCACCTCTGCTGTTCTGTACCCCTCGGTCCCCGTTGGCTTGATGGCCCAGGCCCTGATATGGCCCGCCAGCTTGCCCAGCCCCGCCTTGTTCTGATCGGCAAGATTGCCCTTCAGCCCAACTTCATCGGCGATCAGCGCGGCGAGACGTTCCGGCAAGTGCCGCGCCAGTGCATTCTTGATCGAAATCCTGCCGTGATCTTGCTTCAGGGCCGTAAGCTCGGCCGCGATATCCGCACCGGGCGCCAGATCAATGACAACCGGTTCCGATTGATCCCAATAGGAAGAGATCTGCAGGATCGACGGTCCCGATAGCCCCCGATGCGTAAACAACAAGCCTTCCGCGAATGAGGCAGCCTTGCAGGCGACAGTGGCCCCCAAAGATATCCCCGAAAGCGGCTTGAGCGCGTCATTGGTAAATGTCAGAGGCACCAGCCCCGGTTGGGTCGGCACCAGCGTGAGGCCAAACTGCTCGGCGATCTTGTAGCCAAAACCGGTCGCGCCCATCTTGGGGATGGATTTTCCACCGCTGGCAATCACCAGAGCCGCGCAATCGATCAGCCCCGCCGAAGTGGTCAGGTTAAACCTGTCAGCGCGCGCGACCTTCTGGACGCTTGTCTGCAATCGCAGATCCACTCCGGCCTCCGCCATTTGCTGCAACAGCATGGCGATGATCTCCTTTGCCGAGCCGTCGCAAAACAACTGCCCGAGTGTCTTCTCATG
>CAYGUB010000402.1:0-2719 GCA_964352845.1 uncultured Rhodobacterales bacterium | reverse complement strand
GATGACTGGGCCCGCCGCCTTATCGTCAGAAATGCGCCCGCCTTTGCCATCCTTGGTGAAGAGTTCCAACTGACCCTGCGGATCGAGGATCAAGGTGCCGTGCCTGCCGATATCGGCTCGGATACGAATATCACGATCGCGATTGATGGGGGCGAGCCGCAAAGCTACCGGGTGCCGATTGGGCAGGATCTTGACCTGCCGGTGACCTTGCCGCATGGCGGGATGAATGTGCTGCAGTTCGCGCTTGAGGACGCTCCGGGCGAATTGACGGACCGCAACAATGCGGCCGTGGTCCAGATCAATGGCGTGCGGGACCGGCTGCGCGTGCTGCTGGTCTCCGGAGAGCCGCATGCAGGCGAGCGGACATGGCGCAACCTTTTGAAATCGGACCCGGCGGTTGATCTGGTGCATTTCACGATCCTGCGCCCGCCTGAAAAGCAGGATGGCGTTCCGGTCGATGAGCTGTCCCTGATCGCCTTCCCCACGCGCGAGCTGTTTCTGGAGAAGGTCGACGAGTTCGATCTGATCATTTTCGACCGCTACAAGCGGCGCGGTATTCTGCCACCGATCTATTTCGAATCCATCCGCGATTATGTGCGCAAGGGCGGCGCGCTTTTGATCGCGGCAGGGCCTGATTTTGCCAGCGCCGATTCGATCTATCGCTCTTCTCTGGCTGATATCGTCCCGGCGGAACCCACGGCACGGGTGATTGAACGTGGCTTCACGCCGATGATCTCCGAGCTTGGCTCGCGCCATCCGGTGACTGAGGGGCTCGAGAAATTCGCCCCCCGTCCCTCTGAGGATGGTGTGCCTGGCTGGGGGCGCTGGATGCGCCAGATCGAGGTCGAGGAGCGCAGTGGCCACACTGTCATGACCGGCGCGGAGGACAAACCGCTTTTGACGCTGGACCGTGTCGAGACAGGGCGCGTCGCGCTTCTGGCATCCGATCACGCCTGGCTGTGGAACCGCGGCTATGAGGGTGGCGGGCCGCAGCTGGAGATGCTCCGCCGGCTCGCGCATTGGATGATGAAGGAGCCGGATCTGGAGGAGGAAGCGCTGATTGCCACGGCGGAAGGTCAGACCATGACGATTACGCGCCGCACGCTGGAGCTGGAAATCGCCCCGGTAGAGATCACTGACCCCAATGGCGACGTGACAACGCTGGTCCTGCCCGAATCGCGCCCCGGTGTGTTTACCGAGAATTTCGAAGGCCCGATGCCCGGCCTTTACCGCCTGTCGGAAGGCGACAAGGAAACGGTCATCGCATTGGGGCCCGCAGCACCTCGTGAATTTGTGGAGACCATTGCGGTGGCAAGTAAGCTTGCACCTGTCGTGAATCAGACCCGCGGCGGCTCTGTCCGGATCGAAGACGGCCTGCCTGATATCCGGCTTGTGGGCGAGGGGCGCAATGCGGCCGGGCGCGGCTGGATCGGCCTGACCCCGCGCAACGCCTATGTCACGACGAATGTGACGGTCACACCGCTGGTCTCTGCATGGCTGTTTCTGGCGCTGGCAGCATTGCTCAGCGTGGCCGCATGGCTGCGAGAGGGGCGTCGGTCCTAACGGTTGAGCTTGACCGTGAAGGTCTCGTCCGACCAGCCATGCACGCTGTCATGGGCACGAATGATCACCTCATTCACCCCATCCGGAACGGCTACGCCGCCAAGGCTACGGGTGAAGGGCTGCTCATTCTCATGCGGATGGGCCAGCGTTCTGTATCCGATCTCGACCCCATCGGGCGTGTTGACCGACCAGCCATCGGCATAGTGGTCCCAGCCGGTATCAGGATGCCGGATGGTGACCGAGAAAGTCCACGTATTGCCCGAAGCCGTGGCCGTGGCGTTTTCTATCTTCGCCTGATCGGCGAGGGCGGGTGCGCCGAGCATACTCAGCGCAAAGAGCAAAGCGAATTTTTTCATGACGATCCTTATAGCCTAGCTGCTTGTGACATGTGATCACGTTCTGGTGTCCGTGGTATGGGGTACAGAGCCCTGAATAATGTCACGCGCGGTGGAAGAGAATTCTCGTTGCCAGATGATGTAGCACACAGTCGCGACGGCGATCAGCAGCGCTATGGGGCCCAGCAGCCAAGCCAGCGCGCCGAGTGAGAAGTAGATCGAGCGCAGGCCGCGATTGAAATTCCACGCGGCCCTTATGTTGATCTCGGCCGCCTGTGCCGCGCGGGGATAGGCGCGTATATCGTTTGTATCGTTGGGAACCGAGGCCATAACGACGGCGCAATAGCCAAACAGCCTGTTGGCCCAGACGAATTTCAGAAAGCCGTGTGTCAGGAAGATCAGCACGGTCATCAGCTTGAGCTGCCAGATCACATCCGGCAAGTCGCTGGCCGACAGGTCCTTGGCCACCATCTTGAGCGGCTCGGTATTGCCGATCAGTGCCAGCACGCCGCCTATGGCGAGCATGCAGCCCGAGGCAAAGAAGGAGGTCCCCTGCCGCAGGCTTGTCAGGATCTGTGCGTCGAAAATACGCGGATCGCGGGTGACAAATTCCCTCAGCCAGTCGCGGCGGAACTCCACCATCAGCACGGTGACCGAGGGGCGTTTGCCGCCAGGATGCTCGATCCACCACGTAAGCCCCAACCAGGTTGCAAATAACAGCCCGAGCGCGAGCGCATCAAGGGGGCTGAGCAGCAGGAGACGATCAAACAGCATCATGGGCGGCAGGCTACAATGTGCAAAGAGTACTTGCCATACGATAT
>CAYGUB010000401.1:0-2720 GCA_964352845.1 uncultured Rhodobacterales bacterium | reverse complement strand
GGTGCAGGTATGGGCGTGGGCCACCGCAAGGCTCGCGATGCCATTGCGGCGCGCCGCCTCAAGCGCCTGTGGCAGGGCGCGGGCGAAGGCCGCCTGCGCAAAGCCAAACCGCGCATCTGACGTCACCGCGCCGGGGCGCGGAAGGCTGACCAAAGGCTCCACATCGCCTTTGACCCGGCCTGAGGCCAGTTGCAGGCAGTAGCTTTCCAGATAGTAAAGCCCGCAGATCACATTGCCTGTTTCCTCTGCCCGGCGCACCGCCCGCGCAACCTCTGCCGCGATCCAGTCCAGCGCACCGTGCTGCACCAGCGCAGCCCGCGCAAGCGCCCCGATCTCATCTAGCGTCACCCGCATCCGCTACCCCGCCTTCTCTTCGAGCATCATCCATTCCTCTTCCGCAGCACTCAGCGCTGCGTGGCGTTCCACCAAGGCCTCGCTCGCCTTGGCAAATTTCGCAGGTTGCTCGGTAAACAATGCGGGGTCACTGAGATATTCGCCGAGTTTTGCGATTTCCGCCTCCAGGCGCTCGATCTCGGCAGGCAAGGCCTCCAGCCGGTGCTTCTCGGTGAAACTGAGCCCGTCCCTGGCCGCAGATTTCGCAGGCTTCGCCCCGGGTTTGCCCGCAGGTTTCGCCTTTGCGGCGGTCGCTTTCTCGGTCTCGCGCATCTGGCTTTGATAGTCGGACCAGCCCCCCGCATAAGCCGTCGCACGGCCGTCGCGCAGCGCTATGGTCGTTGTTGCAACCCGGTCGAGAAAATCGCGGTCATGGCTGACCAGAAGCACCGTGCCGTCGTAATCGGTGACAAGCTCCTGCAACAGATCGAGCGTCTCGATATCGAGATCATTGGTCGGCTCATCGAGGATCAGCAGGTTGCTTTCGCGCGCCATCAGCCGGGCCAGCAAAAGCCGCGCTTTCTCACCGCCCGACAGCGAGCGGACCGGCGCGCGGGCCTGTGCCTCGTCAAACAGAAACTCCTTGAGATAGCCCACGATATGTTTGGGCTGGCCGCGCACATTGATGTAGTCGGACTGGCCCCGCACCCGCAGCGCCGTATCCTCGGTCAGCGAGGCCCAGAGCGTGTCCTCAGGGTTCAGCGCCGCGCGGTTTTGATCAAACACAGCCGGGACCAGATTTGTCCCCAGTTTTACCGTGCCTGTATCCGGCTCTGTCTGGCCAATCAGCATGTTGAGCAGCGTGGTCTTGCCCGCACCATTGGGCCCGACAAAGGCCACGCGTTCGCCCCGCCCGACCTTGATCGAGAAATCCTGCACGATGCGCCGCGTGCCAAAGCTTTTGGAGATCGCTTCGGCCACGATCACCTGTTTACCGCTTTTGGGTCCCGCCTCAAATGCCATGGCCGCAGTGCCCTGCCGGTCGATCTGGGCCGCACTCGCCGCGCGCAGCTCTCCCAGCGCGCGGACCCGGCCCATATTGCGCTTGCGCCGGGCTGAAATGCCCTCGACCGCCCAGCGCGCCTCTGCCTTGATCTTGCGCTTGAGCTTGTGGCGTTCCAGATCCTCTTCCTCCCAGGTCTTGTCGCGCCAGGCCTCAAACGCATCAAAACCCTTATCCTGCCGCCGCACTATTCCGCGATCGATCCAGAAGGTGGACCGGGTCAGCGCGCGCAGGAAGGCGCGATCATGGCTGATCAGGATGAAAGCCGCGCGGGTCGCTGCAAGCTCTGCCTCCAGCCAGGCAATCGCCTCGATATCGAGGTGGTTCGTAGGCTCGTCGAGCAACATCAGCTCCGGCGCTTCTGCCAAAAGCTTTGCGAGTGCCGCGCGACGGCGTTCGCCGCCCGATGCCGTGCCTGTCGCTGCCTCAAGGTTGAGCTTCAGCCCTTCGGCGGCGGCCTCCACCCGATATGCATCGCCCGGATCCATATCGCTGCCGGCATAATCGCCCAGCGTCGCAAAGCCGCTCAGATCAGGCTCTTGTTCCATATAGCCGGTGCTGACCCCGGGCGACAGGACCCGTGCGCCCGCATCAGGCTCTACCAGCCCGCCCATCACCTTCATCAGGGTCGATTTGCCCGAGCCATTGCGCCCCACCAGCGCCAGCCTGTCACCGGGCTGGACCACAACGCACAGATCGTCAAAAACCGGATCGCCGCCGAAGGTCAGCGAAATATCGGTCAGCTGCAAAAGAGGTGTACGTGCCATGCGCCGGGGCTACGATCTCAGCGCAACATCGTCAACCGCTGACCGGTCCGCCCGGTGCGACGCCTTGTAAAAACCTGCGGCGCGCAGGCGGGATCGCTGCGATCTCAAGCCCGGTGAAGACATGCATCGTGCCCAGATCGCGATCAATCACCGCGTGATCGCTGACCCAACCGCCCATCACCAGATAGCTGCGCAAGAGCGGCGGCATGGCGCGCATCGCGGCCACTATGTCGGGCGCGCCCTGCCCGGCCTTATCGCCAAAACGGACGACCTCCGGGGCCGCTATTGCGGGCCGCAACCGATCCGGGCCAAGATGGCGGGCGCGCAAAAGGCGGAACGTGTCCGCATAATCCTGAGGCTCTGTCCCGGCAAAGGAAGAGCAGCCGAAAAGCATCTTCGCCCCGCTGCGTTGGACCTGCCGGGCCAGAAAGGCCCAGGCCACGCGCAAAATGGTCGGATCGCTGTGGTCGGGATCGACGCAAAACCGGCCCATCTCCGTCACCGGGCCGCGAAATGCCCGCAGCGGCGACAGATCATAGAACTGGGCGGAATAGCTG
>CAYGUB010000400.1:0-2725 GCA_964352845.1 uncultured Rhodobacterales bacterium | reverse complement strand
CAGATCCTCCAACGCGTAATGCGCCGTGATCTGGGCCGAGCTCTTCTTCTCGCCCAGCTCCGGCCCGAAATCGACCCAGAGCCTGTAGGCCGGTTTGCGCGCCTCGGGGAAATGCTCTGCGCGGGTAATCTGACCCACCCGGATATCGACTTTCATGAAGTCATCAAACTCGATCATTCTGTCCTCCCCAATTCTCGTCCACGCGCGGTTGCAGCGCTGACAGCGCGTCTGAGCAAGGGCGGAAAGCCCGTTTGTGCATCCATCAAAACCTCAAGCGCTGCGGCGGTTGTCCCGCCCGGGCTGGTCACATTGATCCGCAACTGCGCCGGATCCTCATTCGCCTCCTGCGCCAGATGGCCCGCGCCCGCCACGGTGGCCTTGGCCAGTTGCATCGCCAGATCAGGCGCGAGCCCTTCAGCCATTCCGGCCTCTGCCAGACATTCGATCAGGTGGAACACATATGCGGGCCCCGAGCCGGAGACCCCCGTGACCGCGTCGATCTGCGCCTCATCCTCAAGCCGCACGACCTCTCCCACGGCGGCCAGCAGCCCCTCTGCCAGCGCCAGATGCGCCGCATTGGCATGCGCATTGCCCACAATGGCCGTGATCCCGCGTCCCACTGCGGCGGGCGTGTTGGGCATGGAGCGGATCACCGGCATATCGGGGCCAAATGCGGCTTCAAAACTCGCGATAGAGCTGCCCGCAGCAATGGACAGAATGACCGTCTCCGGCGTCAACCGAGACAGCTGCGGCAGCGCATCTCCCATCATCTGCGGCTTGACGGCGATAAGCACGATGGCGGGGCTTTGAGGCAAGGTCCCGTTCAGCGCAACGCCTTGCCCCCGCAGCCAGTCCGAGGGGGAAGGCTCGATCACATGCACACAGGACGCCGGGACCCCGCGCGCAAGCCAGCCCGCCAGCAGCGCAGACCCCATCTTGCCGCAGCCCAGCAGCACCAAGCCGCGTTTAGTTACTTCGCTGTGATCCATCCCGCCCCCTTGCTGGGCAGCAGTCTAGGCGCGCCCGTAGGCCTCTGCAATGGCGACCTGCATCGCGTCCTTGGGGGTCCGGTCGCCCCAGCAGACCAGTTGGAAGGCCGGGTAAAACCGCTCGGACATGCCCACGGCAGTGCTCAGCATCCGGTCGATCTGGTCAGGCCCCGCGCCCGCGCCGCCCGCAAGCATCAACCCGTAGCGGAACACCATCAGCTTTCGCTTGGACCAATAGCTGAACGCACCCGCCCAACTGGTATCGTTGGCCCGGTTGAGCACCTCATAAAGCGCGGGCAATTTATCATCGGGGGGTTCCATCTCGAAGGTGGAGACCATGCGCAACATCTCGTCATAATCCGACCAAGCCAGCGTGATTGAATAGGTCCGCCACTGCCCCTCGATCGCCATGGCGATCTGATCCTCTGCGATCCGGTCGAAATCCCATTCGTGATGGGCGGCCATAGTCTCAATCATATCAATCGGGTGAAGGTCTTCTATGTCCAAATACTGGTCAAGGTCCGACATGCTCTATCCCCTGTCTGAACGCTCAAGGAGACCTAATTGCGCCGGGGATTTGCCTGCCCCCCAAATGCTTGGCCTCGGTCAAAATATCGTTTTCTTATGAACGAACGCTTCCATATATGGTGAAGGGACTGTGCGGCGGAGTAAAGAGGTTTTTGTGGTTACCCACAAGATAGTGTGTTTACGCCTATCGAGGCCCACAAATCGGACAATCCGCCCGCGCCTTGGTCTCGATGATCCGGTTCTCGGCATAAAGCGCATCATACAGCATCAGACGCCCCCGCAGATCGGCGCCTGCGCCTGTGATCCATTTGATCGCCTCACCAGCCATCATGGCACCAAGCACGCCCGGCAAGGGGCCCATCACCCCCGCCTCGGCACAGCTGGGCGCGAGCCCCGGCGCGGGCGCTTGCGGGAAGACGCATTGATAGCACGGACCGCCCCGCGCCGGGTCATAGAGGCTTATCTGCCCCTCCCATTGCGTGATCGCCGCTGCGATCAACGGCAGGCCCGCATCGACGCAGATCCTGTTGACCAGATAGCGCGTCTCGAAATTATCCGAGCCATCCAGCACAAGATCATACTCTGCCACGAGCTCCGGTGCGACATCCTCCGTCAGCCGGCGGTGATAGGGGCGCAGGGTCACAAACGGGTTCTGCTCGGCAATCGCGGCCTGCGCCGAGAAGACCTTCGGCATGCCGATCCGCGCATCGGTGTGGATCACCTGCCGTTGCAGGTTGGAGTTGTCGACCGTATCATCATCGATCACGCCGATTGTGCCCACGCCTGCGGCGGCAAGATATTGCAGCACGGGCGATCCGAGCCCCCCGGCCCCGATCACCAGCACGCGCGCAGCCTTGAGCTTTTTCTGCCCCGGCCCGCCGACCTCGCGCAGCACGATATGACGCGCATAGCGATCCAGCTCTGCCGCGCTGAACGTGCCTTGCTGCCCAGGCTCGGAATTTGTCGCATCATGGCGCGCCCGTAACCTCGCCAACAGGCCGCGATAGGCAAAGATCACCGCAGCGACCCCCGCCAGAATCAACCAAGGCCGCGCCGATCCGCCGGTGGCCTCGCGCAGCGCATTGCCCTGCGGCAAAGCCAGTTGGAACAGCAGCACGGCCCCAAACAGCACGGCGAGAACCAGCGCCTGCGCGCGCCCACTCACCCCCATGACCCGCCCAAGGATCAGCAAACCGGCAGCAATCAGA
>CAYGUB010000399.1:0-2742 GCA_964352845.1 uncultured Rhodobacterales bacterium | reverse complement strand
CCGCCCCGCAGGACCCGAGGCTCTGCACAAGGCAGCTAAAGCGTCATGCGAAAAACCTGAATCACATAACGCTGCCTGAAATCAGAGATTTCAACGCGTTATGTGATACGTGATATTTAGCTAGTTCGTCAGACGCTATAGTCAATACCGGCTGCCCGCGCTGGTCTTGGGAACAGCCGTTATGCGGCGGCTGTCGCCTCAATCTCGAACATCAGGCCGGGGATGGCCAGACGCGTGACGCCCAGCAAGGTCATGGGCGGGGCGGATTGTACCGCCCCGAACCGCATCCCGAAAAGGTCGAAATGCTTCAGCGCCTCATCCACATCCGTCACGTAGACGCCAAGCCGGATGATATCGCGCAAGCCCATATCCGCGCCAGTCAGCACGGCCTCCAGATTATCAAGCGCGAGGCCAATCTGGCCGCGCATATCACCCAGATGCTGGGGATTGCCTTCGCCATCAACGGCGGTCTGGCCCGCGCAGACCAGCTGACGCGATTGGCCCTCGATAAGCTCGGCCTGATTATAGCCAAGTTTCAATGACCAGTCCCATGGGTTTACTGCACTGCGTTTCATGATTGATCTCTCCTTGTTGATCTGTTCTGAAACGTGTCTAGATCCAAATAGTGCCAAAATTTGTCACCAAATGTGTTAAAGTCGAAAGATGAAGATCAGACACAGACATGACACCATCGTCCGGGTGCTGCGGCGCAATGGAACATCGACAATTGACGCATTGGCCCGGGAGGTCGGCGCTTCGCGCAGAACGCTGTTGCGCGATATCGGTGCCCTGCGTGATGAGGGGTTTGTGATCCACTCAGAGCCCGGGCGCGGGGGTGGCGTGCAGCTTGATCCGCAATCCATGCAGACAACCGCGCGGCTATCGGTGGCGGAAGTATTTGCGCTGTTGATCAGTGTGGCGGCGATGCGGGCGGCCCAGAACCTGCCATTCTCCGAGCTGGCTGATGCTGGGCTTGCCAAGATCGAGAAATCCCTGCCATCCGACAAGGTGCGCGATCTGCGCCGGTTTCTCGACTGTCTGCATATTGGCCAGCTGTCACCGCGTCAGGACCTTTCCGATCTGGGCCAGATTGACCCCGATCTGCTGCCAGCTTTCGAGGCCTCTTTTCTGGAGCAGACCTATCTGCGATTTGACTACCGCGACGCCAAAGGCGCCCGCACAAGCCGCGAGGTCGAGCCACAGGCCATGCTGATCTTGCAACCTTTGTGGTATCTCGTCGGCTGGGACCCTGCGCGCGAAGATTTCCGGCATTTCCGCATGGACCGGATCAGCAACCCCGTTTGCATTCCCGGGCGCACCTTCCGGCGCAGGCATGTCCCGTTCGAGGATGATGTCTGCCCCTACAAGGATCTGCGGCGCTAGAGCCTCTTAGTGCCCGCCCGCCATAACGCCGGTTTTCACCGAATAATTTGCGGCGATCTGGTAGTCGGGGTCGTCGTCGCTATCGATCATCAACTGGCCTGCGCGGGTCAGCAGATCGTGGCAATCGCGGCTGAGATGGCGCAGCTCCACCCGCTTGCCCTGAGCCTCGTATTTCTCGGCAATCGTCTCGATCGCCTGCAGCGCGGATTGGTCGGCCACGCGACTATCTGCGAAATCAATCACCACCAAAGACGGATCATCGCGCGGGGTGAACAGCTCTGAGAAGCCCTCGGCAGAGCCAAAGAAAAGCGGGCCCTGCACCTGATAGACCTTGGCGCCTTCGGGGGTCTCGTAGACTTTGGCATGGATCCGGGTCGCGTTCTGCCAGGCATAAGCCAGCGCGGAGACGATCACGCCGACGACAACGGCAATCGCAAGATCATACATGACAGTCGTGATGGTCACGAGAACGATCACGAATGCATCAATCCGCGGCACACGGCGCATGATGTTGAAACTGTTCCAGGCAAATGTCCCGATCACCACCATGAACATCACGCCCACAAGTGCCGCAAGCGGGATCTGCTCGATCAGCGGGGCGGCAACGACGATGAACAAAAGCAAAAACACAGCGGCGGCGATCCCTGCCACGCGGGTCCGGCCGCCGGATTTGACGTTAATCATGGACTGGCCAATCATCGCGCAGCCACCCATGCCGCCAAAGAAGCCCGTCACCGTGTTGGCCACGCCCTGCGCGATACATTCCTGGCTGGCCCCGCCGCGCTTATTGGTGATCTCGCCCACAAGGTTGAGCGTCAGAAGGCTCTCGATCAGACCGATGGCCGACAGGATCAGCGCATAGGGCAGGATAATCCAGAAGGTCTCAAAGCTGAGCGGCACCATCGGGATGTGGAAGGACGGCAACCCGCCCTCGATGGAGGCCAGATCGCCCACACGCGGCACATCAATGCCCAACACGATCACGATGATCGCGACAATCCCGATACCCGCCAGCGGCGCGGGAATGGCATTGGTGATCTTGGGGGTGAGGTAGATGATGGCCATGGTCAGCACGGTCAGCCCCAGCATAATCGCCAGCGGCAGGCCGGTCATCCACTCTCCATTTGCCATGCCGTGGCCCGCGCTTTCGGCGGTCCCGGGCACCTGAAACTGACCGAGCTGCGCGAGGAAAATCACAATCGCCAGCCCGTTGACAAAACCCAGCATGACCGGATGCGGCACCAGCCGGATGAACTTGCCTAGCTTGAAGATCCCCGCCGCGATCTGAATGATCCCCATCAGCACGACCGTGGCAAACAGGTATTCCACCCCGTGATCGGCCACGAGCGCGACCATGAC
>CAYGUB010000398.1:463-2752 GCA_964352845.1 uncultured Rhodobacterales bacterium | reverse complement strand
ATGTCGTAATACTGGTAGCCCGACAGGCCCGAGCGCAGGCTTTCGACCTTCATCGGGAAGGAGAAGCGCATCTGGATACGGGCGTCGAAACTCTCAAGGTCTTGCTTGTAGGCGTCAAGCGTGCGCTCAATCACTTCGAAGCTGAACGTCTCTTCGGCGCGTTTGTAGAAGCTGCGCATGATGCGCGACATGTTGATGCCTTTCTTCTCCGCCTCAAGGCTGACCGTCCCGGTCACAGAGGTCTCAAGCGTCAGATCACCATTGTCACGGGTATGGAAATTGATCGGCAGCCGGAAATTCGAGATGCCCACATGCTGGATTTGCTGGATCGCACCGCGAATAAGCGATGTCGGACCATTTTGCAGATCGGGCATGGAGGCTTTGTAGCGCTCATCCACCTCGAAATCTTCCGGGTACGCGCGGGCAAGGGAAGGATAGTTCGAAACTTCCTGACCAGGCAAAAGCCGGGCTACAAGCGGATCGAGATCGGCAATCTCGGCATCAGATACCCCGTCTGCCCAATCGCGGAGTAGTCGTAACGCGGCCTCAGCCTCTTGCTTGCTGGGGTGGCGGTCAATTTCCGGCGTGTGGACGTTCATGAAGTCCCTCCTAACGGTTCGCGCATCTCTTATATGCGCGCTGGGGCCGCGCATTACCAATTTAATTAACCATATATACGGTTTTGTGACGCGATCAGATCAAATCGAGAGCGTTTGTAATATCTGCCAGCAGATCGCCCTGATCCTCCAGCCCCACGCTCAGGCGCACCAGACCGTCGGTAATCCCCAGCGTCTGGCGCTGCTGGGGCGTCAGGCGTTGATGGGTTGTGGTGGCGGGATGGGTGATGAGCGATTTGCTGTCGCCCAGATTGTTGGACAGGGAGACGATCTCAAGTGCGTTGAGAAACCGGAAGGCGGCCTTCTTGCCGCCACGGATATCAAGCGCGATGACCGTGCCGCCGGCATCCATCTGCTTTTTGGCGATGGCATGTTGCGGGTGTGAGGCCAGATACGGGTATAGCGTCTGCGCTAGGTTCGGATGGCCTTCCAGCGCGGAGGCAATGGCAAGCGCGCTTTCGGCTTGCGCCTGACAGCGCAGATGGATCGTCTCGAGCCCTTTGAGCATGATCCACGCGTTGAAAGGCGACAGCGCGCCGCCGGTATGTTTCAGGTAGGGCTCGACAGTTTTTCGGATGAACTCCCTTGTGCTCAGGATCACACCGCCAAGACACCGCCCCTGACCGTCTATATGCTTGGTGGCCGAGTATATGACCACATCCGCCCCGTCGCGCAGGGAGTGGCTGAAAACGGGCGTGGCAAAGACATTGTCAACCATCACCAACGCGCCTTTGGCATGCGCGATCTCCGAGACGGCGGCCAGATCGATCAACTCCAGCGTCGGGTTGGCCACGGTCTCGAGAAATACAGCCTTCGTGTCAGGCCGGATCGCGGATTTCCAGGCATCAAGATCGGTGCCATCGACAAATGTGACCTCGACCCCGAAACGGGGCAGGATTTCCTCAAGGATATAGAGGCACGAGCCGAACAGCGCACGGGACGACACGACATGCTCGCCCGCCTTCAGATAGCCCATCAGCGCCGCATTGACCGCCGCCATGCCAGAGGCTGTTGCGAAAGCGTCCTCAGTCCCCTCAATGGCCGCGATCCGGTCTTCGAACATGCGCACAGTCGGGTTGCCGTAGCGGGCATAGATATATTCATCCGGCCCGGATTCGATGAACCGGCCCTCGGCCTGTTCGGCCGTGTCGTAATAGAAGCCCTGCGTCAGGTAGATCGCCTCGGAAAGTTCACCATATTGGCTGCGGCGCGTGCCTGCGTGGACGGATTTCGTGCGTGCGGACCAGTCTTTTGTCATCTCATTCCTCACATGGCGGGGGCAGGGGCCCGGTCGCCAAAAATAAAAGCCTCCACCGGTGAAAGGGGGAGGCTTGAGCGCGATCCGACCTTTTTAGCGGTATATTTAACGTGGCCCGCAATCCGGTAACAAATCGCCACAATCACTGCGATACGCATTCGGCGCCAGCGCGTCAAGCGGGCAGGTCAGGAAAGGCTCTAAATTGCTCATAAAGGCGTCTTTGAGACGTCACGTCTCCTCCAATAGTGTCTTGTGGATGAGCCGGTTTCGTGCAGATTGGCGCGATGACTTGGTTTTTGCGTATCGGTTCCATTTTATGTCTCCTCATTCTGGCAGGCTTCATCGCCATGTGGCTTCTGGGGACCGAGATGCGCGCCGTGCCCGCAGACCTTCCGGGCTATCACAACACATCGC
>CAYGUB010000398.1:0-453 GCA_964352845.1 uncultured Rhodobacterales bacterium | reverse complement strand
ATCGCTTGAGGCCGATCATCGCGACGTTCCGCTTGATGCGCATTTCTGGTATCCGACCCAGCAGGCAGGCGAGGCCGAGCTGATCGGGCAAAACGCGCTGTTCTACGGCTTTCATGCGCTGCGCGATGCGAAACCTGCTCCGGGTCTGTTGCCTGTCGTGCTGCTGTCGCATGGCTCTGGTGGCAATGCTCTGGGGCTTGGCTGGCTGGCCTCGGAACTGGCGCGGCGCGGCTTTATCGTGGCGGCTGTGAACCATCCCGGCACGACCTCGGGGGATAGTGATCCCTTTCAGACAGTCAAGATATGGGAACGGCCTGCGGATCTGAGTGCGATCCTCGACCGGCTGACCGAACAGGCCCCGATGGCCATGCTGCCCGATCTTGCGCGTGTGGGCGCGGTGGGCTTTTCGCTGGGGGGGCATACGTCGCTGGCGATCTCGGGCGTGCAGGTCTC
>CAYGUB010000397.1:0-2828 GCA_964352845.1 uncultured Rhodobacterales bacterium | reverse complement strand
TCGTCGGCTGCAACCTCTCGCACGACCTTGGGGATATCGGCAATCGCGATACGGGTCGGGATGTCGTCGAAGGTGAAGATCGCAGCCCGAACCAGTTTGGCAAAGTCCGGATCGTTTTCATGCAGGATCGCGAGCATCTGATCGCGCACAGAGGGTTTTGCCGCATCCAGGATCGCTGCAATGCGTCCTACCGGATCGCCGCTCAGCGCATTGACGCTATTGCTGCGCGAGGCCGACAGCATGCTCAGGCCAATGGAATCGACCAGTGCAGGCGACGCCGTCTCTGTTGTGGCCATCATCTGCGCCAGCATGGCGGTTTGCTCTTCCGGCAGGTCCGCGAGGATCTCTGAGGCGCGGGCAGGTGGCAGTTTTGACAGGATCAAGGCGCCGATGCGCGGGCTTTCGGAGGCGAGGATTTCCCCGAGCTTCTCGGATTCGAGCGCCCCCACATCGCGCCAGATATCGTCATCATCGACCAGCCCCATGGCCTCGCGCAGCGTGCCAAGAAGCTTTCCATCCACCACATCCTGCAAGCCCCCCATGCGCGCAGCCTGATCGGACGGAAATTTGAGACCACCGGGATCCAGCGACTCTTCAAATTCTGCGATCACTGTGTCCAGCACTGTCTGCTCCACCCGGGAGATCAGCGCAAATTCCCGTGCCAGCTGTTCCTGTGCCGCTGGATGAAGCTTCGCCAAAGAAACGGTGCCGCCTTTGGATATCAGGGCCTGTACGATCACGGCAGCCTTTTGCGTGCCGGTCAGCGTGGTGTTCATATCCAGTACGCGGCCAGCGCCCATCGGGGCGCCGGTACGAGGCGGTGTCGCAACTAAACTATTCATCTCAGGTCCCATCCCTTTTTTTCTCGCAGGACCAAAGATGGAGATTTCGGGTTAAGAAGCTCTTAGAACCATGCGGCGGCACCTGTAGAGTTTGTTGGGCATTTTAGGCAAACCGTCTCTTTCAATAGCCCGGTAACGCACCACCCGAGAGTGCCGCCAGCAAGCGATGCTCCGCCCAGCTGTCAGCGCCACCACGGGTGCGGATCTGGGATAATTGCCGCTCTGCAGCTTGTCGGTCGCCCATTTCCAGATAGGCCTCGCCGAGATAGGAGCGGGCGAGGATATTGTCGGGATCGAGCTCAAGCGCGGCAAAGTAATGGGCCAGCGCATCTTCGGGATGGCCCAGCTTGCGGCTGAGAAAGCCGCGATAGGTCGGTGCGCGGCTTTGATCGGGATCGAGCGTTTCCAACACGTCGCGCGCCCGCAGATAGGCGCCGGCATAGGCCAGTTCGCGCACGGCTTGATAGCGGATGTCATCGTCAAACCGGCTGTCCTGCGCGGGAATGCAGGTTTTTGTTTTCTCGTCGTATATCTCGTCACCACTGCACTGGGTCGTGGTCTGTGTTGTCTTTGGGGGCAAAGGATCATCCGCGCCCGCCGCAAAGCTCGCCACCGGCAGTGAAAGCGCCCAGAGGCTCATCGCCGCAAACCGGCAGATATAAAAACGGCCGCGCAGATCAGGCGCGGCCGCTGGGATAGATTTGCTACCCTCAGGCGTTGGTTGCAACACAGGTGCCCGTGGCCTGGTCAAACGACGTGCCAGCTTTGCAGGAGGCGGCTTGCTGTTTGCCGTAGCTGCATTCAGCCATGGCAATCGCAGGTGTCAGAGACAGGGCCAGAACGGCCAAAATGGTCTTCATCTTATAGGCTCCTTTTCTACTCTACGTGAGGCAAGATAGCATGGCTTTGCCAGACGGCAACGAAATCATTCCCGCCGCGTCATTTTGGAGCATTCCTGCCTGAAAGCAGTTTGCATTTGATTTGAGTCGCACTGCGCTGCCTCTCCCTGCGGTCGAACGCGCATTGCGACACGGCTGCCTCGGACTAAACGCAAACTGCCTCAGGCGGGCGTGTCACCGAAGACGCGGGCGAAGATCGTGTCGACATGTTTGGTGTGGTAGCCGAGATCAAACTTCTCCTCGATTTCCTCGGCGCTGAGCGCGGCGAGCACGTCCTGATCGCCCAGAAGCTCGGTCTTGAAATCCTTGCCCTCTTCCCAGACTTTCATCGCGTTGCGCTGGACCAGCTTGTAGCTGTCCTCCCGGCTGACACCGGCCTGTGTCAGTGCCAGCAGGACGCGCTGAGACATCACGAGGCCGCGGAACTTATTCATATTGGCCAGCATGTTGTCAGGATAGATCACCAGTTTCTCGACTACACCGGTCAGCCGCGCCAGAGCGAAATCAAGCGTGATTGTGGTGTCGGGCCCGATATTGCGCTCGACCGAGCTGTGGGAGATGTCACGCTCATGCCATAGCGCGACATTCTCCATGGCGGGCACCACGGCCATACGCACGAGCCGCGCCAGACCGGTCAGGTTCTCCGTCAGCACCGGGTTGCGCTTATGCGGCATTGCGCTGGAGCCTTTCTGGCCTTTGGAGAAAAACTCCTCGGCCTCCAACACCTCCGTGCGCTGCATATGGCGAATTTCAGTGGCGATATTCTCGATCGAGCTGCCGATCACGCCCAAAGCCGCAAAGAACGCCGCATGCCGGTCGCGCGGGATCACCTGGGTCGAGATCGGCTCGGGCGTCAGGCCAAGTCTGGCGCAGACATGCGCCTCGACAGCGGGGTCGACATTGGCAAATGTCCCGACAGCACCGGAGATCGCGCCGGTGGCAATCTCGGCGCGCGCGGTCTGAAGGCCGGTCTTGTTGCGGTCCATCTCGGCGTAGCACCGCGCGAAGGTCAGACGCATCGTGGTGGCCTCGGCATGGATTCCGTGGCTGCGCCCGATGCGTACCCTCATCTTGTGCTCCATCGCGG
>CAYGUB010000396.1:0-2834 GCA_964352845.1 uncultured Rhodobacterales bacterium | reverse complement strand
CCGTTGGTGGTCATTAGAATAAACAAAATAAAAAGCTCATGCTAAAATTCTTTAGAAGGATAAGGCAAAATTTACTTGAAGAAGGCAAACTGAAAAGGTATTTTCTTTATGCAACTGGAGAAATATTGTTGGTAATGATAGGTATTTTGTTGGCACTACAAGTAAACAATTGGAACCAAAACAGATTAGAAAGAAATGATGAACAAAAGGCACTTCTAAACCTCAAAAAAGATTTTGAACTAAACAAGTCAAATCTTTTACATGTCATAAATCGATTACAAAATGAAATTAGAGGAACTGCAAGTATTCTTAATCATACAGGTGAAAGATACAATGTCAATGCAAATGTAGATTTGGATAGTTTATTAATACTTGCTACATCAACTCCGAGATATTTTCCACAAAATGGATTCTTAAATGAATTAATTAACTCGGGCAAATTAAGTCTAATTCAGAATGAAGAGCTTAAAATCCGTCTGTCATCTTGGGAAACTTCAATAAATTATATCATGGACAGAACCGACATAAATCATTCAGCAAGTGTTGATTTATCCAAATATGTCGCCAAATTCGGAAATTGGCTAAGTGTTGATTCAAGATTCAAAATCGAAAATCTAAACCTACCTCCCTCAGGGTTTGATGACGATAATTTCCCCTTACTACAAAAGAGAGAATTCGAAAATTTATTGGATTTACAACTAGTTTATAAGGATGGACTACTTGGTACTTACAATTCCGCATTAGAAGCCTGTGAAGCAATCCAAGAAACAATAAATGAAGAAATAGAAAAAGAATAAAAACGAACCACCAACAATGCATAAAATGGTCATGCCTCCCATTCGGTCGCCACGCCATTTATGCGAGACCGTTGGTGGTCATTAGGACAAAAATAAAATAATGAATCGATGTTAAAATTCTTCCGAAGAATACGACAGAAATTACTGTATGAAGGAAATCTGAAAAGATACTTAATTTATTCCCTAGGAGAAATACTACTTGTGATGATTGGAATTCTACTTGCCCTACAAGTGAATAATTGGAATCAAGAAAGAAAGAATAATAAATCGGAATCAATTTACTTGAATAGTGTTTATTCTGACTTGAAGGAGCAGTCGCTTATGTTAGACGAACGCATCAACCACGAAAACAGAAATGTTGAATTAACCGAAAAAGCCATTGACCTAATCGACAACAATCTATATCAACAAAATATTGACAGCTTAAGGCTATTAATATTACGCTCAATAGGAACAAGAACATTTTCAACTTCTGATGCTACTTACGATGATTTAAAGTCTACAGGAAACCTTCAATTAATATCTGATGTCGAATTGAAGAATAAAATTATAAAACTATATAATTCTATCTACGAGGAAGATAAAATTTATTCTAAAAATAATCCTATTGTCGAAGAATTTTATAGTAATTACATGCGCAATAACAAACCTGGGTTCTACTATGACAAATTAGGACAGATAAGGAGTTCAAAACTAGATAATCCAGAAATCTTATTTGAATTGAGTGTTAAACTTCATTCCAGAAGATTATTTGCTACAGGACATGCTAATAGGATGGTTAGAATTAACAAAGAAATAGTTGAACTAATGAAAGAATTGGAAAACGTACTATAAAACTATAACGAACCACCAACATTGTGTATAAGATCAGACTTGCTATCGCTGCGTCCGCTCCATACACTTGGACGTTGGTGGTCATTAGAGCCGAAATAAATAAAATGAAGAATGTATGATAAAGTTCTTTCGCAGAATAAGGAAAAAATTACTGAATGAAGGAAATCTAAAAAGATATCTGATTTATGCGATTGGTGAAATTCTACTTGTTATGGTCGGTATATTACTGGCATTACAGGTCAACAATTGGAACCAAGCAAAAAAAAATAAAGCCATTGAAAGAAACACGTTGTACTCAATTTTGGAAAATCTCGAAGAAGACACCAAAACATTGCAAAATGCAATAGACCGATACCATAGAAGCCTTAAAAATATCAAAAGGCTACATGATGGAATTCCTATTCCGGACGACAGTTTAGGATTGGTAACTACTATGGCAAATGGCAATCGAAAATTTATCCCAATCACATCAGCTTTTGACCGAAGTGCATCGAATGGAACTTTTGATTTGATCAAAGATGATGACCTGGCACAAGCTATTCAAAGACTTTACAAATTTCATTATATGACTGCGAACACTTCTTATTCGATGATGTATGGATACCACACAAAAATGCGTGATCTTCATGACAAATACATTACTTTTACTATGAGCGATGTCAAAAGAGATACGTCTTTTTATGGATATGCATTATTGCCTTGGAATATCGAAAATCTAAAGAATTCACTTGCAGATCCAGAGATGCAGAAAGTCTATATTCAATTCAACGTGAATGTGAGTATTATTTTGAGCACTTATGATACGATGATTTCGAAGAATAATGAAATAAAGCAAAGTATCAAGAGCTATTTAGAATCACAATGATTGCTGACTTTACAAGGCGTTGGGTGAATGAGTCTTCCCCTTTTCGATGTAGATAAATCGAGAGAAGCAAATATCTCAATTATTGAATAACATAATTTAATAATCAATGCAGTAAGTCATCTGTTCATGCATGTTTTGATTTCAGAAAGAACTATGAAAGTATCAAGTAAAATACAATTAATGAATGAACAAGAACTCAACAAATAGAAAATAAAACGAACCACCAACAATATGTGATGACAGCATATCTCTCCTTCGTCGAGAGACGCTGCATACAATTATACGTTACCAACAAGCTTAAAAAACATTTAGTCGTGGATGGCTTTTAGAGAAGTAAA
>CAYGUB010000395.1:0-2842 GCA_964352845.1 uncultured Rhodobacterales bacterium | reverse complement strand
TGCCTTCATGCACGCCTCCTTCCGCGCAATTCCTCCAGCGCTTTGCCGAAATCGCGCGCCGACATCCCCTCATCCAGCGCGCGCGCAAATAAGGCGGCCTGCGTCGCGGGCGCGAGCCCACCAATGGGTGGATCGGTATCGAGATTGGTGGGGAAAGAATAACCCTCCGCACAGGCCGCAATCACCGCGCGCCGCGCCGCATCAGGCGGGTGCCCCGTCATAACAGGGTAGAGCGCATTGCACATCGCATCACGATCAATCGCCTCCAGAACCCGCCCCATGGCAGAGCCGATTTGCATCAGATTGGCCATCCGCTGGATATCCGCGCTGACATTCGCCCCGGCTGCGTGAAACAGCGCCGGGTTGAAGAACAATGCGTCGCCCTTGCGCAAAGCCAGCTGGATATGGTGCTGCTCGAAATAGTCTTGAAACGCCTCCAGACTGTAGGCTGCATAGCCCGCAGCATAGCTCTGCGAGTAGGGCAGCAGCTTGGTGGGCCCACTCTCTACCGGCATATCGCAATGCGCCACAGCGCCCTGCAACGTCAAGGTCGGCGAGAGCTCATGCACATGGGCCGGAAACTGCGCCAAGGCCTCAGCCGTCTGAAACCCCAGATGATAATCGCGATGCGCCTTTTGCGCCTGCCCGCCGGGGCGCACCAGATTGACCTGCGTGCTCATCTGATAGCCAGGCCCCAACCAGGCCTCGCAAACCGCATCGATCGCGGGGGCCGCGAAATAGCGCACAAACACCTCCGGCGCGCGCAGACACAACTTTTGCAGCGAATTCCAGACCCGGTCATTATTCCCCGCAGCCGCAAAATGATCGGCCCGCGCCGCGCCGCGCTCCTCGGCTATGATCTGCTCGAACACCGCAGTTGCCGCATCAATCGCCGCAAGATCCGGGCAGCCCTGCCGCAAGACCACAACGCCGGGACCCGCGCGCAAAACCCAGGCCCATTCCGCCATCACAGATCGCCGCCCGACCTCCAGATCCAGTGTCGCCGCATCATAAACCGGCACGCCATGCAACAGCTCTTCCGCATGGCTGATCCGCGCATCATCGCACGGCCCCCCGCAGATGGCCGCCAGATCCTCGACGCGGCAGTCCTCAGCGGCATAATACCCCGCAGCCTGCATTTACCCCTCCTGTGCTTCTTTTGGCCCCAAATATCCCCGCCGGAGGCGTTCAATCCAAACCCCGTCTCAGACCAGCGCACCATCCGCATTCAGCGCCGCCCGTCCACCCAGATAGGGCCGCAATGCGACGGGCATCTCGACCGAGCCATCGCCCCGCTGCCCATTCTCCAGCACCGCAATCAACGCACGACCCACAGCCAGACCGGAGCCGTTCAGCGTATGAACAAATTCCGGCTTCCCGCCGCCGGCGGGTTTGAACCGCGCATTCATCCGGCGTGCCTGAAAATCGCCGCAGGTCGAGACCGAGCTGATCTCGCGGTATTTATCCTGCCCCGGCAACCAGACCTCAATGTCATGCGTCCGCCGTGCGCCGAAACCCAGATCGCCCGTGCACAGGGTCACCGTCCGGTAGGGCAGCTCCAATGCCTCCAGCACGCCCTCGGCACAGCGCGTCATCCGCTCATGCTCCGCCTCAGACTGCTCGGGATGGCTGATCGAGACCATCTCGACCTTCTCGAACTGGTGCTGGCGCAACATCCCGGCCGTGTCCCGCCCGGCCGAGCCCGCCTCGGAGCGGAAACATTGCGAATGCGCACAAAACCTGCGCGGCAGATAGCTCTCCTCGGCGATGACATCGCGCATGATATTGGTCAGCGTCACTTCGGAGGTCGGGATCAGCCACATCCCATCGGTGGTCTGATAACTGTCCTCGGCGAATTTCGGCAGCTGGTTCGTGCCATACATCGAGGCCTCATTGACCATCACCGGCGCCCAGGTCTCGATCAAGCCGTTCTGCTCGGTATGCATATCAAGCATGAACTGCGCCAGCGCGCGATGGATCCGCGCCACAGCGCCTGATAACAGCACAAACCGCGCGCCCGACAGTTTTGCCGCCGTCTCGAAATCCATCCCCGGCTTGACGCCCGGCAGCTCGTAATGCTCCAGCGGCTTGAAATCGAAATCACGCGGGCTGCCCCAGCGGTTGATCTCCACATTGTCGGCCTCATCCGCCCCCTCGGGCACGTCATCATAGGGCAGGTTGGGCAGCCCCATCAGCAGATCGGTCAGCTTTGCATCCTGCGCCTTGGCCTCTTCGGCCAGCTGCGCCACCTCCGCCTTCTTCTCGGCCACCAGCGCGCGCAGGCGCTCGAACTCCGCCTCATCGCCCTTGGCCCTGGCGGCACCCACATCCTTGCTGGCGGCGTTCTGGGCGGCCCTGGCTTCCTCAGAGGCTGCAATCCTGCCCCGCCGCGCCGCATCAATCGCCAGCACATCGCCCGAGCGCAACGCCACCCCGCGCCGGGCCATTGCGGCGTCAAACAGCTCCGGTGTCTCCCGGATCATGCGAATATCATGCATCGAGCAGCCTCCAACCGATTCAATCGCCCGCCTTATGACGGTTTTTCGGGCGGTGTGTAAGAGGCAGGATCAGAACGCCATTTTTGCCATTCTGCTGGGAACTGCACAAAATCCAACTCCCAATCCGGCCAATGTGCCGGACGCTCTATCCCTGCGGGCAGACGCACAGTCGCATCCCCAAAGACAGAGTCGATCTGATCTTGCGAAAATGATACATCGGTATAATCCACATCTCTCAAGGCTGCACCTCGAAGAGTAGCAGCCTTGAGAGATGTGCGGTTATCCATCCGCGCCTGCCAGAGGTTCGCCCCCTCCATCCGCGCCTGCCAGAGGTTCGCCCCCTC
>CAYGUB010000394.1:0-2869 GCA_964352845.1 uncultured Rhodobacterales bacterium | reverse complement strand
TTTCGATCGCGGCGAGGTATTTGGCATCGCGCGGCACCGAGATCATCAGCGCCTTGCCCGTCCGGCCTGCGCGGCCTGTGCGGCCAATCCGGTGGACGTAATCCTCCGCATGGCTTGGCACGTCGAAATTGAACACATGGCTCACATTGGGAATGTCGAGCCCGCGCGCGGCGACGTCAGAGGCCACCAGAAAGCGGATCTTGCCATCGCGGAAGCCCTCAAGCGTGCGGGTCCGGTAGCTCTGGTCGAGATCGCCATGGATCGGTTCTGCGTCATGGCCGTGCTTTTTCAAGGATTTGGCCACGATATCGACATCGACCTTGCGGTTGCAGAAGATGATCCCGTTGGTCACTTCCGCACCTTCGAGATCGATCAGATGGCGTAGGAAATCGCGTTTCTGCTTACCCAGCGCGTCGCGTTTGGTGCCCGGAAGCTCGAATAATTGCTGCGCGATGGTCTCGGAGGTTGTGGCCTGACGCGCCACCTCGATCCGCTCCGGGTTGGACAGGAATGTGTTGGTAATCCGCTCGATCTCGGGCGCCATCGTGGCGGAGAAAAACAGCGTCTGGCGCGTAAACGGCGTCATCTGGAAGATACGCTCGATATCGGGGATGAAGCCCATATCAAGCATCCGGTCGGCCTCATCCACGACCATGACCTTCACGTCGGACAGGATCAGCTTGCCGCGCTCGAAATGATCGAGAAGCCGTCCGGGGGTCGCGATCAGCACATCGACACCACGGTCGATCAGCATGTCCTGCTCCTTGAAGGACACGCCGCCGATCAGCAGCGCCTTGGTCAGTTTGGTGTGTTTCGCGTAAGTGTCGAAATTCTCGGCCACCTGGGCTGCCAATTCGCGCGTGGGCGCCAGAACCAGACTGCGCGGCATGCGCGCGCGGGCCCGACCCCGGTTGAGGAGCGTGATCATCGGCATCGTGAAGGCGGCGGTTTTGCCGGTGCCTGTCTGGGCGATGCCCAATACATCGCGCCCTTCCAGCGCGGGCGGGATGGCCCCGGCCTGGATCGGCGTGGGCACCGTATAGCCTGCCTCGTCAATGGCTTTGAGAACTTTTGCGTGGAGTTTCAGGTCAGAGAATTTTGTCATCTATATCCAAATATTGCGGCGTGATGCTGCTTTGATTTGGGACGCAGGTTCCAACGCGCCCCTGCGTCGGCCTGTGAACGTTTTCCACAGGTAGGGTGCATGTAGGGCATAACGCGGGCGGGGTCAATCTATGCAGGCGTTGTCACAGCGCGCTTGTGGATCTTTTCATGCGCCTCCAGCTCGTGGTTCCAGGTCAGCCCATGTGGATCGAACCCTTGCTCGATCGTCGGCTTGACCACCTTGAAATAGGGCGAGAGGTCGAAATCACGCGGCGTGAAGAGCGAGTGGTGACGGATATGCAAGATATCGGCGCAATGTGCGCAGTTGGGATGGCTCTCGACGGTAGGCAGGATCGGGTAGGCCACTTTCTGGAACGCCTCGGCAATCAGGGTCGAGCAGATGGCCCGTGTCGGATCGCCCGATCCCAACGCCAGCATGCGCCGCCGGAAGCGTTGCGGTACGGGTGGTGTGGGCAACAGGTAGCGCATCAGATCGAAGATGTTCTTGAGGTCATAGATACGTCCCAGACTGTCGGTCATATGGCCCATCACGCGGTCAAGATCCTCAGCCGTCAGACCCACGGGACGGCAGATGCGCATGTTGAAGCCTTCATATTTCGACAGTGGCACATGGATTACCCCGTGCTGCAGATCGGCCTCGATCAGCTCTCCATCCGGGTGATCTGCGCCGGCATAAAAGGCCGAATGCGACCATGTCGAGCGGGTCAGATATTTGATCGCCGTCGAGATCCGTGTATTGCCTTCCACCAGCACCACATCGCCCGGGCGCAGCGTCTCGCGCAGCTTGTCAAGCGGTGTGACGGCGAATGGCGTATAGTCCGGGCGGGGCCGCTCCAGAAAAGCGGCGAGCCTGCGACCGACGCGACCTTTGATACTGTCCATTCCTTGCCCCTTAACTCTGCGGCTTTGCGCCAGCCTAGCAGGCCCGGGGTGCAATAGTTCTCACATTTTCGCGTATAGATAGCGTCTGACGACATACCTGACCCATCAACTGTCACGTCACGCGGTAAGATATCTGATGTCAGACAGCATTACGTGATCTACGTCTTTCGCGCGGTGCTTTGGCGGCTTTGCTAGACCATCATCTCCTTGGTCGCGCTGAGCGTGATGTCGGGATAGTCACGCTCTACCCGGTCGATATCCCATTGCAGCCGCGTCAGATAGACCACGTCGCCATCATTGTCATGGCTGATATGCTGCTTGTTGGCGGCCACGAAAGCCTCCACCGCCTCATGCGCGCCGGTGACCCAGCGGGCAGAGGTGAATTGCGAGGCCTCGAAACGCACGGGCAGGCCGTATTCCAGCTCGATCCGTGAGGCGAGAACCTCAAATTGCAGCGCGCCCACGACGCCGACGATAAAGCCCGAGCCGAAGGCCGGTTTGAACACTTTGGCAGCGCCTTCCTCGGCAAATTGCATCAGCGCCTTTTCCAGATGCTTGGCCTTGAGCGGATCACCCGCCCGGGCCGTCTGCAAAAGCTCCGGCGCAAAGCTGGGGATGCCCGCGACGCGCAGCGCCTCCCCTTCCGTCAGCGTATCGCCAATACGCAGCTGACCATGGTTGGGGATGCCGATGATATCGCCCGCCCAGGCCTCCTCGGCCAGCTCCCGGTCAGCGGCGAGAAACAGCACCGGGTTGCTGATCGCCATAGGCTTTTTCGACCGCACATGGGTCAGCTTCATGCCGCGCTTGAAATGCCCCGAGGCCATGCGCACGAACGCCACCCGGTCGCGATGCTTGGGGT
>CAYGUB010000393.1:0-2873 GCA_964352845.1 uncultured Rhodobacterales bacterium | reverse complement strand
TCCTGAACTGGCTGGTCGAGACCGTTTTGCCGACCGCCCCAAATGAAGCGACATCGGACGCTGCCATTACAGAATGGTTCTTGTCCATGCGAATGATCCGGCCCAAGGCAAAAGCCTTGGCAAATCTGATGGCAAAGGCAGAGCGCCGGTTTGAGCGTATTCTTTTTATCAGGATCGCTGGGCGACTTTCCGATGACCATCGGGCGCGTCTTGATGCTCTACTTGAGACAACGGCTGGCCCTTCTTCTTTTGCCGAAGTATCGCGCAGTTCTGGAGCAGCCAGCGTCGAAAATGTGCTCAGAACGGTGACACGCTTGGAAACCGTTTGTGCAGTCGGTTTGGATCAGACGATCCTGGCGGATGTGCATCCTGACATTGTTGAACGGTTCCGACTGCGGGCGGGCACAGAAGATGCGTGGGACATGCGCCGACACCCGGATGAGACGCGATATGCGTTGCTATGCTGTTTTCTTGTTCCCCGCGCTGCTGAATTGACCGACGAACTCGGTGATCTTCTGATCAGCATCACCCACAAGATATCTGCTCGCGCAGAAACCAAGGTCATCAAGGAGTTTGTGGCCGAGTTTCGCAAGGTTGAAGGCAAGACGACACTGCTGTTCAAGATGGCGCTTGCGGCAGAAGCGGGCCCGACCGGTCGCGTGTGTGATGTGATTTTCCCGGTGGTCAGCCAGAAGACCATAAGCGGTCTGGCGAACGAATATCGTACAGAAAACCCGTCATTTTCGTACCGTGTGCATCATAAAATACGCCGATCCTATGCGCAGCATTACCGGCGCATTCTGCCGGTGATCCTCAAGACGCTCACCTTCAGGTCAAACAATCAGAACTGGCGCCCGCTATTGGATGCCATTGAAGTCTTGGCCGCAGATACAAGCAGGAAACCGCAATACTTTTCTCTCGATGCGGTGCCGCTTGACGGTGTTGTCAGAGCCAAGTGGCGAGATATTGTCATTGAACCCGGACCCGGCGGGCCATCCCGCATCAATCGCCTCAACTATGAGATTTGTGTCCTTCAAAGCCTGAGGGAGCGTCTGCGCACCAAAGAGGTATGGATTGAAGGTGCGGCCAGGTACTGCAATCCTGACCAGGATCTGCCACAGGATTTCGATGACAAAAAAGAGCAGTATTTCCAGGACATTGGACAGCCATTGGAAGCTAATCTCTTCGTCGAACGCCTCAAGGGTAATCTCATCTCCGCCCTGGATGCGTTCAATCGCGATCTGCCCTCGAACAACGACGTGGTGCTGAAATCGCGGGGCGGCAAAACCCGGATATCGCTCAAACCAGTGCAGGCTCAGGATGATCCGGCTATGCTGAATGCACTGAAGGAGGAATTGACCCGCCGATGGCCCATGACCAGCCTGTTGGATGTGCTCAAGGAGGTCGATCTACGCATCGGCTTCACCAAATCTTTCCCCACGGCGGCCGCGCGACAAGCCCTGTCCGGCGATGAGGTATCCCGCAGGCTTCTACTGGCGCTCTATGGGATCGGCACCAATATCGGGCTAAAGGCTATCGCTGCCGGGCCGCATAATGTGACCTACAAAGAGCTGCTCTATATTCGGCAGCGCTTCATTCACAAAAATGCACTCCGCGCCGCCACCCGTGCCATTGCAGATGCCACAAACCGTGCACGCCTTGCAGATATCTGGAGCGATGGAAGCAGCAGTTGCGCGTCGGATTCTACCCAGCTCGGGTCTTGGGATCAGAACCTGATGACCGAGTGGCATCAGCGTTATGGCGGGCGGGGTGTCATGATCTACTGGCACGTCGATGCGAAGGCAACTTGCATTCATTCGCAGCTCAAGCAGGTATCTTCCTCAGAAGTGGCGTCGATGATCGAAGGTGTTTTGCATCACGGTACCGACCTGGAGATTGATCGCCAGTTCGTTGATACCCACGGCCAGAGCGTCGTCGGTTTTGCCTTCTGCTATTTGCTGGGGTTTGAGCTCATGCCCCGGTTTAAAGGAATAGCGCGTCAAAAACTGGTGCGGGCTCTTCCGAAATCCGAACGCGTCTATCCTAATCTTGAGCCGCTTTTTGTGCCCAAACCAATCAATTGGGATCTGATCGCTCAGCATTATGATGAGATGATCAAACTGGCGACAGCCCTGAAACAGCGGACCGCAGAACCAGAGGCCATTCTGCGCCGTTTCATCCGCGGCCAAAGCCACCCGGTGTTTGCCGCGCTTTTGGAGCTCGGCAAAGCAGCCAAGACGATCTTTTTGTGCAAATACCTTGGCGATAAGAATTTGCGGCGCGAAATCAACTCCGGCCTCAACGTAGTTGAACGCTGGAACGGGGTGAACGACTTCATCTTCTATGGCAACGGGCATGAACTGGTATCCAACCGGCGCGATGATCAGGAAATCTCGGTGTTGTCGCTGCATTTACTGCAGGCCAGCATGGTCTATGTGAACACGCTCATGATCCAGGATGTCCTCGCGGATCAGGTTTGGCGCAAGAAAATGACCACCCGCGACATGGCGGCACTGAACCCGCTGTCATACAGCCACATCAATCCATACGGTGTCTTCGATCTCGACATGAATACGCGCCTGCCCCTGAATGACATGCCGGTGGCGGCATGATATGTTCCGAAACTTATAACAAACGGAACGATATTTTCTGGGCGGAAAAACAAAGCCTTAAAGAATCCGTATATTTGTTCCGTAATGCCAGCGCCAAATCGGGACCAAACCTATGCTGATCGGTTATGCGCGCGTGTCCACCACCGGACAGAACCTCGAAAGCCAGATCGAGCACCTTCAGGCTGAAGGCTGTGAGACGATCTTCCAGGGGTCTGATCCGGCTGGGGGCGGGATCGTATCATAAGCTTGTTTAGTCATGGT
>CAYGUB010000392.1:0-2882 GCA_964352845.1 uncultured Rhodobacterales bacterium | reverse complement strand
GCCACAGCAAAGCTCACGGTGCCTGTCAAAAGGCACCGAGTTCGGAGCCAAACCAATACCGTTCACCGCGCTGCGCAAGCCTTTTCTTATTCGTGCCTGACAGGATGATGTAAGGTCACCAAGCACCTCTTTCGGTACGCGCCGGTTGATGGGGATGCTGCCCTTTTTTACTGTCGGTTATGCCGACCGGACCCCGCGCGCAGCATCCCCATTGGCGCAGGTGGCGTGTCTACCGCCAAGCGCCAAAGTTTGATTGCGAGCTTGCGGGCAACGGCGACTATCGCCTTCTGCCCGATTCCATGCTTCGCAAAATGTCGATTGTGGAGTTCCTTGGCCTCCGGGTCGCACCACGTCCATTGCCATGCAGCTTCGACGAGTATGCCGCGCGGGCGTTTCTGCCCCACGGGTCTGATCCTGGCGCGGGCTGCACTGCCGCCACTTTGGCTGACGACTGGGTCCAGACCGAGATAGGAAGTCACTTCCTCTGGCCTATTGAACCTCTCCGGCGAGAACAGTTCAGCCAGAAAGTTTGAGGCGGCGGTTTCCCCCACCCCAACAATGGACGTCAGCCGTTCGAAGGTGTGAGCGTGCATGCGCTTGGTTGCGGTTCGGATCTCCGCACGCAACATCTTGTCCTCAGACAACAGGAACAGGTACTCGCGCACCATCGAGGCAAGCGCCATGTGGTGCTGTGGCGGCGCATCCAGCGCCGTCAGGTCAGCAGATGCTGCCAGTGACCACTTTTGGATGCTGTGTGGTTCCTCAATGCCAGACGCCAGCAAGAAGCCCTTGATCTTCTGTTTGATCTTGCCGCGGCTTTCCGCGATCCGTCTACGCCGTCGAACCAACGCCCGGTAGCCCTCCTGTTCAACAGTCGGGACAGCGATGGGGCGCAATAGCCCCCGCGCGTAGTAGGTCGCCAGCTTCACCGCATCCAGTCGGTCATTCTTCGCCGTCGCTGCATATCCACGTGGAATGCGAGACGCTGCAATGACCGACATGTTGAAACCTGCGTCTGTCAAAAAACGCGAAAGCGCGAAGCCGGTTGGGCCGGATTCACAGACGATATGCTCAATGTTGATGTCCAACTCGGATAGCTGGTGGGCCAGTGCAGCCGCGCCTGCCGGACAGGTGTAGCTCTCTACCAACCCGTCCTCTTTTGAAAACAGCGCCACGGAACAGGTCTTCTTGTGAACATCTAGGCCAACGACGACAGGCTGATTTTCAACTGCTGGCACAAACCGCGAGATGCGCGTTGCTTTCTTAACCATGCTGGAAACTCCTCTATTTGGAATGTTCCGGCATCGCAGCAGTCAGCCGCGCCGCCGTCCAGCATCGTATTTTTTATGCGAGGCTCTGCCTCGCGCTCCGGGATATTGTCAGGCCAAAAGAAAGAGGGCCTTGCGGATCGGGAGTATGGGGCGTATATGCAGTGCCATAGCGGCGTGTTGGTGTCCAAACCCAGCACCCACCGGGAAAGATCGACGGGCCGTGGGCCCGTTTTTTTGTGTCGAGATGAAATGTCTGATCTGATTGCCAAAGCAGCTATCGACCGGCGTCTGGCCGAGATTGCCCAGCCCTTGATTGAGGGGCTTGGCTTTGAGCTGGTGCGCATTCGGTTGATGGGCGGCAAGACAGATATCCTGCAGGTGATGGCAGAGCGTCCCGAAGGTGGGATTGAAGTGGATGATTGTGCGCGAATCAGCACGGAATTATCGGCGATCCTTGACGTGGAGGACCCTATTTCGGGGGAATACACGCTGGAGGTCTCATCGCCCGGGATTGACCGGCCATTGACGCGGCTCAAGGATTTTGACGTCTGGCAGGGCTATGAGGCCAAGCTGGAGACAGACCAGCTCATAGACGGGCGCAGGCGCTTCAAGGGCGAATTGGTTGGTGTGGAAGGTGACGAGGTTCTGATCAATATCATCGATGCGCCCGGCTCGGAATTGACGATTGGCTTGAAATTCGACTGGTTGTCGGATGCCAAGCTGGTTCTGACCGATGATTTGATCCGCGATGTTCTCAAGAGCCGCAAGGATGCGGGCGAAATTGACGAAACCCAATTCGACGAGGTCCATGAAGTCGTCGATGGTAAGGAGACCAACTAGATGGCTATTACATCCGCAAACCAGCTGGAGTTGCTGCAAACCGCCGAGGCTGTTGCTCGGGAGAAGATGATTGACCCTGAGCTGGTGATCGAGGCGATGGAAGAAAGTCTCGCCCGGGCGGCAAAGTCTCGTTATGGGGCGGAACTGGATATCCGGGTCTCTATTGATCGCAAGACCGGCAAGGCCACCTTTACCCGGGTGAGGACAGTGGTTGAGGATGATGAGGTTGAAAATGACCGTGCGCAATTCACGGTGGAGCAGGCGCGCGAGTTTATGGATGACCCCAAAGTGGGTGATACTGCAATTGACGAAGTGCCCCCGGTTGAGATGGGCCGGATCGCGGCACAATCGGCCAAGCAGGTCATCTTGCAAAAGGTCCGCGAAGCGGAGCGCGAACGTCAGTACGAGGAATTCAAGGACAAGGCCGGTACGATTATCAACGGTTTGGTCAAGCGGGAAGAATATGGCAATGTCGTGGTTGATATCGGCCGAGGCGAGGCGATCCTGCGCCGCAACGAGAAAATCGGCCGTGAGGCATACCGCCCAAATGACCGCATCCGGGTCTTTATCAAGGATGTGCGGCGCGAGCCGCGTGGTCCGCAGATCTTCCTGAGCCGCACTGCGCCTGAGTTCATGGCCGAACTGTTCAAGATGGAAGTGCCCGAGATCTATGACGGCATTATCGAGATCAAAGCTGTTGCCCGCGATCCCGGCTCGCGCGCCAAGATTGCTGTGATTTCCTACGATAACTCCATCGATCCGGTTGGGGCC
>CAYGUB010000391.1:0-2897 GCA_964352845.1 uncultured Rhodobacterales bacterium | reverse complement strand
GTTCGCCATAATGTTCGGCGAGCGCTTCGACGCTTGAGTATCTGAAACCGCATGGGCCGGGCCAGATACACAGAGTTCAGGACACTCCCCGCTCCCGTTTCGGGTCAAAGCTGCGCACGAACCGCCAATTTGACGAGCCCCCCGAACGCACCAATTCCCACTGTGTCAATAAGCGCCCTGCCCGGTCATCATGACACGTACGGTCTTAATGATGATGAAGAAATCTGTCCGCAGGCTCAGATTGCGCACGTAATGGGAATCCATCCGCACGCGCTTCTCATAGGACGTGTCGGAGCGTCCACAGACTTGCCAAAACCCCGTAATGCCCGGGCGCACTTTCAGGTAATGTGTACGTCTCGCGCCATAGAGGTCAAGCTCATCCGCTGGCACGGGCCGTGGCCCGACGATGCTCATATGGCCCATCAGGACGTTGAAGAATTGCGGTACCTCGTCAAGGCTTGTCTGGCGCAGGAAATGTCCGACTACGGGGATGATGCGCGGATCATTCCGCAGCTTTCGCGTCTCGTTATATTCTGCACGCGCGCCCGGGTTTTGGTCGAGATAGTCCCGCAGCTTTTCATCCGCAAGCGGCACCATCGTCCGCAGTTTGAGGCATGGGAAAGACTTGCCATTCCTGCCGACCCGCTTTTGGGCGTAGAACAGCGATCCGGGCGAATGTATTTTTATGAAAACCGCACAGATGAGAAGCGACAAGAATATAAATGGCAGCAACATAATGACGAACAAGATGTCAAAAGCGCGTTTCACGATCCTGCGAAGCGTCAATACAGCGCCTTCAGATCTAACCGTAGACAGAACCGTTACGCGCTGATCCGACTGCGATCCGTCAACTAAAAAATTACGAGAATAATGCGTCATTCCTACCCAAATACCCGCTACAAACACTCCACTCACGCACAAGTTATTAACGAAAGATTAACGCGTCACAAGACCAATATGCTAACGTCAAGCGGGGAAACAGTTTCTTTCCAACATCCCCTTCCCTTCCGATCGGATATCGCGTCATAAACAGGCCGATCTCGCTTCTGGCGAGCAATGGGGGCCTATGCGATTCGACAAAATTTCGTTCTGGTTGGCAGGCTTCACGGCCGTCTGTGCTCTGGGCTCCGTGTCCGCCCAGACAGGATCACTCTGTACGGACGCCTACCCTATTGATAAACCATCACAATCTCTGGCTGTTGAGATGCCCGACCCGCGCTTGGCCCCGCCGGAGATGCGACCGGTGCTGCGCAGCCCCCATAAGCTCGCCCTGCGCCGCAGCTTCCTTGATGAGTTCGAACAGTTTACATCGAACACACCGCCCTGGCGCCACCACTATGGACACGGCGCGAGCGGCTCCTTTCGCGCGCGGACTCTGGTCAACAACCTCGAACAGCAGCTTTATGTCGATCCCGGTTTCGCAGGCGACAGCAAGAGCAGCCTCGCGCTGAACCCCTTCCAGCTGGCCAACGGCGTTTTGCAGATTGAAGGACGCAAGGCCCCGCAAGACATGCGACCGGCGCTTGGAGGGTTTGAGTACGTCTCCGGGATGCTGTCGACAGAGACCTATTTCGAGCAAAAATACGGGTTCTTCGAAGCGCGCCTGCGCCTGCCGCACGGGCCCGGTATCTGGCCTGCCTTCTGGTTATTGGCCTCCCGGGACCATACGCCTGAGGGCCGCCCCGCCTGGCCGCCCGAAATCGACATCATGGAATATACCGGCAAACAAAGAGGTATTTATCACACGTCGGTCCATTGGGACATCATGCCCGATAACAAGAAAAGCGGCCGCACGGTCCGGGTCGAAAGCCCTGATGAGATCTTTCACAATTACGGCGTCTTGTGGACGCCGGAGCAGACCGTCTTCTACCTTGACCGGAAGGCGGTCAGCGTGATTGAGACCAAATCCAACCACAATGTGCCGATGTATATTCTGCTGAACCTCGCCCTCGGCGGGCGTTGGCCCGGTCCCGTCAGCGACGCGGCATTGCCTGCCAATTTCGAGATTGACTGGGTGGCCGCCTACAATATCTCGGACGAGCCCTGCCCCGAGCCGTAACTGAGCTGCTCAAGCCAGCAAGACGGGCTCGGCCCCGGTGCCAAAAGAGTCTCTCTTTTGATGTTTCAGGAATGTCGCCCGACACTATTATCCTGCTGAAATCAAAATCTTGATGATTTCGTTTCCCACCCGAAACGCTCCACCGCACCGTTTCAGCCCCGCTATGCGGGGTCGTGCAAAACCCCCTCAAACTCCCGCCACTCGCCCTTGCTCATTCCCGAACTCTCCTGCGTGACCTTCTCCCCTGCCAGCATCCGTCTCACGCAATCGACGCCTTTCGCAGACAGCTGGGCGCCGCCGAGGCGGTAGTCTTCAAAAGCTGCGTAGGCTGCGGGGACCCAGTCGGCGACCAGTTTGCAGATGGCATCGGCATAGACGCGGATCTCGTATTGGGCGTGGCTGTCTGCGCGCAGGCGCAGGAAATGGAACAGGTTGTGCAGGTCCACTTTCCAGTACCATTGGGTGTAGATATTCGCGGGCAGGTTCATGCGGGCGAGTTCGCGTGCCAGACCGGCCTGCCCGTCGTCAGAGATCATCTCCTCATAGTGATCATAGGCGCGGGTGCTGTCGTCGCGCAGGTAGCGCAGCACGCGGGCGGCCTCTTCTCCGGACAGCACCTCTCCGCGGCCCTGATTGTTGGTGACGGATTGGGCGTTGAGCTGGTCAGGTTCGGGGATGTAGAATTCGCGGTCGAGGATAGAGTAGCGGGCGGAGTATTCGTTGACGTTCGCGGTGCGGTGGCGGATCCATTGGCGGGCCACGAAGACGGGCAGTTTGACGTGGAGCTTGATCTCGCACATCTCGAAGGGGGTCGAGTGCCAGTGGCGCATGAGGTAGC
>CAYGUB010000390.1:0-2901 GCA_964352845.1 uncultured Rhodobacterales bacterium | reverse complement strand
GAATAATACTCAAGGTACCAAACTATTTCATCCGACTTTGGATGGAGAAGAGATTATTGATTTGATAGATCTCGGAATTGCGTCATACTCTGATGTACTACCAGGTGATCTGCCGGGTAATTGGGAGCCGATTACATATGAGCTGGCGAACTATGGCCTAGACGCCGACGAATATATACAGGGTAATGGTTACCTCTACACCAATGAAACTGGTGTCTTGCCTGTCTTATCTGGTACCGCTGATGCTGTCTTATTTGAAGATCAAAATGCTCCGAGTTCGTTGACCATCTCGTTTCGAGGTTCTCAGGAGATTGGCGACTGGATTGACGATTTTCAACTCGATTTCTTGGGGCATTACTTAGCCTTCACACCATTCCTTGACGCAGTTGGTAATTTTATAGTTGCTAACGAAGTTTCTGACGTATTTGTAACAGGCCATAGTCTCGGGGCGGCGATGGCAGAGCTGTTTATGAGGGCTAACCCGGACAATCAGCAAGTTGGTGTGAGTTTTCATGGGTTGGCTTTTGCATCACCCTTGGCCGCTATTGAAGACTCTGATTTGCGTTTGCTAAACCTTGGGTTGGAAGGTGATCCAGTATATTCAGCTCTGGGCCGTCGAGGTGGAGATGGTGATAATGCCACTAGTAACCTTTACATAGCTTTTGATAATTTAACTAATCCATTTACTAATCATTTCAGTGAAATCTACAGATACGCGACTGATATACTGCTCAATTCACAGTTTTATGAGATAACTTCGAGAACGTCTTCGGTGATCGTAAGCCTTACAGACCAGCGCGAACAAGTACGTGAGTTGTCCGAGAATGTTTTTGTAGACAATGCTAACCTTGTACTCGGCAGGGATGAGGCGTTTGAGTTGCCTAGTGGAAAAGTGCTGAGTGCCGACGATCACTTGGTAGGAGGTAATCAAGACGATTACTTAGAGGGGTTTTCTGGTGATGACAAGATTGAAGGAGATGATCCAAGTCTTTTGGGTGTCGGCGGAAATGATGTTATGGCTGGTGGAGCAGGCCAAGATACTTTCTTAGGTAGGCCAGCAGACCTGAATGGAGATACGATTGTTGACTTGGAGATAGGCGATCGGATTGCCCTAATTGGTGAAACAGTAGATCAGGATGATGTCGCCTTTGTCGGTAATTCTATTCGTATCAATGCTGACGACGGTTTTCTTGATTTCTTTGGTGAAGAAATTGAAATCGGCTTGGGAGAGGCTGGCGTACCTGTTGGTGCAAGTGTACGTGTTTTGGATGATGAAACGACAGACTCTGGCGGATCAATAATTGAAGTTGTGGCAGCTAATACCTTAACCTTTGTACAAGATTTTGTCGTTGGAACAACGCAAGATACTAGCATTGTATTTGATCTAATTAGAACTGGCGATACATCATTTCCAATTGAAATTTTCGTTGACGGGGAGGTTTTGACCAACAATGCGGTCTTTACAGATTTCACCACCACTCTGGCACCAGGAGAGAATCCTCAACTCGTCTTGAGTGCTAGTGTTTCTAGTGTTATTGGCGACGTGGCTGGTCCAATTGAGATTTCTATCACAGCAGCCGGGCCAGAGTCTGAAACTTTTAGGATTTTGGACAATGATGCAGAGTACTTACTTATCGGCGATGCTGTCGACGACCGTGGCGGCGCAACTTTCGGTGATCCTCATCTCATTACCTTCGACAACGTCGCATATGACTTCCAAGCCGCTGGAGAGTTCGTTTTGGCGCGGGCTACCAGCGGCGAGGACTATGAGGTTCAGGCTCGGTTTGTAGCCCTGTCGTCTGCGGTGTCTGTAACGCAGGCGATGGCCACTACCGTTGACGGCGTCGTTGTCTCACTTGAGACTGATAGCGTAACGCCCGGAGGCGTGCTGCAGATAAATGGCAGCGCACAAACCCTAGAAGACGGTGACCTACTATCCGTTAGCACTGGCTCAGTTGCGAGGTCGGGAAACAATTATCAGATTGATCACGGCAATGGCGACTTCACCTTGGTGAGTGTCTTTAACGACTTCTTGAATGTCAGCCCACAACCTGATCTGACCCGCGCGCCAGGCACACTAGAAGGGCTGTTGGGCAATGCAAACGGTACCCCGGCTGATGACTTCCGGTTAGATGACGGGACTATCTTGACCACGCCGGTTCCCACCGAAGTCTTGTACGGTGAGTTTGCCGAAAGCTGGCTCATCCCAAGCGGCGACAGCTTGTTGCCTGGTGACGAAGTTGCATTCGACGCGCCAGACCGCATTATCACCATTGATAGTCTGCCAGCCGAACTGCGAGAGGCAGCTGAAGCCGAGGTGGATGCACTCGGCATCACCAATCCTATCCTGCGAGACGCAGCAATCTTGGACTTTGCTCTCACTGGAAACACCGATTTCATCGATGCGGCGATGCAGGCCGAGGAGTTTTTTGACCCGATTGTTGATACTGTGCCAATTGATCCAGTCAGCAATCCAGCCATCATTCTTTCTGCTGACACCTCTGGGCTTATTGAGGAGGACGCCGACCAGCAGACTGTCACCTTGACCGTTTCAAGAGGAACTGACGTCGGTGACCTTACCGTCAATTACGAGGCCATTGGAGCTGGTTCAAATCCTGCTTCAGCCGAAGACCTAGTTGGCGATAACATCATGGGAAGCGTCGTGATCCCCGATGGCGAGACCACGGCTACTTTTTCGGTGAGCATTGTCGATGACATGCTGGTTGAAGGCCAAGAAGCGTTTGATGTGGCGATATCATTGGAAGAGGCCGATGCAACTGCTTACGAGCTGCTGGTGTCATCAGTGTGGGTCACAATCTCCGATGAGGACGTGGAAGCTGTCAATCAAGACCCGGTTGCCACTGCCGATACCGCCACGGTTACCGCGGGACAATCCATCAC
>CAYGUB010000389.1:0-2903 GCA_964352845.1 uncultured Rhodobacterales bacterium | reverse complement strand
GTTCCCCTTGACGGTCATCTGCGGATAGAGCGCGTAGGATTGGAACACCATGGCCAGACCGCGCTTGGCGGGTGGAAGCTCGGTCGCGTCCTTGCCATCGATGCTGATATGGCCGGAGGTCGTGTCCTCAAGCCCCGCGATCAGGCGCAGCAGGGTGGATTTGCCGCAGCCCGACGGGCCGACAAATACCACGAATTCGCCCTCATTGATCTCAAGATCAAGCGGCGGAATGACCTGGGTCTCGCCGAAGCTCTTGGTAACTTGGTTAAGTGTGATCTGTCCCATTATTTGACCGCTCCGAATGTGAGGCCCCGAACGAGCTGTTTCTGTGAGAACCAACCCATGATCAGGATTGGCGCAATTGCCATCATCGAGGCCGCCGAAAGCTTGGCGTAGAACAGACCTTCAGGTGCCGAGAAGCTGGCGATGAAGGCCGTCAGCGGCGCTGCATCGACTGTCGTCAGAAGGATCGTCCAGAAAGCCTCGTTCCAGGCAAGGATGATGTTGAGAAGGATGGTGGATGCGATGCCCGGCAAGGCCATCGGCGTCAGCACGTACAGGATTTCCGAGCGCAGATCGGCCCCGTCCATGCGGGATGCTTCGAGGATTTCACCGGGGATTTCCTTGAAATAGGTGTAGAGCATCCACACGATGATCGGCAGGTTGATCAGCATCAGTACGACAACCAGCAAAAGACGGCTGTCGATCACGCCAAGCCATTTGGCCAGCAGCACCAGCGGATAGAGAACGCCAACCGCGGGCAACATCTTGGTCGAGAGCATCCACAACAGGATATCCTTGGTGCGCTTGCCCGGCACGAAGGCCATTGACCACGCAGCCGGGACCGCGATCAGAATGCCCAGCAGGGTGGAGCCTACCGCGATGATGATCGAGTTCATCAGCGCTTTGGGGTAGTTCGAACGCTCCTGCACGGCCGTGTAGTTCTCCAGCGTCCAGTCGAAGAAGAACCAGACGGGCGGATCGGCGATTGCGGTGCCTTCGGTCTTGAAAGACGTCAGGAAGGTCCACAGGATTGGAAAGAACATCAGCAATCCGAAGGCCCAGGCAAGGGCGGTCCAGGTGAGCTTTTGTTTCGTGGTGATTGCACGTGCCATTGGCTTATCCTCCCTCAGCTATCAAGGTTCTTGCCGACGATCCGCATCAGGAAGATCGCAACGATATTGGCCAGGATGACCGCGATGATACCACCCGCAGAGCCGAGCCCGACATTCTGGCTTTCAAGGACGCGCTGGTAGACCAGATAGGTCAGCGTCCGCGTTCCGAAGGCGCCATTGGTGGTCACAAAGATTTCCGCGAAGATCGACAGCAGGAAGATTGTCTGGATCAGGATGACCACAGTGATCGCCCGGCTGAGATGCGGCAGAATGATGAAGCGAAAGCGCGACAGGGCAGGGGCCCCATCCATCTCGGCGGCTTCCAATTGCTCACTGTCAAGCGACTGAACCGCCGTCAGCAGGATCAGCGTCGCAAAGGGCCACCATTGCCAGGCGACGATGACGATGATCGAGAAGACCGGCGCCTGACTGAGGAAGTCATAGGGTTGCAGCCCGAGCCCTTTGAAAGCGTAGGAGAACAAGCCGTTATCGACATTGAAGAACATGTTCTTCCACACCAGCGCCGAGACGGTCGGCATGACGAAGAACGGTGCAATGACAAGGATGCGCACGATGCCCTGTCCAAACATGGGCCGGTCAAGCAACAGCGCCATGAGCACCCCGCCCACAATGGTGATCGACAGGATCCCGCCAACCATCCACAGCGTTGTTCCAACCGATCTGAGGAAGGAGGAGGAACTGACAAAACGTACATAATTGTCAAAGCCGATCCACGCATCAAACGTGCCGCGCAGCGGGCGATAATCGGCGAAAGAGAAATACAGCGTCATGCACAAAGGCACGAGCATCCAGACCAGCAAGACGAAAACGGCCGGCGCGATCATGAAGCGAGCTGCAGATTGAGAATGTGCTGTAGCCATGGTGAGGCTCCTGACTTGCTGTTACGGGCAAACGGGCAAAGACGCTTGCGGCAGCCTCCCTTGCGGGGAAGCTCGCGAAAGTGCCTGTATCGTGACTTAAGGGTGTATGGGTCTTTTGTGCAGACGGCGCGATGGGCCGCGCCGTCCGACTTATGGTGCGTGTGGCTTAGTAGCCAGCGGCTTCCATGGCTTCCGCAGTGATCTCCTGCGCGTTTGCCAGGGCCTGCTCGACAGTCTGCTGACCGGCGTAAGCTGCGGAGAACTCCTGGCTCACCTCTGTCGCGATGCCCGCAAATTCCGGGATGGCTGCGAACTGAATACCTACATAAGGGCTTGGCTCAACAGTCGAGTCATTCGGATCAGCCGACAGGATCGATTCCAGCGTCATCTTCGCGAAAGGCACCTGCTGATACTCGGGGTTCTCATAGAGAGAGGTCCGCGCACCGGGAGGAACATTCGCCCAGCCTTCATTGGCTGCGACAAGCTCGATATAGTCTTTCGAGGTCGCCCATTCGATGAACTGCTTGGCTTCGTCAACTTGCTGCGTACCGGCAGGGATGGCGAGTGCCCAGGCCCAGAGCCAATTGGAGCGTTTGCCAAGGCCATTATCGGGTGCCAGGGCAAAGCCGACTTTGTCAGCAACGGTCGACTCGTCAGGGTTGGTCACGAAGGAGGCCGCAACCGTCGCATCGATCCACATGCCGCATTTGCCCTGCTGGAACAGCGACAGGTTCTCGTTGAACCCGTTGGTCGCGTAACCGGCCGGGCCAGACGCATCCATCATGTTCTTGAAGAAGTTGACGGTGTTCGCCCAGGCTTCGCCGTCAAAGGTGGGGTTCCAGTCTTCGTCGAACCAACGCGCGCCGAAGGAGTTGGACATCGCGGTGATGAATGCACCGCCTTCGCC
>CAYGUB010000388.1:0-2924 GCA_964352845.1 uncultured Rhodobacterales bacterium | reverse complement strand
TCGACCTCTGACAGCTCGGTGCCGATGGCGATCACCAGATCCGCCTGCGCGATGATCTCGGCGCTCTCGGGCCGGGCCAGAGACGCGCCGAAATCCATTGGATGCGTCTCGCCCAACAAGCCGCGCCCGGCATAGGTGGTAAAGGCTGCAGCCCCGCTGCGCGTCATCGCATCGCGCACATAGCGCTCGATCGGCGGGCCCGAATTATCAATATGATTGCGCAACCCGCCCCCGAAGATGAACAAAGGCCGCTTGGTCGCGATCAATTCCCGCGCCACCGCGTAGGGAGGGGGCGCAATGCCGATATTGGCCATTTGCTGCAGCCCCGCATCAGCGCGGCTCTTGGGCGGGGCGGCCATGGCCTCAAGCACCGAGATCGGCACCTGAATATGTTTGGGCCGGGGCCGTTGCGTCTGAAATTCCTCCAGCGCCCGGTCGATCAGCAGATAAGCCGCCTCTGCGGTCCTGGCCTCATGCGACCAGTCGCAGACCATCTCGGCCGCTGCGCGCTGGTCCTTCATCTGGTGCAACTGACCGCGGCGGGCTGCGGTCTCGTCAAGGCAGGAAGAGATCACCAGCATCGGGATGCTGTCGGAATAGGCCTGACCCATCGGGTTCATGATATTGCACAGGCCCGGCCCGGTGATCACATAGGCCACACCGGGACGCCCTGTGGCACGTGCATAGCCATCGGCCATGAAGCCTGCGCCCTGCTCGTTCCGGGCCAGGATGTGTCTGATCCCGGCCTGTTCAATGCCGCGATACATCTCCTGATTATGGACCCCGGGGATGCCGAAAATCACCTCAACCCCGCGCGCGCTCAGCATATGCGATATCTGTGCACCCAGAGCGCGCATCCCGGTCTGTGTCATCAATTTCTCCAAAATCCTATGGTCACGATGGCGTAAACCACCAAAAGCTCCAACCGGCCAATCAGCATACCCGCCGACAAGAGCCATTTCGCCGTATCATTGAGCGATGAGAAATTGCCCTCCGGCCCGATGACCGGCCCTAGACCGGGGCCGATATTGCCCAATGCGGTGGCAGCGCCCGACACAGCGGTGGTGAAGTCCAGCCCGGTCATCGCCAGCAGGATCGACAGAATGCCCATCGTAACGAAAAACAGCACAAAGAATGACATCACCGAATTGAGCACATCCGTGCCTACCGCCCGGCCTTCGAACCGGGGCGCGAACAGGCCATGCGGCAGGTGGATCTTTCGAATTTGAACCGCGATCGAGGCAAAGAGGATCTGATAGCGAAAGATCTTCACCGAACAGGAGGTCGATCCCGCACAGCCGCCTATCAGCCCGATAAAGAAAAAGAGCAGCGGCGCCACTGGCCCCCAGCGCTCGTAATTCTCGCTTGCGTAGCCTGTGCCGGAAATGATTGAGGTGATGTTGAACAGCGCGCCACGCAGGCTCTCTTCGCCGCCATCGCCGTTCTGGATGACCCGATAGAGGCCCATCACCGCAACCAATGCGAAAATGGTAATCAGATAGGCGCGGATCTGCGTGTCGCGAAAGATCGGCTGTGCGGTCCCGGCCAGCAGCTGCGCATAGCGCGCAAATGGCAAAGACGCGAGGATCATGAACAGGGTGGCTACATATTCCGCCGGGCCCGCAAAGCTCTTGAAAGAGGCGTCGCTTGACGAAAACCCGCCCGTAGACAGCGTTGTCAGCGCATGCATGATTGCGTCAAACGGCTCCAGCCCCACGCCCAGATAGGCAAGCGCGCAAAGCACGGTCAGCGAGACATAGATCCAGGAGATCTGCGTGGCGATCTCGGCTGCGCGCGGCAGGACCTTGCCCATCGTGTCAAACCCTTCGGATTTGAAGATCTGCATGCCGCCCACGCGTAGTTCCGGCAAAAACACCATCGCCACAACGATGATGCCGATCCCGCCATACCATTGCAGGATGCCGCGCCACAGATTGAGGCCCTGTGGCAGCATCTCAAGCTCCGAGAACACGGTGGAGCCTGTCGTGGTCAGGCCTGACATCGCCTCGAAAAACGCATTCACATAGCGCGTGTCATTCGCGCCCATATCGCCCATGAAGAACGGCAGCGCGCCAAAAACCGGCAGGACGACCCAGACCCCGGTTGTCAGAAGGAAGGTCTGCTGAATATTGAGACGTCCGCCCATGCTGTTGGCGGTGGACAGGGTCATCAACCCGCCAACCAGCGTCGTGACAATCGCGCATTCGGCGAAAATCTTCCAATTGGGCGAGCCATTGGACAGATCAAGCAGCATGGGCACCAGCATCGACAGCCCCAAGGCTGCCACCAGAAGGCCCACGACATATCCGACGGGTCGTAAATCAAACATGATCGAAGGCTTGGCGCGCACAACAGGGCATGTCAACGCGAGAACGCCGCAAGATCAAACCGAAGCCGCCTCTAGCCATCCACCCCGTCAGTGGCCGTTACCGGGGCTGCGGGAAAGAGGTTGACTTCCAGAAAGGCCCCGATCGCGACGCCAAGCTCATGATGCAATGCCGCGCGGTCCCGCATTCCCTCGTCAGAGCAGATATTCTCTTCGGCGCTCAACCCGATGATGAGCCGCCCCAGCGTGCTGCATTCCTGAAGAAAGCTGAAATGCCAGCTTTGCGGCAAAGCCACGTAATCCGCGCCGGGGATCTGTTCTGCGATATCATCGGCGCGCATGGCGGCAGGCACCTGCGCGACCTCGCCCAGATTGACGATCATCACCGGGTGATCGATCGCCTTCAGGCTTTCCGGCGTCATCGCACGCGGCAAGGCGGGATCAATCGCCACGGTCACGCCTACGCGCGGATCAGCCAGCCGCGCCTCGTAGCGGGTCTGGTCAATCGTGGTGAAATCCACGCCAGCATTTTGCATCCAGCCGCAATCAAGCGACCCCGCATTCTCGTCGCAATACGCGATGAAGGCCTGTTTGGAGA
>CAYGUB010000387.1:0-2934 GCA_964352845.1 uncultured Rhodobacterales bacterium | reverse complement strand
GCTTGCAGATCGTGACGGCGATGCTGCCACCTCGGAGGGTCTTTTCGCGCTTGAGGGCAATGGTCCGACGCTTGCTGATGTGCAGGCGGGCGATACGGTGCGGGTGTTGGGAACCGTGGTCGAGCGGTTTGGCAAGACCACAATCGAAGTGGCCGAGATCCGGTTGGAGGATGTGGCACCGGTTGACCCGCTTAACCTTGCCGTGGCGACCGCCTTGCCAGATAGCGACGCGCGTGAGGCGCTGGAGGGCATGCTGGTCCAGATAGATGAGCCGCTGACCTTCTCGGAAAGCTTCAACTATGAGGATTTCGGCAATGCGACCTTTACGACGGACGGGCAGGTCTTTCAGTTCAGCCAGCTCAACACGCCCGATGTGGCGGGAAATGAGGCCTATCTCGAAGAGGTCGCCAACCGCTCGATCTTGATTGATGACGGCACCAACGGACGCCGCGCTGATCTTGACCCGATCCTGGCACCCGATGGCACAGTGATCGAGGATCCGGCCGATTTCTTCATGGGCCAGAGTATCAATGATCTGACGGCGATCTTTGATTTCGATTTCGGCGAGTATCGCCTGCGCCTGCCGCAAGAGGTGTTTCTCGATCTCGACGAGACGACCAACCCGCTGCCAACCGAGCCCGAGGATGTCGGCAGCGCCTATAAAGTCGGCGCGCTCAACGTGCTCAACTATTTCACCACGATAGACGGTCTCACCGATATCGGGGAAAATCCGCGCGGGGCCGACAGTCCGGAAGAGCTTGCGCGCCAGACTGACAAGCTGGTCGCGACGATCCTTGGCATGGATGCCGATGTGATCGGGCTGATCGAGCTTGAAAATGACTTCGCGGGCGAGACATTTGCAATCCAGACCCTTGTGGCCGAGATCAACCTAGAGCTTGGCTCCGACGACTGGGCCTTTGTCGATCCCGGTCAGGAATTTGTCGGCAGCGATACGATAGCGGTGGGCTTCATCTATGACACCACAACCACCGGGCTGGTGGGCGACGCTGCAATTCTCGATGCACAGGAATTTGTCGACCCGCTGGGCACCGGGACGGGCGGGGATGCGTTTAACCGCGCAGCTTTGGCCCAGACCTTCACCGATCTGGAAAGCGGGGGCAATTTCACCGCTGCCGTCAATCACTTCAAATCCAAAGGCTCGCTGACCGGCGCGCCGCAGGATGAGGATCAGGGCGACGGAGCCGGGCGCAACAATGCCACACGGACCGAGGCCGCGCGCGAGCTGGCCGAGTGGCTGGCCACCGATCCTACCAGATCGGGCGATGCTGACAGCCTGATCCTGGGCGATCTCAACGCCTATGCGCGCGAGACGCCCATCACCACGCTTGAGGATGCGGGCTATACCGATCTGGCCCGCGCCTTTGAGGGAGATGACGTGAGCTCTTTCCGTTTCTCGGGTCAGGTCGGAACGCTGGATTACGCACTGGCCAATGAGGCGCTGAATGCTCAGGTGACGGGCGCCACCACCTGGAACACCAATTCCCAGACGCCGGTGTTTTTCGACTATAATCTGGATGGCACCTTCACCAGTCAGGACCGGCCCGTCGATCAGGGTCTGTTCGATGACAGCCCGCTGCGTGCCTCTGACCATGATCCGGTGATTGTGGGGCTGGCGCTGGAGGATGACCGGGTAGAGGAGCCCGCAGAGTTCATCGTGGTCCGGGGGACCGAAGACAGCGACCGCATCCGCGGCACTGAGGCTGATGAACGGTTCGAGCTTCTGGGCGGTGCGATTGATGGTGTGAATGGCGCCGGCGGCAGCGATGTGTTCGTCTTCGCCGATCAGGCCGGTCTGCGCGACAGCTTGCGGGTGCTCGATTTCGATACGGGCGAAGATTTCCTCGATCTGAACGGGGCAGAGATTTCCTCGGCCTCAGCGACTGTCAACGGTCTGACCATCCGCATCGAGGGCGCGGATCGAGACTATATCTATCTGGCCGGTGTCTCTGATCTTGCCGATGTCAGGCTCTTTGACGCAAGCCCCGATTTACCGCTGATCGAAGGAATGGCCGGGCTCAGCGACCGGCTGACAGGCACCGACGCGGCGGAACGTCTCGACGGGTTGGGCGGCCCGATTGATGCGCTGCGGGGCGGCGGCGGGGCGGATGTGTTCGCCTTCACCGATGCCGAAGGGATCCGCGACAGCACGCGCATACTGGACTATCAGATCGGGCTGGACGCCATCGATCTCCAGGGCGCCGAGATACGCAACTTCTCTGTCGGCAATTCCGGCATCAATATCCGGATCGAAAACGCAGATCGTGACGCGGTCTTCGTGGCCGATGTGTTTGACTTCGACGATCTGACCTTCACGGGGGAGGCCATCCTCCTCTAACCCACTCTGCTGCGGCCCATAAGAGAGGTATGTTCTACGGTTCCCGGCATCGCAGAAGAGGCTGTCATTGCTGCCTTACGGCGTCATACACTGCTGGCGCTGGATGACTGCCTCTCTGCCACTCCAACACGACCCATACCAATGGACCGGGTGGCGTGTCCGGAAAAGCCTTTGAGAAACCACCGGGCCGTGGTTTGCTTGACCTTAGGCGTCATGCGACAAATCTGAATTACGTAACATTGCCTGAAATCAGAGATTTTGGACGCGTTACGTGATATTTCAGGTATTTCGTCAGACGCTCTAACAGGAAGATAAACTCATCTGGGAGGACGACTTTATGACGAACCGTATGCGCTTCGGTATTTTTCTGGCACCGTTCCACAAGCCCGGGATCAATCCTACATTGGCGCTTGAGCAGGATCTTGAGCTGGTCGAATGGCTTGACCGATGTGACTATGACGAGGTCTGGTTCGGAGAGCATCATTCGGCCGGCTCGGAGATATCTGCCAGCCCCGAGCTGATGATTGCCACCGCCGCTTGCCGCACGAAACATATCAAGCTCGGCACGGGGGTTGTGT
>CAYGUB010000386.1:0-2937 GCA_964352845.1 uncultured Rhodobacterales bacterium | reverse complement strand
GGATCGCCATCACAAGGAAGACGATCACCAGCGCCACGATGAGATTAATCTGGATAGCCGACCAGGTCTGGCTCAGCTGATCTGCCGTGCCTGACACGCTCAGGCGGATATCCTCGCCAACGCCTTGTTCCTGCAACACCGCGACGACCTCACGTTCAAGCAGCTCGACCGCTTCTTCCAGAGCCAGCGCGTCTGATGGGCGGACCTCCAGCGTGACGGTGCGCAGACGGTCGCGATGCCGGATCTCTGTGGGGCCTGCGGTCAGCACCACATCCGCCAGGGCCGAAACGGGTACGATCTGCCCTCCCGGTGTGACGACCGGGTAATTGCCGACATCTTGCGTGCGGGCGGCTTCGCTGATCGTCGGATCGCCTTTGAGGACCAGATCGACACGTTCCGACCCGATGGTGATCTCGGCCACGCGCAGCCCATCATTGAACGCATCCACAGTGGCCGCAAGCGCAGAGCTGTCGAGCCCGGCATCGGCCAGCCGCAGCCGGTCGGGCATCAGGCGTATCTCGGGCGCGCCAAGCTCAAGGCCCGGGATGGGCCGGAACTGGTGCCCTTCTGAGCGCGGCAGCAGTCCAGAGACCAGCCCCGCCGCGCGCATTGCAACCTGCAGGATTTCGTCCAGATCCTGCCCGGAGACATTGAGCTCGATCGCGCGCCCGCCGCCGATACCGCGCCCAAACAGCGAGGGCTGGGTCATGAAGCCGAAGGTGCCGGGCTCGGCAAAGATCGGACCGCTCAGGATCGGGATCAACTCGCCCGCGCGCTGGCCGTCAACGGCGGCAGCACCGACAAAGGAATTGCCGGGGGTGGCCACGAAAAAGAAGTTCTCGATTGTGGGTGTTCCGTCCTCAAGCTGGGTCTCCGGCGCGGCAAGCCAAAGCGGCTCTGCCGCGCGTTCGATCCGCTGGGCGATGGTCTCTGTGGTGTCGAGATTGTAGCCCGGGGGCGGGATGATGAGGCCAAAGACCAGATTGCGGTTGCCCTCTGGCAGATATTCGAGGCGCGGCAGGAAAGCATAGCTTGCCAGCGCCGCCCCACCCGCGATCAGCCCGACCATCAGCAAGCCAATTGCGCGGAACCGGACGGTCATGCGGACATAGGCCATGACCAGATTGCGGAACCCATGCGCCAGATGGTCGAGTCCCCAGATCCGCATTGTCTTTTGCTCCCCGCCGCTCAGCAAGCGGCTGGCAAGTGCGGGGATCACCGTGACCGCAACAACAAGCGACAGCAGCACCGAGACCGAGATCGCCACAGCGATGTCGCGAAACAGCTGACCGGCTTCCAGCTGCATGATCAGGATCGGCACAAAGACCAGCACGGTCGTCAGCGCCGAGACAAGGATCGCGCCCCAGACCTGCGAGGCGCCGAGATAGGCCGCATCGCGCCGGTTATGGCCCGCTTCGCGCAATCGGAAGATGTTCTCCAGTACCACGATGGCCGCGTCGACGATCATCCCGACCGCAAAGGCAATGCCCGCCAGAGAAATCACGTTGAGCGTCCGGCCTGTGATCGCCATGACCACGAATGTGGCGACAATCGAGACGGGTATCGACAGGGAGACCACGATGGTCGCGCGGGGCGAGCGCAGGAACAGCATCAGGATCAGCGCGGCCAGGGCACCGCCGATCCAGATATTCTGCGTCACCAGATCAATCGCGCCATTGATATAGATCGTCTCGTCATAAACCTGGTTCATGAGCAGGCCCTGCGCGGTGACGGGTCCGGCCTCAAGCTCTGCGAGGACGGCGCGCAGCTCTTCCATGACGGAGATCACATTCGCGCCTGCCTCCCGCACGACGTTGAAGGCAAGCCCCGCCTCACCCTTGAAGCGCAGACGCGCGGTGGGCTCCTTGAAGGCGAAGCCGACATCCGCCACGTCGCCGACCCGGACGCGTCCGATCCCGTCGGTCTGTGCGCCGGAGCGCAGCACGACGTTGCGAATGGCCTCTTCGGTGTTGAGATTGCCTTCCGTGCGCACGACATAACGCCGCTTGCCCTCATCCACATCGCCTGCAGAGATGGAGATATTCTCGGCCCGCAGCGTCTGGACCACCTGAGGAACCGTCAGCCCGAAGCGCGACAGGCGGCGGGGATCGACGACGATCTGCAATTCCCGTGTGACGCCACCAAAGACATTGACGGCGGAGACGCCCTCGATCCTTTCGACCCGGTCCTTGATGACATCCTCGACGAAATCGCCATAGGTGGGCATCGCGCGCGTATTGCCCTCGGCCGCTGTGAGAAGCACCCAGGCAATCGGGCTGTCGTCAGAGCCCGAGGTGTTCAGCGAAGGCTCATTGGCCTCGGCCGGATAGCCACTGACCCGGTCGAGCCGATTGGAGACCAGCAGCAGTGACTGGCTCATATTGGTGCCGACGGCAAATTCCAGCGTCACCTCTGCCTGCCCGGTCTGCGCGCGGGAGGTCATGATCTCCAGGCCTTCAAGCCCGCGCAAAGCCTCTTCCTGCGGATTGATGATCTCGCGCTCGACCTCGGAGGGGGCGGCGCCGGGCCAGTTGGTCTCGATCACGACGATGGGTTTGCGCACATCGGGGGCCAGCTGAATGGGGATGCGCGACAGGGCAATCCCGCCAAACAGGATGGCCATCAAAACAGCCGCAAGAACGGCAACGGGGCGGTCAATGGCGAAGCGAATGAGACCCATCAGTTGGTCTCCACCGGGTTGGGCGCAATGTCCTGGCCAGGGCGCAGGCGTTCATTGCCACGCACCACGACCAGATCACCGGCCTGCAGACCGCTGAGCACCTCATATCGGTCACCGAGCGGCACGCCCAAAGTGACAGGGCGCGGCTGGGCCTTGTCTTCGGATGCCACATAGACGGTCCAGCCACCGGGCGACTGGATCAGCGCGTCCTTGGGCACCGACAGAACATCGCGGGCAGCGCCCACCGGGATCTGCAC
>CAYGUB010000385.1:0-2970 GCA_964352845.1 uncultured Rhodobacterales bacterium | reverse complement strand
GGCGGCCATGGCGCGCGGCGAGGGTGTAGAGCTCGGCGGCTTCCATCTCCACGGCGAGGATACCGTGGCGGGTCATCTGCGCGTTGAGATCGGGCCGTTCATCATAAAACACATCGGAGGAATAGATCCCGCCCACATGTGTCCTGGCCCCTTTGGTCTGCGCTGCCTTATGAGCCGCGTGCAGCAGGTCCCAGTCAGCGCAGGGGGCGTAGTTGAGCTCTCGCATGATGCCGGAGGAGGGGGTGTTCAGCGTGGTCGAGGTCATCGCCAGAATGAGGTCACGGATGCCGATATGATCCTGCATCGCGCCGCAACTTCCTATACGGATCAATGTCTTGGCATCATAGTCGCGGATCAGTTCATTGGCGTAGATCGACAGGCTTGGCATCCCCATACCAGAGCCCTGAATGGTCACAGGGTTGCCGCGCCAGCTGCCGGTAAAGCCCAGCATTCCGCGCACCTCATTGACCAGTTTCGCGTCTTCCAGAAACGTCTCCGCCGCCCATTTCGCTCGATATGGATCGCCGGGCATCAGAACTGTTTCAGCAATCTCACCGGGTTTGGCGCCGATATGGATGGTCATGTCTGGGTCATTCCTTGAGGTTTGTGATGCATCGCGCGCAAGCATCGCCGAAAACCGTGGTTTCTACAATTTATACAATCTCAAATCCGCAAAATGACATTTTGTACATGGCTGGAAGACCCCTGAGCGGGGGTTTTCGCGATCATCGACATCGAACCGGGATCAGACGGGTGGTGAGCCGGGCTTTGATGTGACGGGGCCGCGCGTCTTTGCCGGGGCCGGTCCGGCGGATGGGGGCAAATGGGTCTGTGGGAACGCCTTCGAGACCGGCTTGCAGATGCGCGCGGGGATCACAGGATGGCAGATCTGCGACACCCTCAGTCGGGTATGATTTGGTCAAATCGAGAATTTCAGCGCGTTACGTGATGCGTAGTGTTTGAGGTATTTCACCAGACGCTACAGGCTGCCGTCCACAATTTTCAGTGCTGAGACGAATCCCGTTTTGCTTGGCCCGGCTTTCCGTTAGCGTCTCTGCTTATGTTTCAGACGGTTGAGTTGCCCATCTGGGCCTTGGTTCTTATAGGGCTGCTGGCGGCGGTGACGGCGGCGTCGCATTTGCTGTTTCCTTCGGTGCGCTGGTTTTTCCGGCGCAGGGCCGAGAGGGTGGTGGCCCGGCTCAATACGCGGCTGAAGCGGCCGATCCAGCCTTTCAAGCTCGCGCAGCGCTCTGACATGATCCAGAACATTCTCTATGACCCGGATGTCATCCGCGCGGTCAATGAGCGGGCTGCGGCGCGCAAGGTGCCTGAGAATGTCGTGTTCGAGACCGCGCAGCGCTATGCGCGCGAGATCGTGCCCTCCTTCAGTGCCACGCTTTATTTCGGCTTCGGGACGCGGATGGCGCGCTGGCTTGCGCGCTCGCTTTACCGGGTGCGGGTCGTCTCGCAGCGCAAGGAGGTGATGGACGCCATCGATCCCGAGGCAACGGTTGTATTTGTCATGAACCACCGATCCAACATGGATTATGTGTTGGTCACCTATCTGGCGGAAGAAGACAGTGCGCTGTCCTATGCGGTTGGCGAATGGGCGCGGGTGTGGCCGTTGCGGCCTCTGATCAAGATGATGGGCGGGTATTTTATCCGCCGCCGCTCGCTCAGCCCGCTCTATCGCGCGGTTTTGGCCAGATATGTGCAGTTGTCGGTCAAGGGGGGCGTGACGCAGGCGGTCTTTCCCGAAGGCGGCTTGTCGCGGGACGGGGCGCTGGGGGCGCCAAAGCTCGGTCTGCTGAGCTACATTCTTGACGGGTTTGATCCGCAGGATGGCCGCGACGTGGTCTTTGTGCCGATCGGGCTGAATTATGACCGGGTGCTTGAGGACCGGGTGCTGGTGGCTGCCAAGGGCGATAACGGGCATCGGTTCCGTTTTCGGCTGAGCAATCTGGTTACCTATGTCGGGCGGCACCTGTTGCAGCGGATCACGGGGCGGTTTCACCGGCTTGGATTTGCGGGGGTGGCTTATGGCGCGCCCTTGTCCTTGCGCGATTTCATGGAGGAGGGGCATGACAACCCCGCAGAGGCGCTGGGCCTGCGTCTGATGGAGGGCGTCGCCCGTGCTGTGCCGGTCCTGCCGGTGCCGCTGGTTGCCTGGCATCTGACGCAGGCCGGGACCGCGTTGAGCCATGATCAGCTGCGCGAGAGTTTCGCAGCCGATATAGCGCGGCTGCAAGCGCGCGGCGTCGCGGTCTGCCTGCCGCAATCGGGCGAAGAGCACGGGTTGAATGCGGCGCTGTCGATGCTGGAGGCGCGCGGATTGATCGCGCGCCAGGAGGATGGGCGGATCAGGATTGTCGATGGCTCGGGGCTGGTGCCCTACTACGCCGCATCCGTGAAACATATCGTTGCGACATAAAATTACAAAAATAGCTACTGGTGGGTTGCATTGTTACTTTGCGCTGAATATTAAAGGTCATTCGCAGCGCAGCATTTGATTCTGCGTTGCGGCACAGTTTGGTATGGTTATTGAGAGGACCGACGGCATGGCCCTAGACACGCAGGACAGAGTGATGGACTACAACGCACCGCAAAAAGACCTTTATGAGTTGGGTGAAATTCCGCCTCTGGGCCATGTGCCCAAGCAGATGTATGCATGGGCGATCCGGCGCGAGCGCCACGGAGAGCCCGAGCAGGCTTTTGAGTGTGAAGTGGTCGATGTTCCGACGCTTGACAGCCATGAGGTTCTGGTTCTGGTGATGGCGGCAGGGGTCAATTACAACGGCGTCTGGGCCGGTCTGGGCGTGCCGATCAGCCCGTTCGATGTCCATAAGGCGGAGTATCACATCGCCGGCTCTGACGCGTCGGGGATTGTCTGGGCCGTGGGTGACAAGGTCACGCGCTGGAAGGTCGGCGATGAGGTTGTGATCCATTGCAATCAGGATGATGGCGATGATG
>CAYGUB010000384.1:0-2978 GCA_964352845.1 uncultured Rhodobacterales bacterium | reverse complement strand
CACGGATTTGGCCGCGCGCCCCAGATCGGGGTAATCGCGCGCGCCCTCAAGCGCGACTGTCACAAGCGGTCCGGTCGTGGACAGGCCCGAGATCGCAAACAGAAAGGCTTCTTCGAATTTCAGCCCGGCCAGCCCAAGCGCGAGGCTGATCACAGCGATGGTCATGGCAAACAGCATGAAGAAGATCCACGCGACAAACGCCCCCTCGCGGCGCACATCGCGTCCCAGTTTTCCAGCGCGCCCGATCGAGGATGGATGGACCAGCCGGCCCATCTCGCGCAGCCCGTGGCGGTAGAGCACATAGATCCGCAACAGCTTTGCCCCACCCGCCGTGGTCGCGACCCCGCCGCCAAGGATGCAAAGCCCCGCAAGAACCAGACCGGGCGTGGACAGCCCCGTCCAGTCCTGCGCCGCGGTCCAGTCGGCAGAGGCAAAACCGGTCGTTGTCAGAAAGGACATATAGGTAAAGAAACTGCCCCAAAGCGCCTGAAGCGCTATTGCGATATTGGCCTCCTCGCCCACTTCGAGCGCACGCAGCCAGTGGCCTGCAAACAGCGCCAAAGTCAGTGAGCTGACGGCGATCAGGGCCAGCCGGACCTCGCGGTCCTCAATGAAGCGGCGCCAGCCCTCGCGGTTGGGATCGCGCGAAAAGCTCTGGCGCGAAACGGCAAGCATCAGAAAAGCCAGCACGGCAAGCTCTCCGGCAAAGCCCGGGCCGGACTGCTCGAAAGTGGCATCGGGCAGGATGCCGCTGGTTGAAAGGGTCGACATCGCGATACAGATCGCGCGCAGCGGTTCGGCACCTGCGACAAGCAGGATAAGCCACAGCAAGGCAGTGGCACCCCCATAGATCGGGATCAATTGCCGGGCGTAGCGCGCCAGCCGGTCCGTGGCCACTGCGTGTCCCTGGGTGTGGCTTGTTTGCCCGCCGGTCGACGTTGGGTGCAGCACCTCGAACCCGCCCAGATTCATCGGCGCAAGGATGGCCACGGCCGAGAGCAGCATCAAAAACCCGCCCAGCCAGCCGATCAGTGCCCGCCACAGATGTATTGGCGCAGGGATATCGCGCGGCGCATCAAAGACTGTGGCGCCGGTCGTGGTAATGCTTGAGACCATCTCGAAATAGGCGTTGAAAAAGCTGGTCTGGGGTATCGCCTCGCGCATCGGGATGGCCAGCAGAAACGGCAAGAGCGTGAAGGCGGCCAGCAAGGTGACCAATTGGTTGCGCGGCTCATTGCGGATCGTGCGGTTTTGCGTGACGAGCGCGAGCAAGGTGGTCAGCACGCCCGACAGGATCGCGCCATAGAAAAATGGCTGGGCCACCCGGTTGAGATCCAGCACCGAGGCATGGATCGCCGGTATCAGCATCGCCACAGAGCCCACCCCCATCAACAGGATGAAGAACGGCAACTGGAAAATGGCCCGCACCACGGCGCTAGAAGAAATCGATGGAGACCTGCAACAGCCGCTCCACCTCTGGGACGTCGTCGGTCAGCGCGAACATCACGATCACATCCCCCTCCTCGATCCGAACCGATCCCGTCGGACGCACAAGCTCCGCGCCCTTGAGAAGCGCGCCGACCAATACGCCTTCGGGGAAATCGACCTCCCGCAACTTCTGTCCGGCAATGGGTGAGGTAGAGAGCACCTGCGCCTCGATCACCTCCGCCTCCGCGTCGCCAATGGAATAGATCTGACGCACCCGCCCATGCCGGATATGGCGCAGGATAGAACTTACGGTCGTGGCGCGCGGATTGATATAGGCGTCGATCTTGAGCGGCCCCATCAGCGGCACCAGTGTCGGATCATTGACCAGCGCGATGGTCATGGGGCAGCCCTCAGCCTTTGCGCGCACGGCCGCCAGCAGGTTTGTCTTGTCATCATCGGTGACAGCGAGAACCGCGTCGGCCCGGGCGATATTAGCCTCTGCCAGCAGATCGGCATTCAGCCCGTCGCCATGCAAAACGATCGTGCGCTCCAGCGCATTGGCGGCCTGTTCGGCGATAGAGCGGTTCTTCTCGATCACCTTGGCCCGGATCCGGTCGGTACGCGTCTCCAGCGATTTGGCGACGGCCAGGCCGACATTGCCGCCGCCGATAATGACCACGCGTTCCTGTTTTGACACGGTCTTGCCGAAAATCTCCATTGTGCGTGGCACATCATCGCGATGCGCACACACATAGACCTGATCGCCGGCAAAAAGCTGGTCGCCCGGCGCAGGTGCAAACAGCCCGCCTTCGCGCCGCACGCCGACAACGATGGCGCGCAGGGTCGAAAACAGATCGGTCAGCTGCCGCAAGGGCGTGTTCAGCACCGGGCAATCCGCTTCCAGTGCTATGCCCAGTAGCTGGGCCTTGCCTTGCAGAAAATACTCCGTGTCAAAGGCCGCAGGGGCTGCGAGCCGTTGCAGGGCGGCCTCGGCCACCTCCTTTTCCGGGCTGATCACGACATCGATAGGCAGATGGTCGCGCCGGTAGAGATCGGAATAGATCGCGCGCAGATAGGACTGGCTGCGCAGCCGCGCGATTTTGCGTGGGACCGAAAAGACGGAATGGGCCACCTGACAGGTCACCATATTGACCTCATCAGAGAAGGTCGCGGCGATAATCATATCGGCATCCTGCGCGCCGGCACGGTCCAGCACATCCGGGTAGCTCGCAAATCCCGCGATGCCCTGCACATCCAGCGTTTCCGTGGCCCGGTGGACCAGATCGGGATTGTTGTCGACGACGGTCACGTCATTTCGCTCGCTGGCCAGATGGCGCGCGATTTGCCAGCCGACCTGCCCTGCCCCGCATATGATGACTTTCATTCAGCCGACCTTGTTTTCCAGTTGCGAGGGTTTCAGCTCGCAAGGCCTTGCATCGCATGAGGGAACGGATTGGTCAAACCCGTTCCCCCGGGGCCGTTTCTTATTCCGCCGCGTCGAGCTCTTCATGCACTTCGGCCACCCGCGCGCCCGCCTTGTTGGAGGTAAC
>CAYGUB010000383.1:0-2983 GCA_964352845.1 uncultured Rhodobacterales bacterium | reverse complement strand
GTCTATCAGGATGGCTCGATCCATCTTAACCATGGTGGCACGGAGATGGGTCAGGGTCTGTTTACCAAAGTGGCGCAGGTCGCGGCATCGGTATTTGGGGTGAAGCTGGAGGCTGTCAGGAGCACGGCCACGGATACAGATAAGGTGCCCAATACATCAGCCACGGCGGCCTCATCCGGGTCTGATCTCAACGGGATGGCGGTGCTGGCTGCCTGCAAGCAGATCAAGGCACGGATGGCCGCATTTCTTTTGGCGCATTTCGGTGCGGATGATATCGTGTTTGAGGATGGCGCGGTGCATGTTGGCAGCGCGGTTTTGTCTTTTGCCGAGGCGGCGATGCTGGTCTATACCGGTCGGGTCTCGCTTTCGGCAACGGGGTTTTATGCAACACCGGATGTGGCCTGGGACCGGATCAAGGGTGTGGGGCGGCCGTTTTTCTATTTCGCTTATGGTGCGGCGGTCACGGAAGTGGTTATCGACACATTGAGCGGAGAGAACCGGATCTTGCGGGCCGATATCTTGCATGATTGTGGCCGCTCGCTGAACCCGGCGATTGATCTGGGCCAGATCGAGGGCGGCTATGTTCAAGGCGCGGGCTGGCTGACGATGGAAGAGCTGGTGTGGGATGATCGCGGGGCGTTGGCGACCCATGCGCCTGCCACATACAAGATCCCCTGTGCCAGCGACAGGCCCGAGATTTTCAATGTCGCCCTGTGGGAAGGGGATAATCCGGCCGAGACACTCTATCGATCCAAGGCTGTGGGCGAGCCGCCTTTGATGCTGGGGATCTCCGCATGGCTGGCCTTGAGCGATGCCGTGGCCTCTTGCGGGGAGGACTATCCGGCACTGGATGCTCCTGCGACGCCCGAGCGGATTCTTGATGCGGTGGACCGGGTGCGCTGGTGAGTTTCGACCGGGTGGAACTGGCCGGGGCGTTGGCGCGACACGGGGTGGTCGCACGGGTTATGATTGCGGCGCATAAAGGCTCTGTTCCGCGCGAGCCGGGCGCGTCGATGCTGGTCCATGCCGGCGGTCAGTCGGGCACAATCGGCGGCGGGGCGCTGGAATATCAGGCAGCACGCAGCGCGTTTGAGGCACCTGCGGTGCAACAGATCGCGCTGGGACCGGCGATGGGGCAATGTTGCGGTGGGGCGGTGACGCTGGTGACCGAGCGGTTTGACAATGTTGAGGCGGTGCCTGAGACCGGAATTTATGCGCGACAGATCACTGGCCACGCGCCGAGGCCTGCGCGCCTGGCCGGAGATCTTGCTCAGGCGACGGGATTGCTGTGGTCGGATGGCTGGCTGGCCGAGCCCGTGGCCCCTGCCCGCCCGCCGCTTTGGATCTGGGGCGCTGGCCATGTCGGGCGCGCATTGGTTGGCGTGCTGGAGCCATCGGCGCGGTTTGATCTGACCTGGATCGATACTGGCCCCGAACGCTTCCCGAAGCTTGTCCCGCAAGGCGTGAGCTGCCTGCCCGCCGCGCATCCCGCTGAGCTGGTCGCACGCGCGCCGCGCAGGGCCCACCACCTGATTGTGACCTTTTCCCACCAGCTCGATCTGGAGCTGTGCCACAGGCTGCTCTGCCACGGGTTTGCGCAGGCTGGCCTGATCGGCTCGCGCACCAAATGGGCACGGTTTCAGGCCCGGCTGAGAGACCTGGGCCATGACGTTGCTCAAATTGCGGGCATCACCTGTCCGATTGGCGATCCGCGCTTGGGTAAACATCCGCAAGCCATTGCGGTCGGTGTCGCGGCCAGTCTATTGTCGCTCTGACGCTCGGACGTAGCGTGCCTGCACGCCTTGGGGAAGGATATTGCATCGTGACTGACCTGCTTTCGCTTGCAGGGCTGACCAAAGCCTATCCTGGGGTCATCGCCAATGATGACGTCTCGTTTTCGATAGAACGGGGCGAGGTGCACGCGCTTTTGGGTGAGAATGGCGCGGGAAAATCGACGCTTGTGAAAATGATCTACGGGCTGGTGCGTCCGGATCGTGGTACGATGACCCTCAACGGTGCTGTTTATGCGCCCGGCGCCCCCAAGGCTGCCCGCGCTGCCGGGGTGGCGATGGTCTTTCAGCATTTCTCGCTCTTCGAGGCGCTGACAGTCGCCGAAAATATCGCATTGGGGATGGAGCATTCACCACGCTTGCGCAAATTGGCCCGCCAGATCCGCGAGGTGTCGCAAACCTATGCCCTGCCGCTGGATCCGGCCCGGCATGTGGGCGATCTGTCTGCGGGCGAGCGTCAGCGGGTCGAGATCATTCGCTGCCTTGTGCAGAATCCGAAGCTGCTGATTATGGACGAGCCTACCAGCGTGTTGACCCCGCAGGAGGTCGAGATCCTCTTTGCCACGCTGGAGACGCTGCGCGATGAGGGGGTCTCGATCCTTTATATCAGCCATAAGCTCGAGGAGATCCGCAAACTATGTGACAGCGCGACCGTTCTGCGCCGGGGCAAGGTTGTGGGGACATGCGATCCCAAGACGCAGAGCGCGCACCAGATGGCGGAGATGATGGTGGGTACAGCACTGCACACGCCTGAGGTCAAACCGCATGAGCTGGGCCCGCTTGCGCTGGAGGTCCGCGATCTGAGCACCGAGCCCGTGAGCGCCTTCGGGACGGCGCTCGATGAGATCAACTTCAACGTCTATTCACGCGAAATCCTTGGAATAGGTGGCGTTGCGGGAAACGGTCAGGATGAATTGCTGGCGGCCCTGTCGGGCGAGATTCTGACCCGGCCCGATGCGGTGATGTTCAACGCGCGCCGCATGGGCCGTCGCGGACCTGCCGAGCGGCGCGAGATGGGACTGCTTTGTGCGCCCGAAGAGCGGTTGGGCCATGCCGCGGCGCCGGAGATGAGCCTGACCGAGAACGCTTTGCTGACCGCCGAGCCGCGCGAAAGCCTGACCCGTCGCGGGTTTATCAACTGGCCCGTCACGCAGTTCTTTGCCGAGCGGATTATCCAGCGGTTTGATGTGCGC
>CAYGUB010000382.1:0-2988 GCA_964352845.1 uncultured Rhodobacterales bacterium | reverse complement strand
CGGTGCGCAGGGCTTGCAGCGCCTGAAAGGTCAGACCCTGATCGCGCCCGACCTGATCAATCTGGTCATAGTAGCTGATCGCGAGCAGATATTGCGCATAGGCCGCATCTTCATCGGCCGGGTAGAAATCGAGGAACCGCTGGGCGGCTGCGCGGGATTGCTCGTAGTCACGATCGGCGTGATAGGCGAAGGCCGACATGATCAGCGCGCGTTTGGCCCATTCGGAATAGGGGTAGAGCCGTTCGATCTCGCTGAAGAAGCGGACGGCCTTTTCGGCATCGCCTGCCTCAAGTTCGATCTCGGCCTTTTGGTAGATCTCCTGCGGGGGCAAAGTCTCCAGCGGCACATCGCGGCTTGCACTGCCAAAAACGCCATTGTTGCCGCCACAGGCTGACAGGCCGGTGACCAAAGCCAAGGCCAATACCGTATGACTGACTGAGCGGTCTGATGTCATCTCCCGCAACCCTTTACCGTTTCGCCCTAAAGCCCGATACCCCATCATACCGGCACCGCGCCCCCCGCGTCTAGCATGAGAACGAAGGGCGCGACATCAAATTGCGATGATTTCGCCATGTTGTGGCCCGCGCACGTCACGCGGATCTTACGCTACAAGCGCGAGGTCCGCATGTTTCACGCCAACGCCGGGGAGGCTGGCGAGCTGCTCTGCGTTGCAGGCCACCACGCGGTATGCGCCCGGGGTTGCAAAGAGCTTGCGCAGCAGGCGGTTGGTCATGGCGTGACCCGCCTTCACGCCGCTATAGCGCCCCAGGATCGGCATGCCGGCCAGCGCCAGATCACCCAGAGCGTCGAGCATCTTGTGGCGCACGGCCTCATCGGCGTGGCGCAAGCCGCCCGGGCTGAGCACGGCCTCATCATCGACCACGACGGCATTCTCATAGGTCCCGCCAAGCGCGAGCCCGGCGGCATGCATCCGGTCGATATCGGATTTCCGGCAGAATGTACGGCTATCGGCCAGTTCGCGCACAAAAGTGCCATTGGCCATGTTGAGCAGGCGTTGCTGCTTGCCGATGGCGCGATCTGCAAATTCGATCTGGAAATCGATCTCAAGCGAGCTTGCAGGGGTCAGCATGGCCACTGCCTCGCCGTCCTGGACGACCACCGGTCTCAGAATCTCGATTGCATGTTGCTGGACATTCTGGTGGCGAATGCCCTTGGCGATGAAACTGCGCACGAATGTCGCAGCGCAACCATCGAGGATCGGGACTTCCGGCCCGTTGATTTCGATCAGCGCGTTATGGATGCCACAGCCCGCCAAAGCGGCCATGATATGCTCTACAGTGCCGATTTCGACACCATCGGCGTTGATCAGACGGGTGCAGAGCGGCTTTTCGTCCACAGCTGTGTAGATGGCTTGCACCATCGGGTCGCCTGTTTCGACATCGGTGCGACGGAACCATATCCCGTATTGCGCCGATGCCGGGTTGACGGTCATCGTGACTTTCTGACCCGTATGCAGGCCGACACCCGCGAAGGTGGCTTTCGATCTCAACGTCGCGCGCACTGCTAACTCCAGTAAAAGCGTCTGCTTTTTTTGCCTCAAACGTCCCGACAGTTTTCTGTTCGGGCTGATCGGAAGATAGGTGCCGTATATATATGTCTCAACTCACTCTTTATGTCCGTTTGCAACAAGCGTGCAAAAAAGGTCAGCTTTTGTGAGCTAAATTTCCAAGCCGCTGTTTTTAATAGAAAAAGGCCAGCAAATACTGGCCTTTTACGCAGCGTCATATGTGGTATTTTAGTTCGCCTGACGCCGCAGGAAGGCCGGTATCTCTATCTTTTCCTGCTCCGGGTCAGGCGTATTTTCGCCGGTTTGGGGGCGAATTGAGGGTTGTCTGCGCACTTGTTCGAGCTCTTGCTCGTTCGCGTGGCCCGTCATGCGGCCAATAAGTGAGTTGATGCTGAGCCTTGGCTTGTCATCTTCAACCGCCCGCGGACCGGCTTGTGGAGCAGGTTCCGCCATGGGGGCCTTGCTGACGGCCGCGCGCAGCCGCTCCAGCGCTTCGGGTGTCGGCGTGCCTGCTTCGCGCGGGGCATCGGCATGCAATCCGACCTCTGCCGGGGCCTGCTCTGTGGCGGGCTGATAGACGGGCTCGGGCACCGTATCTTCTTCGCGCTCGGCCGCGCGATGATGGGTGGCGGGGCGGCGGTAGCTACTGGTAAACAGCGTTGGCTCTTCCTCGACCGGCGCGGCGGGCTGTGCTGCTTCGACCTCTTGAGGTTGCGGCGCGGGCTCAACCTGCGCCTGCTCCGTCAAAGCGCCCGCGCCTGCGGCATCTTCATTGCTCAGAGGTTTGGCAAGGCTGCGGCGCGGAACCGGCACGGCGGCCAGTTCCTCAATCGCGTCGATGCCGGTCGCCACAACGCTGACGCGCATGCGCGCCTCCATGGAGGTATCGAGCGTCGAGCCGACGATGATATTGGCGTCCGGATCAACCTCTTCGCGGATGCGGTTTGCGGCCTCGTCAAGCTCAAACAGGGTCAGGTCATGCCCGCCGGTGATGTTGATCAGCACGCCTTGCGCCCCGCGCAGGGAGATCTCGTCAAGCAGCGGGTTGGCGATGGCTTTCTCGGCGGCCTGGATCGCGCGATCCTCGCCCTCGGCCTCGCCGGTGCCCATCATGGCTTTGCCCATCTCATCCATCACGGCGCGCACATCGGCGAAATCAAGGTTGATCAGGCCGGGGCGCACCATCAGATCGGTCACGCCTTTGACGCCTTGATAAAGCACATCATCCGCCATGGAGAAGGCTTCGGTGAAGGTCGTTTTCTCATTGGCGAGACGGAAGAGGTTCTGGTTGGGAATGATGATAAGCGTATCGACGACCTTTTGCAGCGCATCGACACCGTCCTCGGCCTGTTTCATCCGCTTGGCGCCTTCGAACTGGAAGGGTTTGGTCACAACGCCCACGGTCAGAACGCCAAGCTCCCGCGCCGCTTGCGCGATGATGGGGGCTGCGCCCGTGCCGG
>CAYGUB010000381.1:0-2993 GCA_964352845.1 uncultured Rhodobacterales bacterium | reverse complement strand
GACGACCAAGATAAAAGGCATGTTCGTGCGCCCTGAACAGGTGGCAGAGCTGGTCGCGCGCCATGACGATGTTGACCGGGCACGTGTGGTCGTGGACCGCGAGGGCGAGATGGATGTCATGGTGGTCAAGCTGGAGACGCAGGCCAGTGATCCTGACGCCTATGCGGGCTCGGTCATGGACCTTCTGAAGCTGCGCGGCACGGTCGAGCTGTGCCAACCCGGCAGCCTGCCGAATGATGGATTGGTAATTGAGGACCTCAGACGCTACGATTGATAGCGGGAGCGACAATATTGGAGGGGCTCATGAAAATTGCGATGAAACTGGCATCACTCGGCGCGCTTGCCTTGCTGGCTGCTGGGGCGGGCGCCAAGGACACGGCGCTTTTGATCGGTAACGAGCAATATCGAAGCGCAGGGACGATCAGCGGTGGGGATGCGATCCTTGATGCGGCGCCCGCGCTGGAACGTGCCGGGTTTGACGTGCTGACCGGCCGGGATGTGACAACGGCCGGTCTGGTGGAATTGCTGCGCCGGTTTGACCGGGAGGCCGATGGCTCGGGGCGGATCGTGATCGCTGTGACCGGCCATGTTGTCCGCTCGGTCGATGAAAGCTGGGTGCTGGGCACCGAGGCGCGCGCGCCGGAGCGGGTCGATGTGAGCCTCTCAGCCATTCGTGTGGCCCTGCTGCAGGAGATCGCGGCGCGCGCGCCCGGCGCTGCTGTCGTCTTGCTGGGCCTTGGCCCGCGGGATCTGGCGCTTGGGGCGGACTTGGAAGCGGGCATCCGGCTCAGCAACATTCCCCAAGGGGTGACAGTAATCTACGGGCCCGCCGATGAAATCGCCGAATTCACCCAGGTCGAACTGGCGGCGGGCGATCAATCGATTGCCACGGCCTTGAAGGACTGGCCGGGGCTGCGCGCAAGGGGTTTTCTCGCCCCGCTCGTGCCGTTCCGGGGGGCGGGCGATAATGCGGCAGTGCTCAGCGTGGATCGCGATGCCGATCAGCGGGCGTTCTGGCAGGCGGCGCAAGGCATCGGCACGGTGGACGCCTACCAATCCTATCTCAACCGCTATCCGGCCGGCCTGTTCGTCGATCAGGCGCGACAGGCGATCACGCAGATCAATGCGCAGCCCCGCCTGCGGGCTGAAGCCGATGAGCAGTCGCTTGGCCTCAGGCGCGATGACAGACGCCGGATCCAGCGTCGGCTGACGCTTCTGGGCTATGACACGCGCGGGATTGACGGGGTGTTCGGGCGCGGCTCGCGCAGTGCGATCACAAATTGGCAGCGCGACAATGGGGTCGATCAGACAGGCTACGTCACGCGCGCGATGATGGAGCGCCTCGCAGCGCAGGCTGACCGCCGCCAGGCAGAGCTGGAGCGTGACGCCGCGCAGCGCGAAGAAGAGCTGCGCCGGAAGGATCGCGGCTATTGGCTGGCCACCGGTTCTGCCGGTGACGAGGCCGGTCTTCGCGCTTATCTGGAGCGCTATCCCGATGGTGTCTTCGCCGAGGTGGCCCTGGCCCGGCTGCAACCCTATGAAGACGCCCGGCGGCAGGCCGCAGCGGCTCAGGATCGAGGCGATTGGGATGCGGCGCTGGGCGCTGATACGCTCGACGCCTATCGCCGTTATCTCCAGATCCACCCCGAAGGTGCTTTCGCGCAACAGGCCAAGACCCGCATAGCGGAGCTGGACTTCCAACAGCGCAACGCCGCCGGTCTTCAGGCCGCGCAGCGAAATGAGGAACGTCTGGGCCTCAATGTTGGCACGCGCCGCTTGGTCGAGACGCAATTGACCAAGCTGGGTCTGAAGCCCGGCGCGGTTGATGGCACCTTTGATGCCGCCACGCGCCGCGCGATCCGCCGCTATCAGGACACGCGCAAGATGCAGGTCACGGGCTATCTTAATCAGGGCACGATGGTGCGCCTGCTGGCAGATTCGGTCCTGCGCTGAACAGATGCAAAAAGCCGCGCAGGGTATCGTGATATGAGCGATACCTTGCCGGAACCCCGGCGCGCCCTGCTGCGGGCTCGCCCAGTGCCAGCCGCCCATGTTAATCAACACTTTACTATTTTACAGCCGGGCGCGTTCGGCACGCCCCTTATTTGGAGCATCTATGGGACGTTATTATTCTTCAGCTGTGATGGCACTGGGCGGCTGCATCCTGGCGGGCGGTGTGGCGGCCTCGACCTTCGATATCGTATTCGACGTGCCCGATGCGGCGACCGATCAGCAGCGCCAGTTGCTCGCCGCCTCGGAATTCTTCTGGGAAAGCGTGATTACCGGCTATCAGGATGGCATCGAGATTGAAGCGGTGGATATCAGCGTCAATGCCTTCGACATTGACGGGCCGGGCGGCTTCTTGGCTTTTGGTGGTCCCGAAGATCTGGTCGAGCAAGGGGGGTTCGTGCTGCCGACCTCCGGCTTTATGGAGTTCGATATCTCCGATCTGGCCGATCTGGAAAATGCCGGATCTCTGTTTGACACGCTCAATCACGAGGTCGCGCATGTGCTGGGCTTTGGCACTTTGTGGGAAGCGAACGGGCTCTATGAGCCGGGCAGCGGGGAATATACCGGCGCGAATGGTCTGGCGCAGTATCAGGCCGAATTTGATGCCGATGCGCTCTTCATTCCGGTAGAGCTGGATTTCGGTGATGGCACGGCAGAGGCGCATTGGGATGAGGAATGGGCCGGTGGGTCTTCTGCGCTTCTGACCGGGATCGCCGATCCGCCCGAGATGCTCACCCGCACGACTTTGGCCTCCCTCAATGACCTTGGCTACACGACCGTAGGCTTCGAGCAACCCGCGCCGATCCCCTTGCCTGCGGCGTTCTGGCTGCTGCTGGCAGGGTTGGGGCCGCTGATCGCGCTCCGAGGGCGGCGCGCCGGTTGATGACCGGCCTCGCGCGAGAAGTGATCACAGGTTTCTCAGCGCAGAGCGTCACGGCTACGGATTTGTTGCCGGACCAAAGCGAAAGTGACACACTCCCCGC
>CAYGUB010000380.1:0-3000 GCA_964352845.1 uncultured Rhodobacterales bacterium | reverse complement strand
GCTTGGCGTCAATCCCGCTCCGCCGGGGTCGCCCGGAGGCAGCTACAAGCCGCTGCCTTTGCTGGCGGCAGTGGCGAGACCGCGGTGCTGAATGCGGCCTCTGCGCAGCTGTCTAACTGGCTTGGGCTGCCCTCGGGGGTGGCTTGTTCGATGACAGATGCGAAGGCAATCGACGCGCAATACGGGGTCGAGAAGGGCATCACCAGCCTTGCGGCCGCGCTGGCGGGTGGAAACCTGATCTATGAAAGCTCTGGCATGACCGCAGCCCTGTTGGGCGCAAGTTTCGAGGCGTTCATTCTCGATGATGAGATGCACGCGATGACCTATCGCGCCCTGCGCGGTATAGAAGTGACGGAAGCAAATCTGGGGTTCGAGGCCATCTGCCAATCCGTCCTCGGGGATGGGCATTTCTTGGGGTCACAGTCCACCTATCAGGCGATGGAGCGGGACTATCACTACCCCAGGCTCGCCGACCGGGCGCAGCCGCAATCGTGGAGTGATGCGGGCGCGCTGGATGCCTGGACCCGTGCCAAGACCCGCGCGCGCGGGCTGTTGGCCAGCCACCATCCGCTCTACCTGACCGCCCAGCAAGACGCAGAGATCCGGCGCGACTTCAATATCCTGACGTGATATTCCTTGGGGGTGCCCACGGAGGTCTTGGTCACCCCATGTTGTCGTGACGGCTGCGCGGAGGCCAGAACCGGCTGAGACCAAAAAGGCTTTGATGCCAGCGATCGGGAAATCTCTGCGAGACCTCGAAGGCCTTCTTGATTGCAAACTCAATCTCCCGGTCCGTGCTGGGCTTTCTCAGCAGATAGACCGGCGTATCGTCTTGCGCTGTCAGCAGGCGATTGGGATGGCCTGTCGAGAAAATGACGGGCACCTCATCGCTGATTGCGATGATCTCGTGAATCGCATCAAGCCCTGACGAGCCGTCGGCCAGCTCGATATCGAGAATGATCAGATCCGGCGGCTCGTGCAGGGTGATCTGCAGCGCCTGCATATGGGTCATGCCAACGCCCGTCACAATATGGCCAAGCTCTTCCACAAGCAGGGTGAGTTCCATCGCGATGATCGCCTCATCCTCGACAAGAAGAACCTTCAGCGGCTCGGCTGCGCCCGCACGCAATGTGCCCGCATTCAGCGCAGCCCGGGCCGCATCTGTCGAGATATGCAGGATCTTGCCCACATCTGCCAAGGCAAACTCTTCCACCCGGTGAAGCAACAATGCCGCCCGTGGCAGATCCAAAAGCCCGCTGGCCCTGAATTTCTTGTGAAACGCCGAGAAGAGCAGAACAGGCAGTTTGGGCTGCGGCGGGACCTTGCGGCTGTACGCAAAAAGATCGTGGCTGGTCTGGTCTACAAGATCATCGGCAACCTCGCGACTTCCAGTGAGCGCCTGCGCATGTTGCCTGAGATGTCTCAGTGTGGTTTCAAGAGTGTCCTCGCCAAGCTCTGCCTGACATTGCGCCACGAACTTACCTCGCTCAATCAATTTTGGGATTACAGCGTCCGGCCTCTAACTTGAGATATCGTGGGTCGCCGACGTCCCGAGAATGAGAAGCATGGCAGGGTATCGGCGTTTCAAGTTTGAGACCGGACGCTGTGGGGGTTTCGCTGCCCTACATAAAGAGAGTGAAGAATTGATCAATCAACGCCCCGGCTGCGATTCAAACGGTTGAATTGGTCACGTATAGCGTCTGACCAAATACGTGAAACATCACCCATCACGTAACGCGCCCGAAATCTCTGATTTCAGGCAGTGTTACGTGATTCAGGTTTTTCGCATGACGCTTTAAGGGTCTCGCCAGCCTGAAAAACCGGGGTAAGTTCGACCTTCTTGCCATTCGCTCCCTTACCGCCATCGACGCTTTCTGCGATGATCTGGGCGGCAATGGTTCCGATCTCACGCCGGCAAGTATCGACTGTCGCCAGCCGCATGGGCAAACCGTCGATCAGATCAACCCCGTTGAACCCTGCTAATCCGATTTGATCGGGCACCGAGATCCCTGCCTCCAGACAGTAAAGCAGCCCGCCGGCGCCAATCATGTCGTTGGAGTAATACAGAAAATCCAGATCCGGGTTGCGCGCCATGATGGCCACTGTCATCTCGCGCCCCTTGCCCAGGGCAGAGCCGCCTGAGTAATATTCTTGATCGACCAGCGACAACCCTGCCTCCTTCAAAACAGTGTTGAACCCTTCAAACCGCTTCCGTGCCCGGTGATCCCGCGGCATCTTGGTCCCCAAAAACCCGATCTTGCGGTACCCGCGTGACAGGATTTCCTTGGCGGTCTCCCGTCCGGCGCGATAATGCGAGATCCCGACATTCGCATCCACGGCGTCGCCATCGACATCCATAATCTCAACAATTGGCACGCCGGAATTGCGCATCATGGCGCGCGAGGCATCCGTGTGCTCGAGCCCAGCCACAATCAACCCCGAAGGCCGCCAGGACAGAAGCTCGAAAATGACGTGCTCCTCCTTCTCGGGATCGTAATCCGTCACGCCCACCACAGGTTGCAAAGGCGTTTCATCAAATACCGCCGAGATCCCCATCATAACTTCCGGAAAGACCATATTGGACAAGGAGGGAATAATAACCCCCACCAGATTGACCCGATTTGACGCAAGCGCGCCGGCGATCTTGTTTGGCACATAGCCCAGGTTTTTCGCAGCCTTGAGCACCTTTTCGCGGGTGGCCGCAGAGACCTCGCCGCGATTGCGCAACACGCGCGAGACCGTCATCTCGCTCACGCCGGAGACCTCGGATACATCTCGCAATGTCAGATTGTGCCGGTAGTCCGGACTTGAACGGGTAACCAAACGCGCCCCTCTCCATCAGTCGCACCACCGATAGTAACGCCATTCGTGCAAGCTGTCCAAGGGCAGTTCAACACAGTTTTGTGGTTGCCCACCCCAAGCAAAGCGATCACAAATGGGGCCAGAGACCCCGTGGCTCAACTGGATAGAGCAGCCCCCTCCTAAGGGGCAGGTTGCAGG
>CAYGUB010000379.1:0-3013 GCA_964352845.1 uncultured Rhodobacterales bacterium | reverse complement strand
ATGACATCCTGCGATAGAGTGGGTGAACTCACCCGCTCTACGGGCTGCGCACTGTCTTGGGGTGTGGGTTGTCGCGGATAGCTGCCGGGCCCGTTTGATGATCAGAGCCAATCACCAATATGTGACAACGGCGGTCTGGACCGGGCCTGCTGGGTCTCCTAGCGTCACCCCATATAAACCCAGATGGGAGGACCGAGATGTCCAGATCAGCCAAGTGCACACGTTTTCTGGCAGCTTTCGCTATGTCGATTGCCGGTAGTGTTGCAGTCAGCCATGCTCAATCCGCAGAAGAGATGTCCTTTTTCATTACCAGCGTCGGCGGCAGTGATGGTGGCAATTTTGGCGGGCTTGAGGGCGCTGATGCGCATTGCACCACGCTTGCTCAGGCCGCCGGCTCCTCGAAGAGCTGGGCTGCCTATCTCAGCACGAGCATGGTGATTGATCGCAGCGGCGGTGCTCCTCAGGTGACAGACGGCATCAGCGCGCGCGACCGGATAGGGACCGGCCCGTGGGTCAACGCCAAGGGTGTGACCATCGCGACGGATGTGGATGATCTGCACAACCCCGACAGCGTCAAGATCAGTCTTGAGACCGGGCTGGATGAGAATGGCAATCAGGTCAACGGCCGAGGCAGTCAGCCCAACAAGCACGACATTCTGACCGGATCGGATTCGAACGGACATTTCTCGACAGCAGGCGGCGATACGACCTGTAGCAACTGGACGAGCAATGGCGAAGGCTCAGCGATCGTTGGCCACCATGATCGTGCCGGGCTGAACGCCTCGCGTAACATGATATCGTGGAATTCGGCGCATGGATCAGCCGGGTGCGGGGCAGATGACTTCCCGCGAACGGGTGGTGCCGGTCTGCTTTACTGTTTCGCGACCAACTGAACGTAACGGCTGCGTGCTCGGTCCAAACCGGTCCGGGCACGGCAATTGCGAGGCAGTGGGCAGATTACACCTGTCCGGCCGCTATGTTTTCTTGCCAACTTCCATCGCCTCGATACGCGCCTTGAGCGCCTCATTTTCCTCGCGCGCTTTCTGAGCCATGGCGCGTACCGCGTCGAACTCGTCACGGGTGACGAAATCGCGATCGGCCAGCCAGCGGTCCATGAGGCTTTTCATCGTGTTCTCGGCCTCAGTTCGCGCACCTTGAGCGACGCCCATGGCGTTGGTCATCAGTTGCGACATGTCGTCGAAAAATTTGTTGCGCGTCTGCATTTCAGCTCTCCTCGTCTCTGGCGTCACATATGGGCACAGAATGTTAACTGCACAAGGTTGACAATGTCACAGGGCTCATCCACGCCAAGCTGCATGATACAGGGTGCGCTCAATTTTCCGCAGATCAGTCCGGAGCTGTTTTCCATCGATCTCGGTGGCTTTCATCTTGCGCTGCGCTGGTATGCGCTGGCCTATATTGCGGGGCTGATCATTGCCTGGCAGATCGTGGCGGCCCTGATCCGGCGGCCCGTGCTATGGGATGGCGGGCAGGCCCCGATGCAGCGCGAGCAGCCCGAAGATCTGCTGACATGGATCATTCTGGGCGTCATTCTGGGCGGGCGCCTGGGCTATGTGCTGTTCTACAAGCCGCTATATTTTCTGGAGAACCCGCTGGAGATCCCTTTGATCTGGACCGGCGGGATGTCTTTTCATGGCGGGTTTCTCGGCGTTGTACTCGCGGCATTTCTGTATTGCCGCAAACATAACTTGCCCATGCTCAGCGTCGGTGATGCAATTGCGGTTTCCGCCCCACCGGGTCTGTTTCTGGGCCGTCTGGCAAATTTCATCAATGCAGAGCTTTGGGGCCGTCCGACGGATTTGCCCTGGGGTGTGATCTTCCCCGGGCAGGCCGCGCAGGCCTGCGGCGAGATCACAGGGCTTTGCGCGCGCCACCCATCGCAGCTTTATGAGGCGGTGCTGGAGGGGCTGATCCTTGGCGCGGTGCTGGTGTGGCTGGCACTGCGGCGGGGCTGGCTGAAACGTCCCGGCGCACTGATCGGCATCTTTTTGGCGGGCTATGGCCTTGCGCGGTTTGCTGTCGAGTTTGTCCGGCAGCCCGATGAGCATTTTGTGGACCCCGCGACCAACCCGCTTGGTCTGGCCTGGCATATCGACGGGGTCGGGCTGACCATGGGGCAGATCCTGTCTGTGCCGATGATCATGCTTGGCCTGTGGCTGGTGAGGCGGCGATGACAGAACTGAAGCAAAAGCTGATGGCCGAGATCAAAACGGATGGACCGATCCGGCTGGACCAATATATGGCGCGTTGCCTGCTTGACCCCAATCACGGCTATTACGCGACCCGCGATCCGTTCGGCTCCAAGGGCGATTTCACCACCGCGCCCGAGATCAGCCAGATGTTTGGCGAGATGCTGGGCCTTGCGCTCACGCAGGTGTGGATGGCGCAGGGCCGCCCCGATATTGTGCTGGCCGAGCTTGGCCCCGGTCGTGGCACCTTGATGGCCGATATGCTGCGGGTGATGAAACCCAGCGGGCTGAACCCGCAGGTTCATCTGGTCGAGGCCTCGGCAACCTTGCGCGACATGCAGCGCCAGCGGCTTGGCAATGTGACCTGGCATGACGATGCGAGCACCCTGCCCAAGCGCCCGATCTTCGTGGTCGCCAATGAGTTCTTCGATGCGCTGCCCATCCGCCAGTTCATCCGCGGCGAGCAGGGCTGGTCGGAGCGCTATATCGCCACCAAGGGCGATGCGCTGATCTGGGTGCGCAGCAATCCCAGCCCCGTGAGTGTGCTTGACTATCGCTGGGACGACACAAAACCCGGTGATCTGGTCGAAGTCTGCCCCGCCGCCACCCCCGTGATGGCCGAGATAACCGACCGCATAGAGGCGCATGGCGGGGCGGGGCTGATTATTGATTACGGCAAGTGGCGGTCTCTGGGCAGCACATTTCAGGCTTTGCGTGGCCATGCCCCTGTGGACCCGCTCGCCCATCCCGGAGAGGCTGATCTGACCGCGCATGTGGATTTCGAGGCGCTCAGCATGGTCGCA
>CAYGUB010000378.1:0-3037 GCA_964352845.1 uncultured Rhodobacterales bacterium | reverse complement strand
GGCTATGGCGGCTCGTGCTTTCCCAAGGACACCTCTGCGCTGGCGCGGATCGGTCAGGAACATGCCTGCCCGATGCAGATCACCGAAACGGTCATTCGTGTCAATGACGGCGTGAAACAGCGGATGGTCGAAAAACTGCGCGACATGGCCGATGGCAGTTTCAACGGCAAGACCGTCTGTGTGCTGGGTGTGACCTTCAAGCCCAACACCGATGATATGCGCGACGCCCCCTCGCTTACTATTGTGCCTGCGATGGTAGGTGGCGGCGCGACCGTGCGCGTGGTTGATCCGCAAGGCCGCCGCGAGGGGGAGGCGCTGTTGCCGGGCGTGATCTGGGAGACCGATCCCTATGAGGCCGCGCGCGACAGTGACCTTTTGGTGATCCTGACCGAATGGAACGAATTCCGCGCCCTTGATCTCAAACGGCTGGCTGGCCGGATGAAAACCGCGCGGCTCGCAGATCTGCGCAATATATACAACGCTCAGATGGCCGGAGCAGCGGGATTCGCAACCTACGAGGCAATCGGGCGCTAGACGCTTGGCACAGCTGTCGGCCACCCGACATGCCACAATTGGGATGGGCTGATTTTCGCCGAATTGTTATCTAAATAGCAAAAATCGGCTAATTTAGAGCCTAATATCCACCGGCATTGGCCTTATGGTCCAAGACGACCTACCACTAAGCCCACAAAAAACATGATTGCGCCCCAAAGCCGTCTGAAATCGAAAATAGTTAATGGGTGGGGCGTAAGTATAGGGGACAAACTTGAACACGCTCTTGAAAGCTTCTGTAGAACTGACAGAGGCCACTCCTCCGCAAAAGTCGATGTCTTTGACCGGGTCGTTTGGCCTTCGGTCAATTTTGTCAGGTCCTTTTCACGTTTTTATAAGAAGTTTTAGCGATCACTTCCCTGGCCAGGACATCACAACACTCACACGATACACAAGGGTCTAGCTCATTTGGGGCAAGCTTGTCGTCTGGGGACGGCAGGTTTGTTGGGTGCAGGCTCATGAAAAGGATAAGGTAACGCTAATGGCAATCATTCACTCTTCCGATTTGGGTTGGAAAGCAGGTCAGGACGTCTCTAAGCAATTTGCTGATATTGCAAAGACGTTCAAGCCCGGCGACATTTTCGTACTCGACCACATGTACAAGATCAGCGGCTCAGGCATCGAGCTGCCCGCAAATTTCACTCTGGCAGGCGGCCAAAAAGGGGCCGGTCTTGATGTTCAGGACACGCTGAGCAACCAAAACCCACTGCTGGAAATCACTGATGGCACGACCCTGCAGGACCTCACGATCCTGCATTCCAACGCAGGCGCTGGCACTAAGTTCAAGCGCACGATTGAGGCCCGCGGCGATGATATCGAGATCATCAACAGCGTCTTCAAGGGCGAAACCGGCGCTCACATTGATATTTCGGGCAAAAACCTTGTCGTACGGGACACAGAGTTTGATGGCGGCACGGTCGGCATGCGCTGGCTCGGCACGGCTGAGGATTTCATCGTAGAAAACACGCTGTTCCACAACCAATCCGCTGATGGCATCAAGACGGTGCGGGGCGGCGGCAGTACGGAGCGCGCCCAGATCATCGACAGCGTCTTTGCCAATATCGCACGCGACGGCATCGATTCGACCGGTGGGTTTAAAGACAGCCTGATCATAGACAGCATTTTCGTGGGCAACGGCGTCGCGGGTCTGGATATCAAATCGATTTTTGACGACCAGTGGAACCCAGAGCTTCACATTGGCAATAACAACGGTATTCGCGTCACGGGTAGCGAGTTCATCGACAACCCGAACCATATCGTCGTCACAACCCATAGTCGCCGGGACGGTTTCTTCACCAAGAACAATGCCGATCGTGTGGCAATCAATGATTTAAAGGTTAGCGATACTATCTTTGAGAATCTTGGTTCCACCACGAAAAACGTGTTCCTGATCAAGGACTCGTACGACATCACCTATGATAATATCTCGGTGCTGGGCAACGCGAACATGATACGGGAGATCGACGCGTTCAATGTGGGTCTGCCAAAGGATAATGGCGGCTCGAACCTGTCTACCGGAGATCCGCGCGGCTCTACCCCGAAAAATGGAGATTATTCGGTCTACACGGATCAGGCCGGACCGGACTGGTCCAATATCGCCTACCCGGCCGATGGCAGCGCGCCTGCGCCGAAGCCCGAGCCCATCGCGGCTGAGCAGCCCACGCCAGAGCCCGCTCCTGAGCCAAAACCAGAGCCGGAGCCAGAGGTCGCGCCGGCGCCTGCTCCGAAACCAACCCCTGAGCCAGCACCGGAACCCAAACCGGAACCGATCGAGTTCGTTCCGCCACCCTCTGGCAGCAGTTCCGACATCCTGCGCGTCTTCCTCGCCGATGCGGATACGAACAAGTATATCGCCGAGTTGACCGATGGTGGCCGTATTGATCCAGACCTGGTTGCAGGCCGCAACGTGACCATCGTGGCGACAGCCGCGGATGGTGCTCCGTCGATCGGAAGCGTTCGGATGCAGGTGGATGGGCTGGGAACACGGCTTGAGAACGCTGCGCCCTATGCTCTGTTCGGCGACAATGGCAAAGGCGATCTGTTCGGCAGCTCGAAACTCGCCGACGGCGACTACACGGTCGAGTTGACAGTCTATGGCGGCAAAAACGGCAGCGGTGCGAAACTGCAGGATGTCACGATCGGCTTTGACGTGGCGGAGGATGCGGCACCTGCACCGGCGCCCGCGCCCCAACCGACGCCGGAGCCAACGCCTGAACCAACGCCTGAGCCTGCGCCCGAGCCGGAGCCCGCACCTGAACCGACGCCAGCGCCGGAACCCGCGCCCGCGCCCTCAGGCGGTGTTCCGACACCTGTTGAGGTGTCCGACAGCTTGCTTGATGTGCGGCTTGCCTTCGCAGATTCCGACAAGGATTTCAAAGCGCTGAAGGATGGGTCGACCGTTGATGGTGACAATGTTGCCGGACGGAAGATGACGATCTACGCGACCGCGAACGAGAATGCTCCCGCAGATAGCCCGAGCATTGGC
>CAYGUB010000377.1:0-3040 GCA_964352845.1 uncultured Rhodobacterales bacterium | reverse complement strand
GATCTGTGCGTTTTGCAGTTTTGCTTATGCTCAGATATAGTTTGCAAACTTGGCGATCAAGCCTCTTCCAGTCGTCGCGCGCGGCGGGTGGTGTAGAGGATCGCGGCCAGACTGGCCAAAGCGCTCAGCAGCATGACGATCTGCAACGGGTAGGCGCCCGGGAACTGTTCAAGCAATGTGCCCGCCAGAGCGGCCAGCGCAGCACCACCCCCGATCATGATCGCCCCGCCGATGCCGCTGGCGGTTCCGGCCAAATGCGGGCGCACGGACAACATGCCTGCGGTCGCATTGGGCAGCACCATGCCGTTGCCCAGTCCCAGAAAGACGCAGAAGCCAAAGAAAACTGTCGCACTGCCATAGCCAGCCAGCGTGATTATGACAGGCGCGGCCATGCCGGTGATCAGCACCAGCACGCCGGTCATGATCATCGGATCGATCCCGAAGCGGGTCGAATAGCGGCCTGAAATAAGGTTGCCGATCAGATACCCCACGGCAGGCAGGCCAAACAGGTAGCGGCTGGTGGTCGGTGGCAATTCATAGACATTGCTGGCCACATAAGGCGAGCCGCCAAGAAAGGCGAAGAACGCGCCCGAAGAGAAGGCGGCCGTCAGCGCATAGCCCCAGAAGCGGTGGGATCGGAAAAGCTCCGGGTATTGTGCGATCTGGGCGCGAAAACTCGAGGATTGCGCGTGGTTGGTCTCGCCCTGGTCAAACCACAACAGCGCGGCCAGACCGACGCCTGTCAGGAAGGTAAACAGAAATATGGACCGCCAGCCGAAATGCTCGTCCAGCAGCCCGCCGATCGTCGGCGCGAACATGGGCATCAGCGACATGCCCATCGTGACATAGCCGATCATGGAGGCCGCCTGTTCCATCGGCACCATGTCGCGCACGATGGCGCGGCTCAGTACCATGCCGGTCGCAACCGCAGTCTGGATCATGCGGAAGATCAGGAAAGTTTCGATGGTTTGAGCCGCGTAACAACCCAGCGAGGCCAGCGCGAAGATCAGCATGGCGGCAATGGAGACTGGCCTGCGCCCGAGCCGATCCGAAATCGGCCCGCTGATCAGCTGGATCAACGCGGTAAAGGCCAGATAAAGCGAGATCGACAGCTGCATCACTGCGTATTCGGTCGCGAAATCCTCGGTCATCTGCGGCAGGGAGGGCAGAAATACGCTCATGCTGAGCGCCGAGACACCAGCGAGCAGCACGAGGGTAATGATATGTGGCGGGGTCGCGCGGTCCAGAAACCGGGCGCGTGGGATATCGCTCATCCACCTGACGCTAGAGGAGATGTCGGCCGGATGAAACGGGATTCTGTCCACCGGCACTATTTGCAGATATTCAAATCTGATCGCGCGGTCTTTGCAATATTTGCAAATTTGCGACTTCGCCTTTGCTGCGTTGCGGCGCGTCGTGTAGGCTGCGCGCAAATCTTGAACCGGATTACACCCCCCAGGGCAAAGGACGCGCGCAATGAAAGACATCCTGACGCAGCTAGAAGGTCGCCGAGACGATGCACGCAAGGGCGGCGGGTCGCGCAGGGTGGAGGCGCAGCATGCCAAGGGTAAACTGACGGCGCGCGAGCGGATCGAGCTTTTGCTCGATGAGGGGAGTTTTGAAGAGTTTGATATGTTCGTGGCCCATCGCTGCACGGAATTCGGGATGGAGAAAGACCGTCCCGCCGGGGACGGGGTTGTGACGGGCTGGGGGACGATAAACGGGCGGATGGTCTATGTCTTCTCGCAGGATTTTACCGTTATGGGCGGTTCGGTCTCGGAGACCCACGCCCAGAAAATCTGCAAGATCATGGATATGGCGATGCAGAACGGTGCGCCGGTGATCGGCATCAATGACAGCGGTGGTGCGCGTATTCAGGAAGGCGTGGCCTCGCTGGCGGCCTATGGCGAGATTTTCCAGCGCAATATCATGGCCTCGGGCGTCGTGCCGCAGATCTCTTTGATCATGGGGCCGTGTGCGGGGGGCGCGGTCTATAGCCCGGCGATGACCGATTTTATTTTCATGGTCAAAGACAGCAGCTACATGTTTGTGACGGGCCCGGATGTGGTCAAGACAGTGACCAACGAGGTGGTCACAGCCGAAGAGCTTGGCGGGGCCACGACCCATACACGCAAAAGCTCGGTCGCGGATGGAGCGTTTGAGAATGACGTCGAGGCTCTGGCCGAGGTGCGACGGCTTGTCGATTTCCTGCCGCTCAACAATCGCGAGAAGGCGCCGGTGCGCCCGTTCTTCGACGATCCCGCCCGGGTCGAGGCCAGCCTTGACACGCTGGTGCCCGACAATCCCAACCAGCCCTATGATATGAAAGAGTTGATCATCAAGCTTGCCGATGAGGGGGATTTCTACGAGATCCAGGAGGAGTTTGCGAAAAATATCATCACCGGCTTCATTCGTCTTGAAGGTCAGACCGTGGGTGTCGTTGCCAATCAGCCGATGGTTCTGGCGGGCGTGCTTGATATTGACAGCGCGCGCAAGGCAGCACGGTTCGTGCGGTTTTGCGATGCCTTCGAGATCCCGATCCTGACCCTGGTAGATGTGCCGGGTTTCCTGCCCGGGGTCTCTCAGGAATATGCGGGGGTGATCAAGCACGGCGCGAAATTGCTTTATGCTTACGGCGAGGCGACAGTGCCCAAGGTCACTGTGATCACCCGCAAGGCCTATGGCGGGGCCTATGTGGTGATGGCGTCGAAACATTTGCAGGGTGATTTCAACTATGCCTGGCCTACCTCGGAGATCGCTGTGATGGGTTCAAAAGGGGCGGTGGAGATCCTCTACCGCTCGGAACTGGATGATCCCGAGAAGATCGCGGCGCGCACGGCCGAATATGAAGGCCGGTTCGCCAACCCGTTTGTGGCTGCCGAGAAGGGGTTTGTTGACGAGGTGATTCAGCCGCAATCAACCCGCAAGCGGGTTGCGCGTGCTTTTGCCTCCTTGCGTCACAAGCGTGCTGAGCGGCCCTGGAAGAAGCATGATAATATCCCGCTTTAGGATGTGTGTTTCTGTCCGTGTTCTGGTGGGT
>CAYGUB010000376.1:0-3053 GCA_964352845.1 uncultured Rhodobacterales bacterium | reverse complement strand
TTGACCAAGGGCTTGGGCGGCGATCGGGTCGTCGATCAGCCTTATGATCGCCTCGGTGATCTCACTCGGGCGGTTGGCGTCTACATAGGCAACGCTGCTTTCAGGCGCGGCCTCGCGCACCGGTGGCACATCCGCCGCAACAACAGGAGCCCCGGTCATCATCGCTTCGATCAGGGACCAAGACAGCACGAAGGGGCGCGTGAGGTAGACATGGGCGGCACTGCGCTGCAGCAGTGAGCGGTATTGTTGTTTGGGCAAGAGACCCACGAAATGCAGACGTGACATATCAAAGCTGTAGCGCTCCAGCATGGCTTTCTTGTAGCTCTGCCCCGGGGGAAGCTGCGCGCCATAGCAAACACGATCCGCACCAGCGATGACGCAATGCAGATCGGGGCGCGCATATTGCAGTTTTGACCAACTTTCCATGAATTGCGGGAAGCCACGCATCGGCTCCATCCCGCGGGTCGCGTAAGTCACGATTGGCGCCTTGTCGGGAAGATCGGGCAGGCTGAATGCAAAATCGCCTGCCTGGGCAGGGCGGTAGAAGGTCTGTGGCACACCGTCATGGATCACGCGGACCCGCGGCTGCAGCAGATGGTGGGCCTGATCTGCCTGAAATTGCGTCGGAAAGAGGATTGCATCAGCAGTCTGCGCGTCAAGCAGGAAGGGCAGGTTACGGCAGAGCGCCTTCGCGGCGAAGTCTTCACGATTGCTGGGCATGAGCCCGGGATCCTGATCCACTGGCTCCCGGTTATACCACCATTCGAGATATTGGACGAAAACCGCCTCGGGCCAGACGATCTTTGCCAAACTGCCTGACCCCCAGCCGGAATGCGCCACGATGATATCGGGCTGAAATCCGCCTTTATCGAGTGATGCGCCCAGCCGGGCAAAAGCCTGCGCGTTCAGAACCGCGCTTTCCGTGCCGCGCAGATAAGGATGAATATCGTCGGATGGCGCGCGGGCACGGGTGTAGCGGACGACATGGACCTTGGGGATCTTCTGGTGATCCTGCTTGTCATCGGGGATCTGCTCTGCCGCCGTGGCAAAAACCACGCGCCACCCCCTTTGAGCCAGATAGCCAGCGATACCGCCGAATTGTGCTGGGAAATTCTCATGGATGAACAAAATATTCGGCATAGGGCCGCAGTAGCATCGAGAGTCCAACCAACCGGTTAATGCCAAGGCGTATGACAGGGCTGTCAAGAGGGTACAGCTTTGCCGGAACACTGGCGCTTGGTGGAAACTCGTCCTATACAGCGGCCATTGATGGGCAACCGGCCTCGGCTGGAGTGAGATGATCAAGGGTATTGCCAGATGGCGGTAGGTGTTTTCGACAGTGGTTTGGGTGGCTTGACGGTCTACCGGCGTGTTGCGCAGCATATGCCCGACCTGCCCTTGTGCTATTTCGGCGATAACAAACATGCGCCTTACGGCACGCGCGACGCGGATGACATCTATCAGCTGACCTGCGCGGGCGTGGAGAGGCTGTGGGATGCAGGCTGCGATCTGGTGGTGCTGGCCTGCAACACAGCTTCCGCAGTGGCGCTGCGGCGCATGCAGGAGAGCTGGCTGCCCAGTGACAAGCGCGTTCTGGGCGTCTTTGTGCCGCTGATCGAGGCCATGACGGAGAGAAGCTGGGGCGACAATTCTCCGCCGCGCGAAGTGGCGGTCAAGCATGTCGCTCTGTTTGCCACACCTGCGACGGTTTCCTCCCGCGCGTTCCAGCGCGAGCTGGCCTTTCGCGCCATCGGCGTCGATGTCGAGGCGCAGCCCTGTGGCGGCGTTGTGGATGCGATTGAGGACGGTGACGAGATCCTGGCCGCAGCCTTTGTGCGCAGCCATGTCAATGCGCTCAAGCGCCGGATGCCGCACCCGCAGGCGGCCATTCTGGGATCGACCCACTACCCGTTGATGGAGCCGGTCTTCCGGGAGGCGCTTGGCCCGGATGTGAAGGTCTATTCGCAAGCGCAGCTGGTCGCGGAAAGTCTTGAGGATTACCTGATCCGTCACCCCGATATGCGCGGGCCGGGCACCGAATCCGTGTTTCTGACCACAGGCGATCCGGCACGGGTCTCTGACAAGGCCACGCAATTCCTGCGACGAGAAATGCGTTTTCAGGCTGCATGATTGCGGTCGATCCCGCCTTCCCATAGACCATCTGCAAAACCACTCTGGAGGCTCGCATGATCCATAAGGTCGCCATTCTTGGAGCGTCCGGCTATACCGGCGCCGAGCTCGTTCGGCTGATCGCCACTCACCCCGATATCTCGATTGCCGCCCTGACGGGCGATCGCAAGGCGGGGCTGCCCTTGGCTGAGGTCTTTCCCCATCTGCGCCATCTCGATCTGCCCGTCTTGTGCAAGATCGATGATGTCGATTTCAGCCAGATTGATCTGGTGTTTTGCGCGCTGCCCCATGCCACCTCACAGGCCGTGATCGCGCAACTGCCTGCAAGGTTGAAAATCGTCGATCTTAGCGCTGATTTCAGGCTGAGGGATGCGGCGGAGTATGAGAAATGGTACGGAAAGCCACATTCCGCAATGACCCACCAACAAGAGGCCGTTTATGGCCTGACTGAATTCTACCGGGATCAGATCCGCTCTGCCCGGCTTGTGGCAGGGACGGGCTGCAACGCGGCCACGGGGCAATATGCGCTGCGGCCTCTGATTGAGAAGGGGCTGATCGGACTGGATGATATCATCATTGATCTGAAAACCGGCGTCTCCGGGGCAGGGCGCGCGCTCAAAGAGAACCTTTTGCATGCCGAGCTGTCCGAGGGGATGAATGCCTATGCGATTGGCGGCACGCACAGACATCTGGGCGAGTTCGATCAGGAATTCTCCGCTATTGCGGGCAGACCGGTCGAGGTACAGTTCACCCCGCATCTGATGCCGATGAACCGTGGGATCCTCGCGACCTGCTATGTCAGCGGCGATGCGGCGGCGATCCATGCGGGCCTGTCGGAAACCTACCGCGATGAGCCCTTTGTCGAGATGCTGCCCATGGGCGAGGCGCCGTCCACCCATCACGTCCGTGGCTCGAATTTCGTG
>CAYGUB010000375.1:0-3066 GCA_964352845.1 uncultured Rhodobacterales bacterium | reverse complement strand
TGCGACGGCCACGGCGGGTGGGATGCCGATGAAGAACAAAAGCGGGGTCATCAGGAACCCGCCGCCGACGCCAAACATGCCCGAAAGGACGCCCACAATCCCGCCCAAACCCAGCAAAAGGAAGGCATTGACCGAGACCTCGGCTATGGGCAGGTAGATTTGCATATCATGTCTTAGACCCGTCCAGTTGCGCAGGGCAATGCATATCAATAAGTCCAGTCGCTAAAATTTGCTGCGCTGCCGCGAAAATGGAAAATTGAGACCGGGCAGCTGCGATGCGGGCTCAGCGTTCCTTGATATAGGGCTGGCCGCCCGCGCGCGGCGGGATGGCTTTGCCTACGAATCCGGCAAGGATCACGACCGTCAGGATATAGGGCAGGGCCTGCATGAACTGGCTGGGCAGGGTGACAAAGCCCAGATCGAGGCTGGGAAAGCGGTTCGACAGGGCCTCCAGCAGCCCGAAAAGGAAGGTGGCGTAAAGCGCGTACCATGGCCGCCACTTGGCGAAGATCAGCGCGGCAAGGGCGATGAAGCCGCGACCGGCGCTCATCTCCTTGACGAAACTGGCGCCCAGCCCGGTGGACAGATAGGCGCCGGCCAGCCCGCAGAGCATCCCGGCGATGGCAATGGCGGCAAAGCGCAGCCCGACGACCGAGATACCGGCGGTATCGACCGCAGCCGGGTTTTCGCCCACCGCGCGCAGTCGCAGCCCGAAGCGGGTACGAAACAGCACATACCAGCTGAGCGGCACGGCCAGCAGCGCCACATAGACCAGCGCGGTATGGCCTGAGAGCACCTCTGCATAGACAGGCCCGATCACGGGGACAGCGGCGAGCGCATCTGCGAAGGGCAGGGTGATCGACTGGAACCGCGCGCCGCCTTGCAGTGCGGGCGTGTTGCCGCCCAGCCCGAACCAGCTGGCCCCGATCAGCACCGTCAGCCCGGAGGCCAGGAAATTGATCGCCACGCCTGAGATCAGCTGATTGCCCCGGAAAGTGATGGAGGCCAGCCCGTGGATGCCCGACAGGATCATCGACGCGGCAATGCCCGCCATCAGCCCCACCCAGACGGAGCCTGTCGTGGCCGCAACCGCTGCCGAGAAGAAGGCGGCGGCGAGCATTTTTCCCTCCAGCCCGATATCGAAGATGCCCGCCCGTTCGGAAAACAGCCCCGCAAGGCAGGCCAGCAGCAGCGGCGTGGCCAGCCTCAGGGCGCTGTCGCAGATCTGCAGGATGGTGATCAGATCCATGGCTCAGATGTCCTCACTGGCCAGACGAAACGCGGCATAGGCGAAGAAGGCGCCCAGAGCGGCCTCAATCCAGCGTCGTGCAGTCGCGTAGAGCCTGCGGAAGATTTGCGAGGACAAAGCGACAGCCCAGGCGCCATGCCCGCCAAATGAGATTGCGAAGGCGGTGAGCAGGTAGAAGGCGATCACCGGCGCGGGGGCGAGAGCGATGCCGCTGAGTGCGATTGTGGCGATCCAATAGGCGATGGCCTTGGGGTTCGACATCTGCATCGCAAAGCCAAGCGCGATGTCGCGCCCCGGTCGGATCGAGCTGGCGGCGCTGGGAGCGGGGGGCGGGGATATTGCGCGACGAAAGGCGCCATAGGCCAGCCAGCACAGATAGGCGGCGCCAAACAGCTTGATCGCGGTCATCACGAAAGCGGCCTGGGCCCAGATCGCCGCCAGCCCCAGCATGGTGGCCGTCGCGAGGATCAGCGCAGCCCCGCCAATGCCAAGGCAAGCGCGCAAGGCCGGGCCGCGCCCGTGCAGCGTGGCGACAGACAGGATCAGCGCGACACCCGGCCCGGGAGAGAGCACACCTGTCAGCTGCACCCCCCAGGCAATCAGCAGATTTGGCAGCCAGTCCCCGATCATTGCGCGGCCTCTGCGCGTTTGCGCCCGGCAAACATCCGTTCCAGCGGTGCGCGGACCATGCCGTCAAGCGCGCCGGTAAACAGGATCACAAGCGCCTGGATCACGACGACAAGCTCACGCGGGATATTGCTCCACAGTGACAGCTCGGCCCCGCCCTGGTAGAGAAAGCCGAACAGCACGGCGGCCAGCACGATGCCAAACGGGTGGGAGCGTCCCATCAGCGCCACGGCGATGCCGATGAAGCCCGCGCCCTCGACCGAGCCTAAGATCAGCCGCTCGGCCTCTCCCATGACGTTATTGATCGCCATCATCCCTGCCAGAGCGCCCGAGATCATCATGCAGATCACGGTGATCCGCACCGGGTTGATCCCGGCATAGACGGCGGCGGGCTGTGATTTGCCAAAGGCGCGGATCTGATAGCCAAGTCTTGTGCGCCAGATCAGGATATAGACAAAGACGCAGGCCAGAAGGGCCACGATCAGCGAGACATTGGCAGGCGTGCCTTTGGAAAACGGGATGCCGAAAGCGCCCAGCATATCGCCCAGCGATGGCAGGTTGGTGGCCCCCGGGAATTTCGCGGTCGCGGGATCCATGGAGCCTGTGGGGCGCAGCACATTTACCAGGATGTAGTTCAGAAGCGCGGCCGCGATGAAATTGAACATGATCGTGGTGATCACGATATGGCTGCCGCGTTTGGCTTGCAGATAGGCCGGGATCAGCGCCCAGAGCGCCCCGAAGAGCGCCGCACTGGCACAGGCCGCAAGCAGCGCAATCGTCCAGTGGGGCCACGGAATATAAAGGCAGACCAGCGCCACGCCCAGGCCCCCCAGAGCCGCCTGACCCTCGCCCCCGATATTGAATTGCGCGGCATGGAAGGCCACGGCCACGGCCAGCCCGGTAAAGATGAAATTGGTGGCATAATAAAGCGTGTAGCCCCAGCCATAGGTCGAGCCCAGCGCGCCCTCGACCATCGTGTTCAGCGCCTCTATCGGGTTGTGCCCGATGGCAAGGATCACGAGCCCGGAGATCAGGAAAGCCAGTGCCAGATTGATCAGCGGGATCAGGGCGATATCGACCCATTTGGGCAGTTTCTGCATCTCAGGCGGCCTTTCCCGACATGCCGGCCATCATAAGGCCAAGCTCTTTTTCATCTGTTTCCTGCGGCAGGCGTTCGCCCATGATCCTGC
>CAYGUB010000374.1:0-3066 GCA_964352845.1 uncultured Rhodobacterales bacterium | reverse complement strand
TGATGACCAATAAATACGCCGAAGGTTATCCCGGACGGCGCTATTATGGCGGCTGTCAATATGTCGATATCGCCGAAAACCTCGCGATTGACCGCGCCAAACAGCTGTTTGGCTGTGGCTTTGCCAATGTGCAGCCGAACTCCGGCTCTCAGGCCAACCAGGGTGTGTTTCAAGCGCTGCTCAAGCCCGGCGATACGATCCTGGGGATGAGCCTTGATGCGGGCGGCCACCTGACCCACGGGGCTGCACCCAACCAGTCGGGCAAGTGGTTCAACGCAGTGCAATATGGCGTCAAACGCGACACGCTGGAGCTGGATTACGAGCAGGTCGAAGCGCTGGCAGCCGAGCACAAGCCACAGATGATCATCGCTGGCGGCTCTGCCATTCCGCGCGTCATTGATTTCAAGCGGATGCGCGAGATTGCCGATCAGGTCGGCGCCTATCTTCTGGTCGATATGGCGCATTTCGCGGGGCTTGTGGCGGCGGGTCTCTACCCCTCTCCCTTCCCGCATGCCCATGCCGCGACGACGACGACGCATAAGACCCTGCGCGGGCCGCGTGGCGGGATGATCCTGACCGAGGATGAGGCGCTGGCCAAGAAATTCAACTCCGCCATCTTCCCCGGCATTCAGGGCGGGCCATTGATGCATGTCATCGCGGGTAAAGCCGTGGCCTTTGGCGAGGCGCTGCGGCCTGAATTCAAGGCGTACCAGAAGCAGGTCATCGCCAATGCGCAGGCCATGTCCGATCAACTGATCAAAGGCGGGCTCGATATCGTCACCGGCGGCACGGATACCCATGTCCTGCTGGTCGACCTGCGCCCCAAAGGCGTAAAGGGCAACGCGACCGAGAAAGCCCTGGGTCGTGCCCATATTACCTGCAACAAGAACGGTATCCCCTTTGACACCGAAAAGCCGATGATCACGAGCGGCATTCGTCTGGGCTCCCCCGCGGGCACAACGCGCGGCTTCACACAGGCCGAGTTCCGTCTGATCGCCGACCTCATTGTCGAGGTCACTGACGGGCTGTCTGCCAATGGTGAGGACGGCAATGCAGCGATCGAGGAGGCGGTAAAGGGCAAAGTGCTCGATCTGTGCGGCAAGTTCCCGATCTATTCGACGCTTTAGGCTCTGACGAAATACCTGAAACATCACGCATCACATAACGCGCCCAAAATCTCTGATTTCAGGCAGCGTTATGTGATTGAGGCTTTTTCGCATGACGCTTTGGGTCGCAGATCTCGCCATGGCGCGTCGAGCTATCTGATTTCGGGTAGGGTAGCCGGGGTCTCCCGCATGACACTCCGGTGATTGGCTGAAGCCCGCCAACCGGCCCCACGCTCTCTACCGGCATCACCGCACATATGGTACATGTCGATATAAATATGTCAGGAGATATCAATGCGCATGCGTGCTTTTTCAGGACTACTCCTCCCGGCCTTGGCATTGATGGCCTGCGATACGATCCTGCCCGACGCCGAAGCGGAACCAGATCTCGTGTTCTTCTTTGAAGGCTACCGCGACGATGCAGATCCATGCCGTCAACTGGCTGAGACGGAATACACCAATCAGTTCCTTGACGATGCCGCCGATCTGGTCGGCTGCCCGGAAGGGAACGAAAATATCGGTGTCTTCATAACAGAGACTGGCGCTCAGGAGGTGGGGCGCCGGAACGGTTTTGTGCTGTTTACCGTTCCGCGCCGCTAAACCGTCATACGAAAAACAGGTTTTCTGGGTGGGTCACTTCGGTTTTTGCGTTTCATCCTCAAGATGTAGCTTCATCTCCAGCAACACGCTTTGCAGCGCCAGGGTCTCGGACAGCATCCGCTTGGCCTCATTGGCGGTGATGATCCCGTCCTGAATGGATTCGTGATACTCACCCATCAAATTGGCAAAACGCTGCGCCAGCGCCACCACATCCGAATTGACCCCGCCTTCGGTATCATTGCGCCGCTGTGCATAGCTCACCGAATTCCCGTTGATTTCGGCAAGCGCAGTGGTGACATGCGGAAAACTGGCCGCCGCCTCCAAAGCGGCGACAGCATCAATGGGCATGAAACGGTCCCGATGCTCGTCAGCGTCCGAATAATAGCGCCCCAGCGTGGCCTTCGAGCGGCCCGACAGCTCGCACGCGGCTTCAACGCCCACATCCTTGACAAGTGCTTCGGTATGTTTCTTCAGATATTGATGGTTTTTGCTCATCCTGCCCCCCAAAATGCTAGGTGACGTAACGTCCCTTGGGGAAATTACAATCCTCTTTCCCCTAACTGCAAAACCGAGGATTTCCTAGATAAAAAGCGTCCCACGGGTAATGGGACACTAACCATTTGCGGTGCTGCGCGAATGGTTAAGGGTGGGAGGATCGTCCCAGTATCGCAGCCGGGCAAAAACTTCGATACCGGGCTCTCGTTTTAGAGAAATCCTCTCACCCACCACTTGATCCATGCCGGAAGGCAAGCTAGTCGGCGCTCATGGCAAAACTCTACTTCCACTATTCGACAATGAATGCAGGCAAATCGACGCTGCTTTTGCAAGCGGCGCATAATTACGCCGAGATGGGGATGGATACCTATCTTCTCACGGCCGATTTCGACGCGCGCGCGGGCGAAGGGCAGATCGGCTCGCGCATCGGGCTGAGCAGGCCTGCTGATGTCTACGGACCCGACAGCGATCTTCACGCCATGATCCAGACCCGGCTGAAGCAGGGCCCCGTGGCCTGCATCATGGTCGATGAGGCCCAATGGATGAGCAAGCAACAGGTCTGGCAACTCGCCCGCGTCGTCGATGATCTGGGCGTGCCGGTCATGGCCTACGGCCTGCGCGTCGATTTCCGTGGCGAACTCTTCCCCGGCTCCGCCACACTTCTCGCGCTGGCCGATGAGATGCGCGAAGTGCGCACAATCTGCCATTGCGGGCGCAAGGCCACCATGGTCATCCGCAAAGGCTCCGACGGCAAGGCATTGCGCGACGGCGATCAGGTGCAGGTGGGGGGCAATGAAACCTACCTGTCGCTGTGCAGACGCCACTGGCGCCAGGCTATGGGCGACATCACCTGAGCCCTGAATTC
>CAYGUB010000373.1:0-3067 GCA_964352845.1 uncultured Rhodobacterales bacterium | reverse complement strand
CGCGGCTGCGGCCCGATCACCGATCGAAAACCAACTGGTATAAATCCCCGTCGCAAAAGTCTGGACGCCGAAATAGGCAACGGTCCCGAAATCGGCAATCGTCTCCATTACCGCCAGCAAGACACCGCTTGCGATGGCAGGCCGTGCCATGGGGATCGAGACGCTCAGGAATGCCTGCCAGGGCGTCTTGCCAAGCGCGCGGGCGGCGGTAAAGCAGGTCTCGCTTTGCTGCAGGAAGGCCGCGCGGGCCAGAAGGTAGACATAAGGATAAAGCACAAGGATCAGCATCAGACCGGCCCCGCCAAGGGACCGGATTTCAGGAAACCAGTAATCGCGCGGCCCCCAGCCCGTGACCTCTCGCAGCAGGCTTTGCACGATGCCGGGGTGATCGAGAACATGCGTATAGGCATAGGCCAGAACATAGGCCGGAAAGGCCAGCGGGATCACCAGCCCGATCTCCAGCCAGCGTCGCCCCGGAAAGCGTGTCATTGTGACCAGCCAGGCCGCCCCGGTGCCGACCAGAAAGGTGCCCAAAGCGACAATGACGACCAGAGCGAGCGTCGCGCCGGTGTAGCGGCCCAGAACGGTCCGGGCGAGATGCGTGACCGTCTCGACCCCGCCCGTTACAGCGGCCAAAGCCACAGCCAGCATCGGCAACAGGCAGATCGCGGCCAGAACGACCGCCAAAAGCCGCAAACCGCGCAATCCTGAATTGTGAGATATTTGCGCCAACCCTGCCCTCCAGAGGCTCTGTTTACGCAGCAATCGGGCGCATGAAAAGCCATCGCTGATAAAATGACTCAAGAATAGTGGACCAGCCACATCTGCGCCTGTAGGCTCCGCCAGATGACATGGGATGACTTCGCAAAATGGGGCCGGCACATCGCCGAATGGGGGCGTGACTATCATATGTCACTGCGCGACAGGCCAGTGCGTGCCCAGACCGCCCCGGGCGAGATCGCGGCCCATCTGCCAGACCAGCCGCCAGAACAGCCCGAGCCGATGGAGGCGATATTCGGCGATTTCGAGCGGATCGTCCTTCCAGGCATCACCCATTGGCAACATCCCCGCTTCTTCGCCTATTTTCCCGCCAATGCCGCCCCGCCCTCGATGCTGGCCGAATATCTGGTCACGACGCTGGCCGCGCAATGCATGTTGTGGCAGACTTCGCCAGCTGCCACCGAGGTAGAGACGCGGATGCTTGACTGGCTGCGTCAGGCGCTGGCACTGCCGCAGGAATTTGCGGGCGTCATTCAGGACAGCGCCTCTTCGGCCACGCTGGCCGCGACCCTTGTCATGAGGGAGCGCGCGACCAACTGGGCCAGCAATGAGACCGGTCTGAACGCCCACGCACCGCTGCGCATCTATGCGTCTGCGAAGGTTCACAGCTCGGTGGATCGCGCCATCTGGGTCTCGGGCATTGGCCGCGACAATCTGGTGCGCATCCCCACGACCGGGCCGCTTGACGGCATGGACCACCAAGCCCTGCGCACGGCCATCGCGCAGGACCGTGCAGCAGGCCTGATCCCTGCGGGCATCATCGCGTGCACCGGTGCCACCGGTGCGGGGGCCTGCGACGACATCGCGGCGATGGCCGATGTGGCCGGGGCGGAGGATCTCTATCTGCATGTCGATGCTGCCTGGGCCGGAGCCGCGATGATCTGCCCGGAGTTTCGCCATCTATGGCAGGGCGTTGAGCGGGCGGATTCCATCGTCTTCAACCCGCATAAATGGCTGGGCGCGCAGTTCGATTGCTCGGCGCATTTTGTCCGCGACCCGGCGGCTCTGGTCAAAACGCTCGCCATGCGGGCCGATTACCTTGAGACGCCGGGCCAGCAGGACATCATTGATTACAGTGAATGGTCGATCCCGCTGGGCCGCCGTTTTCGTGCGCTGAAACTGTGGTTTGTTATCCGTGCCTATGGGCTGGACGGCCTGCGCAACCGTATCCGTGATCACGTCGCTTGGGCAGAAGAACTGGCCGCGCAGCTCGAACGCCACGCCGATTTCGAGATCACCACACAGCCCGTGTTGTCGCTGTTTACCTTCCGGTTGACGGGCCGCGATGATGCCCAACAGCTTGCTTTCGTGGAGAAGGTTAATCGCGACGGGCGCATCTATGTCACCCAGACCCGCGAGGCGGGCCAGACGGTCATCCGCTTCCAGATCGGGCAATTCGATTGCACGAAAGGCGACATTGATATGGCTTATGAGGTACTGGTCGAGCTTGCAGGGACCAAAGACAACGTCTGACCATTTATCTGCAACGCCTGGCATCACGTAACCCGCGTAAACCTTTGATTGCAGGTAACATTATGTGACTTAGGGTTTTTCGCAAGACGCCCTAATCCGCGCGCTTGCCGCCCAGATGTTTGCGCAACTTGCTGGGGCCCTGCTTCTTGCGGCCTTTGAACGGGTTTGCATCATTCTGGGAGCGCATGAACAGGCGGATCGGCGTGCCCGGCAGATCAAAATCCTCCCGCAACCCATTGACAAGATAGCGCGAATAGCTCGCCGGGAGCAGGTCAGGATGGCTGCACATCACCACAAAGCCCGGCGGTCTGGCACGCGCTTGGGTGATGTAGCGCAGCTTGATGCGTTTGCCTTGCGGCGCGGGGGGTGGGTGCTGCTCCAGCATACCAACAAGCCAGCGGTTCAAACCAGCGGTCGGCAGGCGGCGGTTCCAGACCTCATGCGCCTCCATGATCGCTTCCAGAAGCCGCTCCAACCCTCTGCCAGTCTTGGCCGACACCGTGATCAGCGGCGCACCGCGCAGCTGCGGCAAAAGCCGTTCAAACTGCTCTTTGAGGCTGCGCAGCTTCTCCTGCTTGGCCCCTTCAAGATCCCATTTATTGACCGCCAGCACGACGGCGCGGCCCTCACGCTCCGCCAGATCGGCGATGCGCAGGTCCTGCTGCTCAAAGGGAATATCGACATCCAGCAGGACCACGACCACCTCGGCAAATTTCACGGCGCGCAGCCCATCAGAGACGCTCAGCTTTTCAAGCTTGTCCTTCACCTTCGCTATCTTGCGCATCCCTGACCTGTCGAAAATCCGGATCGGCAC
>CAYGUB010000372.1:0-3083 GCA_964352845.1 uncultured Rhodobacterales bacterium | reverse complement strand
CTGCGCGTCCAAAATCGCTTCCTGCTGGGGTTCGTCCAGATCCTCGACCAGATCGTCAAGATCGTCGCTGTGCAGATCGCGCAGGGCATCGGCCAGATGCTGGGGGGTGAGATTGGTGATGAGCTCTTGGCGGACAGTGCGCAGTCCCTGAGGGCCTGTAAAGAACGTGCCGCCGGTCCCGGGGGTCCAGAACCCGGCATAGACCCGCACGCCGTTGAGAATGCCGGTCTCCGCATCAATCAAGACATGTCCGTTTTCCGCCAGTGCCTGACCGGAGGAGACGAAATTGTTCAGGCTCGGGGGGCTGTGTGGATGCTGGACGTCTCGCCTTGGTGCCAGACGGACCGGTAGCGGCCCTGATCGGAAAATGCGCTGGAGGAAAGAGGGCAAGCGGCTGAAAAAGCGAAAAAAGACGTATAAACACAGGAAAGACCTTTCACTGAAATACTGGTTAAAACACATGAAATAGCGGGAAAAAAACCGCCGGGCATTTGGAATAGACCGATAGTATGTCACAGATCGCCCGCAAATTTCAGAACCGATTTTCCGGCTGGCAGTCACGCCGGGGCAGGTGATGCATTCTCGGCTTTGACCCTGCGCGTGGCAGCGTGTAAGCCCCTGAGAAGAAACGTGGGTAAGGGATGGCCGATGCTGCTTGCCATTGATTGCGGAAACACCAATACCGTCTTCTCGATCTGGGACGGCGCGCAGTTTATCGCCACATGGCGCACCGCGACCGAGTGGCAGCGCACCGCAGATCAGTATTATGTCTGGCTGTCGTCGCTGATGGCTTTCCAGAAGATTGAAGTTGAGATCACGGAAGTCATCGTCTCCTCCACCGTGCCGCGCGTTGTGTTCAACCTGCGCGTCTTTGCAGACCGCTATTTCGACACCCGCCCGCTTGTCGTGGGCAAGGAGGGCTGTGCGCTGCCGGTCGATGTGCGTGTCGATGCGGGCACGGCCGTTGGGCCTGACAGGCTGGTCAACACCGTGGCGGGGTTTGATCTTTATGGCGGTGATCTGATCGTGGTCGATTTCGGCACAGCGACCACTTTTGACGTGGTCGATCATGACGGGGCCTATATTGGCGGGGTGATCGCACCCGGTGTGAACCTGAGCCTTGAGGCGCTGCATAATGCTGCCGCCGCCCTGCCGCATGTCGATATTTCCCGCCCTCAGGCGGTGATCGGCACCAATACGGTTGCATGTATGCAGTCAGGTGTGTTCTGGGGCTATATCGGGTTGATCCGCGAGATCTGCGCCCGGATCAAGGCTGAGCATGGCCGCGAGATGCGGGTGATCTCGACCGGCGGGCTGGCTCCGTTGTTTCAGCAATCCGCAGCACTATTTGACGAATTCAACGATGATCTCACCGTGCACGGTCTGGTTGTCATCAACGACTATAACAGAAAAGGCGGCTGAATGGCGCGCGAAAGATTGATTTACCTGCCCCTTGGCGGCGCGGGCGAAGTTGGCATGAACATGTATCTCTATGGCTACGGGGCCAAGGGGCGTGAGCGGTTCATCATGGTCGATATGGGCGTGACCTTTCCTGACATGGACGGCACGCCCGGGGTTGATCTGATCTTCCCCGATGTCAGCTTCATCGCAGAGCGTGCCAATCGGCTTGATGCGATCTTTATCACCCATGCGCATGAGGATCATATCGGCGCGCTGCCGCATCTGCTGCGCCGGTTCAAGGCGCCGGTCTATGCGCGCAAATTCACGGCCCATATCGGGCGTCTGAAGCTGGAGGAACATGGCTTCCGGGGCGATGAGATCACAACCGTAGGTCCCATGGCCGAACAGGTGGAGGCGGGCCCCTTCAAGGTGGGGTTCCAGCCGCTATCACATTCCATCCCGGAATCGTCTGCCCTGATCATCGACACGCCCGAAGGGCGCGTCGTCCATACCGGTGATTTCAAGCTCGATGAGACCCCCATTCTGGGTGAGGCCTTCGAGCCGGAGGTCTGGAGCAACCTTGGCCCGGTAAAGGCACTTGTCTGCGACTCGACCAATGTGTTTTCACGCCATCCAGGCCGCTCCGAGGTCACGGTGGGCCCCGCGATCGAGCGGATCGTGTCCGAGGCCAAGGGCATGGTTGTGGCCACGACCTTCGCATCAAATATTGCGCGGGTCAAAACGCTGGCCGATGCGGGCGTTGCCGCTGGCCGTTCGGTCTGTCTGATGGGGCGCGCGATGAAGCGTATGGTCTCGGCGGGGTTGGAGACGGGCGTGGTCAGTGACTTTCCCGCAACCGTGACGCCGGAAGAGGCCCGCGACATCCCGCGCGGCAATCTGATGCTGCTGGCCACCGGATCGCAAGGCGAACGGCGGGCCGCGACTGCACAACTCAGCCAGGGGAAGTTTCAGGGGATCAGCCTGAAGGCGGGCGATCTGTTCCTGTTTTCCTCCAAGACGATCCCGGGCAATGAGGTCGCTGTGGGTCGCATCGTCAACAACCTGTCAGAGCTTGGCGTCGATGTGATTGATGACAAGATGGAGGATATCCACGTCTCCGGCCATGCCAACCGCCCCGATCTGGAGCGGATGCACCAAATGGTCAAGCCGCAGATCCTCGTGCCCATGCATGGCGAACACCGGATGTTGCGCGAACATGCCAAACTGGGGGAGGCGGCTGGCATCGCCTCGGTCGTGGCGCCCAATGGCGCGATGGTCTCGCTGTCAGGCAACCGACCCGAGATCGTGGAATTTGTTGATACCGGAAGGCTTTACCTCGATGGCTCGGTGCAGGTCGGCGCGCTGGACGGGATCGTGCGCGACAGGATTCGCATGGCGCTGAACGGGATGGTCACAGTGGGCATTCTGATCGACGAAGACGACGAGCCGCTGACCGATGCCTGGGTGGAGATCAGCGGATTGCCCGAACGCGGGGCCTCCAACGCGCCCTTGGCCGAGGTGCTGGAGGAAGAGGTGGGCCAGTTTCTGGGCCGGGCCGATGACAAGACAGTAATGGATGACGACAAGCTCGAAGAAGCCATCCGCCGCATCATCCGCCAGCACAGCCTCAGCGAGATCGGCAAAAAGCCGGAGGTGACGGTGCTGATCAGCAGGCTGGCGGC
>CAYGUB010000371.1:0-3094 GCA_964352845.1 uncultured Rhodobacterales bacterium | reverse complement strand
AGATCACGTCATCGGCATAGATCTCCAGCTCGGGCTAGGCGAGAAACTGGCTGTCACCATCAAGCAGAAGCGATTGGCTGATCTCCTAACCATCGGTTTTCTGCGCACCTTCCTTGACAAGGATCTTGCCTTGAAACACGCCCGTCGCTCCGTTGCGCAGCACTTTCTTGAACACCTGACGGCTTTCACAATTCACCGCATCATGGGTGATAAAGACCGTGTCGTCATGATGGAAGGCCCCGTCGCCCACAGCGGCACCCGCGACATGAGCGACTGCGTCATCGCCTGTCAGCTCGACCACACATTCATTGCGCGTCAGCACGCCATTGGCGGTCAGGGTGAAGCTTTTGAACGTGCTCTCACTGCCCAGTCGCGCGAACATATGGGTCATCGCGCGACGCTCATGATCGCGGCCCTGCGCCCGAACATGATGGAACCGCGCGCCATCGGCGATGTCGATTTCCATGACCTTGTTGAACCGCGCCGCTGCCGGTCCGTTTTCCAGAACCGTGGCCTCGGCGCCCGCCTCCAGGCGGATCACATGGTGCAAAATCGCGTCCGAGCAGCGGTCCTTGTGCAGATAGGTCAGGCTGAGCGGCTTGGAGACCGTCCCCGTGACGCGCAGCAAGACCCCATCTTGCGCAAATGCCGTGTTCAGCGCCGCCAGCGGACGGGCGACCGGGTGCTGGCCGCGCGCCTCAAGCACGCCGTAGATGTCCTTCGCCCAGTGGATATCGGCAGAGCCCGCTTCGGCCAGTCGCGAAATCTCCAACCCCTCGGCGCTGAGATCATCAGAGGCCTCCGCGTCGAACACTCCATCGACAAAGACGATTTTCAGACGATCAATCTGATCAAATGTCGGCCTGTCATCACCTTCAAACAGCGCCGCCTCATCGGGCGTGGGTGCGACAAGGCTCGCCGGGTCGGTGAATTTCCAATACTCATCGCGCCGGGCCGGAAGACCCGATTGACGGACACGCGCCAGCGCCTGTTCGCGCGCCTGGCTGACCCAGACACCGCCTTCGGGCAGGCTCAGCGCGCTCAGCCGCGCCTCGGTCGCGTCCTCTTTTGCCTTCGCAAGCGCCATCACGCCACCTCCGACAGGATATCGCTATAGCCGTTATTCTCGACCTCCAGAGCCAGCTCCGGCCCGCCTGTTTTCACGATGCGCCCGCCGGCCATGATATGAACGATGTCCGGTTTGATGTGATCGAGCAGCCGCTGGTAATGCGTAATCACCAGGAATGATCGCCCGTCGGAGCGCAGCGCATTGACGCCTTCTGCCACAAGCTTCATCGCATCGACATCAAGCCCGGAATCCGTCTCGTCCAGAATGCACATCTTGGGCTCAAGCATGGCCATCTGCAAAATTTCATTGCGTTTTTTCTCGCCGCCCGAGAAGCCCACATTAACGGGGCGCTTGAGCATATCCGCGTCGATCTTCAGCTCCTTGGCCTTTTCGCGGATGAATTTCAGGAAATCACCTGCGCTCATCTCTTCCTCGCCGCGCGCCTTGCGCTGTGCGTTCACTGCGGTGCGCAGGAAGGTCATGTTACCCACGCCGGGAATCTCTACCGGGTATTGAAAGGCGAGAAACAGACCGGCGGCGGCACGTTCCTCTGGCTCCATATCAAGGATATCAGCGCCTTCCAGCGTCGCCGTGCCATCTGTAACCTCATAGCCCTCCTTGCCCGACAGCACATAGGAGAGCGTGGATTTGCCCGATCCGTTGGGCCCCATGATGGCATGCACTTTGCCCGCCTCAAGGGTCAGATCGACACCTTTGAGGATCTGCTTGTCCTCTTCCTCGAGTTTCACGTGCAGGTTCTTGATCGTCAGCATGGGGTCATCCTCTCGACGCAACAGGTAAGGCCCCGCAGGAATTCGTCCAGCGGGGCGTTTTGACAAATTTTTCGGATCGCGCGGCGGGCGTTAGAGCACGAATTCCATGCCGCGGAAAATTACGGTATTGGGGTTGGTGTATTCCAACGTGTGTTTGACATATTCTTCCGAGAAGATGATCGCCGTCATTTCCGGATAGATGTGCACCGCGTTGTGCATCGTCGCCACCGTCGCCATGATGCCCATGGTCTTGGCGCTCATGTGAACCTTGCTTTCCAGCGAGAACATCATACGCAGGGCAAAGGCCACCATTGCAGCCATGCCCACATCCATCGCCAGCAGAATATCCACGTCCAGATCGGGATTGTCCGCGCCGCCAATATGATAGCGCGCCAGACGTCCGACCAGAACGGCGATCATGCCCAGTATGAAGGCGAAGATGATCGACAGGGGATAAAGCGTGTTGCCCATGATCTCCCGCCAACGCGACGGGCGCTTGCGCGCATATCTGCGTGCCACCTCGGGCGGGATCAGCCCGTCGTCGTCGCAAAGCGTCTGGCCCGCATTGATACGGTGAAGGCGATCGTGAAAATCGCCGCGTGCATGTGTGCTGGCTTCTGCAGTGCTCATCCGGACCCTCGGCAGATAGTGTCTGCACAAGCAGTGTCGGGCAAAACCGGCAAAATTTTGACGACCCGATGGCCGCAGTTGGGATCCGTGCAGTCATGCAACATCCCCCGCGCTATGTTCGCGGCCTTCGTCGTCATCTAAAGTGAAGGCCTTCAGCCTTTCAATTCCCGACACCATCTTGTCATGCTCAAGGCAAACCGCTCTGATCCGTGCCAGCGCATCTGGATACCTCTCCAGATGGTACTGCTGATAGTCACAGAACGGAGATTTTACAGAGACTTGCCCTTCTATGGGCTCAGAAACATCGGCAACACACGGTTCGGCGCAGCGATAATCAAAAATCCGCAAACTGACCGCTGTCTCGATAGTCGTAAACGGGCCACCTGAGAGGCCTTTGAGCAAATGGTTCTTCATCACTGGGTTCAGCATCGCTCTCTCCTGATTTCTTTGTGTCACCAAAGTAAATCGGGTCGGATTTGTTGTGCGGCGAAAATCAACCAACGCTCCCCTCAAGCGAGATCGCCACCAATTGCTGCGCTTCCATGGCGAATTCCATGGGCAGGGCCTGCAGCACCTCCTTGCAGAACCCGTTGACGACGAGCGCCACGGCCTCTTCTTCATC
>CAYGUB010000370.1:0-3106 GCA_964352845.1 uncultured Rhodobacterales bacterium | reverse complement strand
AGGTCTATGTGCAAAACGACATCACCGCCGCCGCCGCCGGTGAAAGCATGTTTGGTGCTGCCAAATCCCTTGACGATTACCTGTTCTTCTACATCGGCGCGCGGCTGCACCATCGCCTTGTGCTCAACCACCAGATCTTCCAAAGCCGTGCACCTGCCAGCAAGCCAATGGGTCTTGTCGATCTGGAGCGCAGGCTTTTGGCCAAAGGCGTGACAACGGACACTTTATGGGAGCGGGGGGCCGATTGGCCCGACCTTGGCGAAGAAAAAGAGATATGGCTAAACGCCTGTGTCGCAGAACTGAAATCCTCGCTTGAATCTGCGTCGCAGTTTCTGCCTGTCAGCACAGTTATCGTCTCATCCTACGCGCCGAGCGATGTTTGCAAAGAGATCGCCCAAAGGCTGAGCGCACTGTGCGGTGGCGTTGAGGCGAAACCGGGCGAGCTACAAATCACACCAAAGGCACTCGGCGCTGCCAGCCTGCCGTTCAGCTCAAAATTCGTGATAGAAACCTGATTTCATGCTTTCCTGACGTCCCGACAAGCGGGCGGCACGGCGAGGACGGTGATGCGGCGGCGATCCCGCGGGTCATCAAGTGTGGTGGCACCGAACGCGCGGCAGGAACGATCCCGCCCATATCTGCGCCGAGTGATGCCCGGATCGCTGCCGGACAGATATTTAAGCGCCGCGCTCAACGCTTCTCCACTTCGGAGGCAAGTTTCAACACAGCATCACCGCCATCCTGTTTGATATAAAGCGCGGGATCATCCTTTGATCCGTTGCGCGTGACCTCGGAGCCTTTGATGCTGCGTGTGGTTTTTTCGGGAAAGATGGATTGGATTTTGCCAGTAGCGGTGCCATCGCCCCAGTTCCAACGCACCTCATCCCCTTCTTTATACGTAGCCATTATGCCGCTCCTCATTGAGTTTGCCCGACCACATCAGCGGACAGAAAGACGCCCGGGGGCGAAAGGGACCCCGGGCTGTCGCGCTCAGTGCTGGCTAAGGAAGTCGTCGACTTCCTTCTTCGCCTCTTCTTTGGTCTTGCCGTATTTGGCTTGGATTTTGCCTTCCAGCACCTCACGGTTACCGTTGACTTCGGCGATTTCGTCATCCGTCAGGTCGCCCCATTTGGCTTTGACGTTGCCTGAGATTTCTTTCCACTTACCTTCGATTTGGTCCCAATTCATGGTTTCTTCCTTCCTTACTATTGTGAGAGGTGACTGGGTGCGCCGCAAGCGGCCCTGAGCCGGGTCCAGCAGAGAGCCGGATCACAAAGTCAACGACCGGCGGAACCGGCACCAGCAGGCTACAAAGGATTTCGGCCCCTGTGCTCGCGTTGCTGCCAGTGATGTTTCAAATTGCAAATACGCCAGTAATGAAAATCAAGAAGCGTAGGATGCAGTACTCCGTTCTCTCTTCCTCCGACTCTTGGTCGCCGCGTGTAGCAACAAAACAGGCGGACGTGAGAATTGTTCCATAAAAACTTGCCGTACGTCTGAAACGGGCACCTTTGTTACGCTCCTAAACGCTACCCGATACGCTTAAGCTATGAGGTGCCGACTAATATGGTCCGTCGCCGGTTGGTGACACCGAAACAAGCGAAATAAGGATATCCCCATGAACCGCATTATTTAGATGATTGGCCGCGTCGTCGATGTCATCGCCATGCTTTCCTTTCTTGGACTGAGATAAGAATGACCCAGAACTCCTACGCGCGGCCTTGCGGGTTGCGGGAGATTGTGCTGGCGCTTGGCGCACCATGATTTTCCCGTCGAACCGGGTTCGGATCGTGATTGCAAGCAAGCCTGTGGACTTCCGCACGGGTTATGTTGGTCTGGCGGCGCTGGTCAAGAATTAGCTGCGCGAGGAACCGTTCACGGGCACAGTCTCGATTGCGTCTGCAAACCACGGGCGGTCGTCGAAGGGGGACTTTGCCGTGCCGGTGGCCATGATTTCCGCCATTCATCTTGCCCGAAATATCCCCGGACTGAGGAGCGACCGGAGATTGATCCGGGAGATCAACCTCAGCGACAAAGGGGCGGAGCCCGCCTGAAGGGCAGGGGGCAGGCAGCCCTTGCAAAAATACTTCAAATGGCAATAGCGAAGCGCGGAAGACGTGGTTGCTGGATGTGGTTAAGCGCCGGTGGCAGATGTTTTGACTTTAGATCGGGTCGTGCAGACGAATAGGCGGAACTGCGACCGTATGTGACGACTTCGTCGGAAAGTAAGGGAAACAGTGCATCAAACTCCGCCTTTGCTTTGACACTCAACGCGGACAAGGCCAAAGGTCCGGGATAGAAGCTCTCGGATGGACGCCCGTTCGCAAAGACGATCTGGTGGGCGTCAAAGATCAGGTGGAAGTACGTCACCTGCTTGCAACCGTTCATGATCCTGACCAGGCCGCCGTCCATACGCGCAAGCTGACGCGCCCGTACAAGTGCTTCCCCCTCTTTGCTCTGCACCAGAACCGCGTGTTGCGGTGAAATGACGAGCCCCCGCTCTCCGCCCAGGGCTCCCGCTTTGAGTTCGATCGGCTTCAGCCTCGGGTTCGCGGCCAAGTCCTGTGCTTCTAGACGGCGTGAGGCGATCATGGCGAGTGGCTGAAAGCCGTTATCCATCGTCGCGATCCTGTCACCGACGCGCAATCTCTGGATCGGGACTTCTCCCGTTTCTGTCAGGATCATCGTGTCGGCGGCAAAGCAGACAACTCCAGTGTTATCCGTCGTGAAGCTGTTGCGGTTTGCGCCTGTAAAGGTCAGGCTGTCGCCGCTTTGCATCGCGGTATTGTCAGAATAGTCTGCAGCCCCAACGCCATTATTCGATTGGTTGAGTACGCCGTCATCATCGAAATCCGCGCGAAGCTCGAAGATGTCGGTGTAGAAGCTGGTTAAATCGATAAAGTCGTTGTTGGTATTATCGCCATCATTAAGCGCCCCGCTGTTGCCGGTATTGAAATCGGCGATCGTGTCCTCGCCATCGCCAGCGGAATAAATGAAGCTGTCGTCGCCATCGCCGCCCGAGAGGCTGTCGTTTCCGGCACCCCCCGCGAGCGTATCGTTGCCCGTTCCCCCATCCAACGTGTCATGGTCGTTGCCGCCTGAGACG
>CAYGUB010000369.1:0-3122 GCA_964352845.1 uncultured Rhodobacterales bacterium | reverse complement strand
CAAACTCACCCGCCGCCGCACCCTTCTGACCGGCGCCGCCGCGCTGTCGCTGGCCCCGATCACAGCGGCAGCCCAAAGCGCAGGCGCGCTGATGGGCGCCCGGGCCCGCCGCTGGCTGGCGGCGCTTGACGGTCCCGCCCGCGCCCGGGCGCTGCGCCCTTTCGATGACCCGCTGCGGCTGAGCTGGAGCTTCATGCACGGCTCCGCCGTGGCCCCCGGCCTGCCGCTGGAGCAGATGAGCATGCCCCAGAAAGACGCCGCGATGGACCTTCTGGCCGCCGGGCTCAATAGCGCGGGTCTGCAAAAGGCCGAGCATATCATGCTCCAGCAAGACATCCTGCGCGACGAATGGGGCAAGGGCAGCCCGGATCGCAACCGCGAGCGTTTCTCGCTGATCGTGTTTGCCCAACCCGGTGAGGGCGCATGGGGCTGGCGTTTTGAAGGCCACCACCTGTCGCTGAGCTATACGCTGATCGGCGACCGGGTAATCTCGGTCACGCCGTCCTCCTTTTCGTCAGAACCCAATACAGTCCCCTCGGGACCCCATAAAGGGCTGGTCGTGTTGCAAGATGAGGAAACGCTGGGCCGCGCGCTCTTCGCGAGCCTATCTGGCAAAACCCGCGACGCAGCCCTGCTGCAGGACGCCTCTTTCGGCGACATCCTGACAACCGCAGGCAATGAGACACGGATCTCCGGGCGGGCAGGCGTGCGGGTCGGTGATCTGGCCGCGCCGCAGCGCGATCTCATCGCCCGGATGGTCGATCTCTATTGCACCAGCCATCTGCCCACGGCCCTGTCTGACATGCAATCGGCGCGCCTGCGCCAAGAGGATTTCGACGCGCTGCGATTCGGCTGGGCGGGCGATAACAGCCCCGCGCAATCCATCTACTACCGCCTGCACGGCCAGAACCTGTTGGTTGAATTCGCCACCCTGCGCAACCAGCCACAGCACCACCACGCGGTCCGCCACGACCTTGCATGGAATTTCGGCGCCTCGGCCTTGTGACGATCTGCCCGGAGTAATCCTGCGGGCGGATCCTGCCCGGACTGATCCTGCGCGGGCGGATTTGCAGATTTGCCGAAAATATGATATGTACAAAATGCGCTCACGACATTTTTGGCGCGCTACATTTTGTAAGTTTGATTGAAAACAGTTCATTAACCAGCAAAGGAGTCTGACCATGGTCAGTCCCGATTTTCACGATAAATACCGCTCGAATGCCCGCTACATTGATATTGCCAAATCCGGCGATGATGACCTCGGGCCCCTGAAACTTCTCCCCGGCACCTGGACCAATATGAACGGCTTTGAGGGCCGCGGCTGGAACATGATCGCGCTGCCTTTTATTGGCGATCAGGGTCCGCTCGATTACCGGCTTTTGGTCAACCAATATAACGAGGAGCTGAAATTTACCCTTGTTGACAAGGGCGTACCCAATCGCGGCATAGAGAAAGGCCCGCCCGATCAGAATACCGACCAACTTGTCGTGACGCTCGATTATGAGCAGATGATCAAGCAGATCGCGGCTGATGACCGGCCCGAAAGCGGGCTGGCAGGGGATGCCAATCTGGCCATTCACCATGAGCCCGGGCTGATGCTCAACATGACCAACCTGACGACCAATGGCATTGATATCGCCCGGCTCGCGACAATCCCGCATGGCGATGCAGCCCTCGCGCTGGGCCAGTCGCAATGCATCGACGGCCCACCCCAGATCCCCGAGATCTCGGGCCTGCCCATCGGCGCGCCCAGCGATCTCGACCACCCCTATCTGAGCCCCTACAAGCACTATAACGACAACCCGTTCAAAGGCGTCGTGCCCGATCCCTTTCCCGGCTTCAACCCGGTGCTGCCCAACGGTCTGCTCAACTTCCTGCCCGACAATGTGACCCGGACCACGATCCTGCATATGGACACCACAATCGAGCAGGGCGGCATCCGCAACATCCCCTTCATCGTCAAACAGGCCAATGCCGCAGAGATGCAGTCGACCTTCTGGATCATGGAGCTGGACGAGGATGACGGCGCGGGCAATCCGAAACTGGTCATGGCCTATAGCCAGTTTATTTTGCTCGATTTTTTCGAGCGGCGTGACGGAGTCGAAGGTCTGATCCGCTGGCCACATGTCTCGATAAATGTGATGCAGAAATCCGGGCCTGCCGATGCGCGCAAACCGGATATGGCTATCGCGTGATCCGTTTTATTGTTCGTTTTATTGATTGACGGATCAATAAAAAACCGGCATCCCCGAAGCTGCGTTGAGAACAGGAGCGGGGATGCCGAAACTTGGAATGGAGCCTGTGCGCCGCGACGCGCTGGTCAAGGCTGCGATCGCGTGTATCGGCGATGCCGGCACGCTTGATGTCACCGTAGGCCAGATTGCCAAACGCGCCGGCATGTCCCCCGCTCTGGCGCATCACTATTTTGGCGGCAAGACGGATATATTTCTCGCAGCCATGCGCCATATTCTGCGCGACTACGCGGCTCAGGCCCGGCGCAGGCTGGCGCGCGCCACCACGCCGCGCGCGCGGCTCGATGCGATCATAGAGGCCAGTTTCGCCGCGCCGAACTTTCAGCCCGATGTGATTTCCGCCTGGCTCAATTTCTATGTGCAGGCCCAGACCAACCCCGAGGCCGTGCGGCTGCTCACGCTCTATCACGCCCGTTTGCGCAGCAATCTGATCCACGCCCTGCGGCCCCTGACCCCCAGGCCGGACGTCATGGCGCAGGATATCGCCGCACTGATCGACGGGCTCTATATCCGGGCCTCACTGGGCAACGACACCGATCCGCAGGCGACGTTGCAGCGGTTCATTGCATCACAACTGGGGGCCGCATGAGCAAACCGAACATCCTGATCTTCATGGTCGATCAGCTCAGCGGCACGCTCTTTCCCGACGGCCCTGCCGATTGGCTGCATGCGCCGAACCTGCGCAAACTGGCCGAACGCTCCACCCGCTTTGCCAATGCCTACACCGCCTCACCGCTCTGCGCGCCCGGTCGGGCCAGTTTCATGTCCGGCCAATTGCCGTCGAAAACCGGCGTCTATGACAATGCGGCCGAGTTCGCGTCATCCGTCCCGACCTATGCGCATCATCTGCGCCGGGCAGGCTACCAGACC
>CAYGUB010000368.1:0-3125 GCA_964352845.1 uncultured Rhodobacterales bacterium | reverse complement strand
CTATCAGCGTATGCGGGTCGTGGCGCATGATCTCGCGATCCTTGCAGGTGCCCGGCTCGCTCTCGTCGGCATTGACCACAAGATAGCTGGGCCGCCCATCGCTTTCCTTGGGCATGAAGGACCATTTCAGACCCGTGGGGAACCCGGCCCCGCCGCGCCCGCGCAGACCGCTCGCTTTCATGTCGTCCACGATCTTGTCGCGCCCGCCCTTGATGATCCCGGCCGTACCATCCCAATGTCCCCGCGCCTGCGCGCCCTTCAGAGAGCGGTCATGCATGCCGTAGAGATTGGTGAATATGCGGTCTTTATCTGCGAGCATCTTTTGGTGTCCTGTCATTGCTGGCGACGCCGCCAGACCCGAAATAATACGATCAGCGCCCAAAGGAACGCTGCACCGGCGGCCAGATCGAACAGGAAGGCAAAGCGCACTGGCCATCCCATCTGTCCGCCCAACCACTGGGCTATCATCCAAACAGCCATCGTGACGAAAATCACGATGGCAGCTTGTCGCGCCTGAGCAACCAGACGCTGATCTTCCTGAGGGTCACTCATCTACGTATCGTAAACGCCGCCCTTCTCGACCTTCTTGGAGAAGGCTGTCTCTCCACCCGCAGCGAGGATTTTGGCCTGCTCGACCCAGGTGTCACGCGTCACACGGCCTTTGAAGCCCTCGAGATTGGCATCAACCCAAGCGACCTCGTCAGGCGTCCAGCCGGCAATCTGGTCGAAATGGTAAAACCCGAGCGAATTGCAAAGCGTCTCCATTTTCGGCCCGATCCCCTTGATCTGCTTGAGATCATCGGCCTTGCCATCGCGCGGGCCGTCCAGCGCTTCGGGGCGCGTGCCCTCGTTGGCGCCCTCCTGAATGCCGTCGCCGTCATAATCGACGCTGCTGGCTTTCGCATCCGCCTCGGCCTTGGCGGCCGCATCGGCTTCGGCTCTCGCTTTTGCATCCGCTTCGGCTCTGGCCGCTGCGGCATCGGCATCCGCTTTTGCCTTGGCGGCATCTGCATCCGAGCCCGAGCCCGAGCCGTCATATTTCCATTCACCCTTGCGCCCGGCAAGCTCCTCCTCACCGGCGAGCTTTGCCGATGGCTGGATCCCTGCCGCAGTCGCAGCACTCGCCGCCGCAGTGCCCGCAACTGCTGCAACCGGTGCGGCCTCAGCGGCAGCGCCGGAGCCATGCGCGCTTGCGGCCTGCATAGTCTCATGGCCCGGCTTTGCATGGCCCGCCTTCGCATGGTCCGACGCATGATCAATGCTGACCTCGTTGGGACCGGGCAGCTTTTTGCAAAACGCCCAGCTGAGGCCAATCCCGCCCAGAACGAGCACCACAAGCCCGAAGAATGTGGCCGCGATGAATGAAAACCCTGCCATCATCATCAGCAAAGCGGCCAATAGCAAGCCACCCAAAAGTGCGATCAGCCAGCATGTGATGACACATGTCAGCCCCCCGGAGTCGTTATTCATGGTGTCTCTCCCTGTCCGTAATCATGGTCTAGTAAACGCCGCCTTTTTTCACGCGGCTTGAGAACTCAGTTGTGCCCCCGTCAGCAAGCAGTTTGGCCTGTTCGACCCAGTTATCTCGCGTCACCCGACCTTTGAACCCTTCGAGGTTCTCGTCAACCCACGCGATTTCCGCCTCCCGCCAGTTCGCTACCTGATCAAAATGGAAAATGCCCATGGAGTGAAGCAATTTTTCCAGTTTTGGCCCGACGCCCTTGATCAGTTTGAGATCATCGGGCCCGCCATCGCGCGCAGCCGAGAGCATCTCGGGCTTGTGCGCGTCGCCCGCAGGCGCGCTGGATTCCGGCCTTCCCTTTGATTTTGCGTCCGTTTCTGTCTTGGGCAGAGGCGCGCGCGGCGCATCAGCTTTCGCCACTTCGGGCGCGTCGGGCTGCGGCGCGGTTGCGCGACTGTCCGCATTTTTCCCCGCGGCACCGGACTGCCATGGCGTGATCAGGGGCACCTCAGAGCCGTCAATCCGTTTGATCGTATCGCCGATATCGGTGGCAAGGGCGACGCTTGCGTTATATTTGGGCTTGCCTTCTGCGTATTCCGTGAGGCTTGTGAGCCCGCTTGCAGGCTCCGCCGCATAGCGCCCGGTTTGCGAGCCCGGAACGGGCACTTTCCCCGCGGCCATCTCGTCAATCAACTCGCCCATACGCGCGGCGGTCAGGTCCTCGTAGTAATCCTTGCCGATCTGGGCCATGGGCGCATTTGCGCAGGCGCCGAGGCATTCGACCTCTTCCCACGAGAATTTCCCATCGGCGCTGATCTGATGCGGCTTGGGCGCGATCTTGTCCTTGCAGACCGCCACAAGGTCCTCTGCGCCGCAGATCATGCAGGATGTGGTGCCGCAGATCTGGATATGCGCAACAGAGCCAACGGGTTGCAGCTGGAACATGAAATAGAAAGAGGCCACTTCGAGCCCGCGAATATAGGCCAGCCCCAGCATATCCGAGATATGCTCAATGGCAGGACGGCTTAGCCAGCCTTCCTGTTCCTGGGCGCGCCACAGCAGTGGAATAATCGCACTCGCCTCGCGCCCTTCGGGGTATTTCGTGATCTGCGCCTCCGCCCAGGCCTGATTGGCGGGCGTGAAGGCGAATGTGTCGGGTTGTGTCGGATGGAGGCGGCGGAGCATATCAGCGAATTCTCGTTGTTGTAGGTGCCCATTTACCATTCTGGTCTCTCGATGCGGCACTATTCGTCTCAAGGATTAGTATAGCAAGTTCAAAGTCAGACTCGGTCATATGGAATTTACGACCCACCTCTTCATACAACTCCTTTGAATTGTATCGCTCTGGGTGTTTTCTTATTTCTTCAAAAGCGCTTCTTGCGGCCCTGCTTGCTCGAATATTCTCGGCAACAGCTTCTATAGAAATATCGCGCGGCAATTGAGCCACTCCATAGTGGTCAGGGAATACTTGACCAATTGTTCCCTCTGCTACCATTTCCATCAGTATCTTTCTTATTGAAGGCTCGCTTAGTTCGGACTTGCCTACCTGCAAGTCAACATCGAATGACTCCGTTCGCAACTTCTCCGTAATGGCAGTCACAGAAAGAAATTGTTCAGAGTTCATCAGAACCTCGTGAATCGCCAATTTTCTCCAGCTATCCGT
>CAYGUB010000367.1:637-3133 GCA_964352845.1 uncultured Rhodobacterales bacterium | reverse complement strand
CAAGACGCAAGTTTCAGCTCCACATTAAAACGAAGCGCATTGTGGCGTTTTATCGACCGCACCAATGGCCGTGCAAAAGAAGCCCAATCCAGAACCTGCTACCGCGCAACGTTGTCCAATAAGATGGATCGGCGCGCCCATTGTTTACTATAGCGTCTGACGAAATACCTGAAACATCACGCATCGCGTAACGCGTTGAAATCTTTGATTTCAGGCAGCGTTATGTGATTCAGGTTTTTCGCATGACGCTTTAGCATGAGTCACCGCACACCAGCCGGAAGCCCAGATCGACGCGCTCAGGCGGCTGTGAGCTGTCCAGTTTCAAGGTGTCATTGGTGACAAAAAGAGCCGCCCGCTGGCCCATCGCCTTGCGCGGTGTTTCGATCGTCGTAAGCCGGATCGGCAAGGCCTCTAGAAAGGGCAGCCCGTTGAAGCCCGCGAGCGCCACGCGGTCCGGGATCGCGATCCCGGCGCTGAGGCAATGCATGATGCCCCCGGCAGCAAGATCATCGTTGGAATAGTAAAGCGCTTCAGGCGCGTCGGGACGTTCGAGGATCTCGGCCGTCACCTTGCGGCCCTCGACCATCGAAGAGGGCGCGGCGATGACGTGTTCCAGCACCATTTGCGCCCCCGCCGCGCGGATTACCTCGCGAAAGCCAGCCTGACGTTTGGCGGCGCGCAGGTCCCGCCCGCCTTGACTACCGACATAGCCAAAGCGCCGATAGCCCTTCTCCAGCATGTACTGCGCCGTCGCCCGCCCCGCGTCAGTTTGCGAAATGCCGAAGGCGGCAGAGATCGGATCGCCGTCCAGGTCCATGACCTCGGCCACCTGCACGCCGGAGGCGCGGATTGAGGCGCGGGTTGCGTCAGTATGCTCGAGCCCTGGCAGCACGATCCCCCGCGGGCGCCAGGACAGCAGGTCGCGCACAATCTGCTCTTCGCGGTCGAGCGAATATTCACTCACCCCGAAAACCGGTTGAACCAGTTTATCCGCAAGGGTCTCGTTCAGGCCTGTCAGCACTTCGGAGAACACCCGGTTGCCAAGAGTTGGCAAGACCACTGCCACAAGCGGGGTCGTTTCCTCGCGCAGAGCGCTGGCAAGACGGTTTTGTACGTATCCAAGTTTGCGCGCGGCGCGCTCAACACGGTCGCGCACCTCCTTGGAGGTTTTGCCGCCGCCCCGCATGACCCGCGACACGGTCATCTGACTGACCCCTGCCTCCGCAGCGATGTCGTCCATGGTTGGCGCAGCAGTCTTTCCAGAGGCCATTGCGAGGCAGTCCTTTCGACCTGCAATCAGTGTCGCGACCATACTCTTCGAACCGAATCCGGTTGACAAGTGTTTACGTAAACATGCAACTAATACAAACGGTGTTTACGAAAACACCTGCAGAAAATTGCTTTGGGAGGACTTCATGAAAACACTCTTACTGGGATCGAGCTTTCTGCTCGCAGCGGCCGGACTTGCTGTAGCCGACACCTATCGCCCCGAATGCTTTGCCCCCGCGCCCGGCACATCGTCGATAGGGTATGAGGCCAAGGAAGGTCCCTACAAGATCGCCTTCGTGAACGGATTCGCAGGAAATGACTGGCGCATCGCCGCCATTCAGGCCTCGAAGGCCTGGGCGGCACGGCCCGAGAATGCCGCGAAAATCGACGAGTTTACCGTCGTGTCGGTCGGCAATGACAGCGCCGCGCAAATCGCCGCCATCGACAACTTCATTGCGGCAGGCTACGACGCAATCACCTTTATCGCCGTGAACCCCACCGCTTTCGAGCCGGTCATCCGCCGCGCCGAGCGGGCCGGCACCGTGCTGGTGCCCTTCGACAACGTGCTCGACACGGACAAGGTCGTGCAGATCAACGAAAGCCAGATAGAGCTTGGGCGGCTCAAAGCACAGACCGTTATGGATCTGCTTGACGGGAAGGCCGAGAAAATCCTGATGGTGGACGGATTGCCCGGCAACGCCACAGACCGCGACCGCCGCGCAGGCATGATGAGCGTTCTGGAAAAGGTCGAAGGACTGGAAATCGTGCAGGTCGTGGGCAACTGGGACACCGGCACCAGCCAGAAAGTCGTCTCTGACGCTCTGGCGACCCATGGCCAGTTCGACGGCGTCGTCTCGCAGCATGGCTCTGCCGGTACGATCAACGCATTGCAGGCCGCGGGCCATCCGATCGTCCCGATGGGTGTCGATGGCGAGAACGGTGTGCGGATGCTGATGGACGAACTCGACATCCCTGGCATTTCTGCGTCACAGGCGCCGGCCATGTCCGCGGTCGCGCTTGAGGCGGCGGTGGCACTTCTTGAAGGCAACACACTGCCGCAGACGGTTTATCTGCCAATTCCGCAGGTCAAGGCCGAGGATCTGGCTCCCGGGGTCAATTACTTCCCCGATCTGCCGAAATCCTTCAACACGGGCACCGGGTTCCCCGCCTGTTTCGAGCCGTTCACCCCCGAGGAACTGCTTGGCCAAAGCGCCGACAACACCTGAC
>CAYGUB010000367.1:0-627 GCA_964352845.1 uncultured Rhodobacterales bacterium | reverse complement strand
CAAACTGGCGCGTCAGCCCGGGCCTTCTTTGGGTGCCCGGGCCGATAACCGCCATCAGAGCGGAGTGCTCTCGTGACCCGGACAGATGATGCTTTGGTGCGCCTTGAGTGCGTGTCAAAACGCTATGGCGCGACAACCGCGCTGGACGGCGTGGATTTTGCCTGCAAGCAGGGCGAAATTCACGCGGTGCTGGGCGAAAATGGCGCAGGCAAATCAACTCTGATGAAGCTCATATCAGGGGTCATCCAGCCAAGCGCCGGGCGCATTTTCGTTGACGGCGTCGAGACCCGCTTGCCCACGCCGCGTGCAGCGGTGGCGCAAGGGCTGGTCTGCATGTTTCAGGAATTGTCGCTGGTCCCCGACCTCAGCGTGCGCGAAAACCTGATGCTGGGCGCACCCGGATCTGGGTTGGGCCGTTTGCCGGGCGGGGTCGTCCGCCGCGCGCAGGAGGTGCTGGCGCAGATCGACGGCGAGAGCATTTCCATGAACGCGCGCGTGTCCGATCTGAGCCTTGCCGAGCGCCAGCAGGTCGAAATCGCTAAGGCCTTCGCCCGGAACCCGCGTCTGCTGATCCTCGACGAGGCCACCTCGGCACTCAACGCATCGGTGGTGGAAAAGGTGTTTGCG
>CAYGUB010000366.1:0-3135 GCA_964352845.1 uncultured Rhodobacterales bacterium | reverse complement strand
TGGCGCAGGCCGGGATGTCGTCCAGCAAGGCCCGTGGAGATGGTCTGCCCGTATGGCAGTGCCGCGCATATAGGGGGATTCTTTGGGCAAGGGAAGGAGGTTTATGCTGCCGGAGCGCATTTTGCAGGCCCCTTGCCATTCCGTATTTGGGGACCAAAGAAGACGGGGGGCTATGCGTTGAAGAACCCTTCGAAGCAATTGCGGACCGCATCGGGGTTTTCTTCCATAACGAAATGGCCTGATTGGCAGCTTTCGCTTTGCAGATCGGGGGCCCAGTCGCGCCAAAGCCCTTCCGGGTCGCCTGTCTGGGCGGGAAAGCCTGTCTCGGCATAAAGGAATTTCACAGGGCAGGTGATCATGCGGCCTGCTTTTCGGTCTGCCTCGTCGAGCACGCGGTCGAATGTCGCCCCGGCGCGGTAATCGGCGCACATGGCATGGGCGCGAGCAGGATCGCTCATCTGGGCGCGGTAGGAGGCGAGCGCGTCGGAGGTGAATATCTCGAGGCTTTTGTTCAGGGTCCACGCTTTCAGGGTCCAGTCGAGATAAGCGCGCGGGTCGGCGGCGATCATCGTCTCCGGCATCGGCGCGGCTTGCGCGAGGAAGGTCCAGTGATAGGCCTTGAGCGCCAGTTGTGCGTCCCAGCGCGACCAGAAATCCCCGGTGGGAACGATCTCAATGATGCCAAGTTTGCTGACGCGGTCAGGATGGTCGAGCGCCAGTCTATAGGCCACGCGCGCGCCGCGATCATGGCCGAGCACATGGGCGGTCTCATGACCCAGCTGGTCCATCAGCGCCACGATATCGCGAGCCATTTGCCGTTTTGAGTAGGTCTTGTGGTCCGCGTCATCCTCAGGCGCGGAACTGTCGCCATAGCCACGCAGGTCGGGAATGATACAGCGGTGGTGTTTTGCGAAATCCTTGGCAACGGGTGCCCATGTCATATGGTTTTGCGGATAGCCATGCAGCAGGATCAGCGGCGGCCCGGAGCCTGCGATATGCGTTGACAGGGTGACGTCGCCTGTCTCGATCATCTGATGTTCAAAGCTGGGGATCACTGGCTCACCATGGTTGGGGTTGCGTGGCATAGGGGACGTAAAGCGGGTGGCGCGGGTGGCCGTGTTTTGTCAGGCCCAGATGCGTGAGCGGCACGGCGAGCCCCTGCAGCAGCGTCAGAACCTGCGCCGCGCGATCCATCAGCGTTCCGTGAACGCCCCAGGCGCACAGGATATGCGCAGAGCTTGCGCAGGCCTGCCGCAGGGCCGTATCACATTCAGGACCAATCGGGTCTTTGGCACGCTTGAGGTCTGCCGGGTCGGTGGCGCGCAGGGCAAACAGGTTGCATATCATCATGGCGCCGAACCCAAGCGCTGCTGCGCGGCGTTGGCAGCGCTCGATCGTGGGGTCGTTATGCTGCTCGGTCGCCCTGGACGGGTTGAGCATCACATAGGTCAGTTGCGGTTTACTTGGATCCCAGCTGCGGTGCAGGCTGTAGCGATAGGCCATGCATCCGGAATAATCGGCATAGCTTTGCATTGTGTCGGAGCGGTGCGTGCGGCGGATCATGGGGGCCAGTGTGGCAGGCTCCGTGATCCGCCACAAGGCTCTCAGGCTGCCGCAAGCTGGCGGGTCTTGAACGGGCTGTTCTCGATCACGAAGATCGCGACCACGGCGTAGAGGATATGACCCCAGAGCGCGACCCAGGTGATCCCGGTGAAGCCCAGGAATGGCTTATTGCCGGACACCAGATGCGCGATCACATAGAGCGCCAGCACCCATAACGCGATCCCGTAGACAATGGCGGTGACAGGCCAGGGCAGGTTTGGCATGAGTTTTTGCTGGATCGGACGGGCGATCAGAATATAGCCCAGCGTATAGGCAAACATGCCCGTGAATATATGCAGCAGATCGCCGGAACCTTTCGGAATGTCGCCGAAAACCGTTTTCAGCGTGGCCGTGGCGAGGCCTACCGGGGCCAGTTTCGCAAAGCCGAAAATAGGCGCGAGCGCTTGCCCGAAGAGGTCGAATGAAATGGTTGCCAGAGAGCCCGCCAGAAGCAGGGTCCAGAGTTTTTGGATGGGCGGAAGGTCGGTCATGTCAAGGCTCCTTGGCGCTGAAAGGCAGGTTTACACCTGTGTAGCCAAACCCCGTTGCGCAGCGATACCCTCCTCACAAGGTGATGAACGCCATGCCTCATTCTGTGAGCAAGTGTTACAGTTTCCAGCCAAGAGGGAGCATTTATGGGCGATCGCGTACGTATACGTGAGCGCCGATTGTTACATTTTGTGCCAGGGCACAAACGGTTTGTTCATCCCTTTGCACCAGTTTGTACCGCGTTGTGATTTATCCAGTCGAGGTTTTCATGCGGTCCAGAATGGTCCTTTTGGTTGCACTTTCACTCCTGCCAGAGCTTGCCACGGCGCAAAGCCTGTTTGTCGGGCGCGCCGCCGAGAGCTTTTTTGCGCCCCGCAAGCTCACTCCGGCTCCGGCCAGTCCGGCAGTTCTGCGCAAACCCGCCACGGTCCAAAGCGATGCGATCTACAGAATCCGGCATCTCATCGGGCAGGCGGAGTCGCGTCGGCATGGCTATGACGCTGTTCAGCATGGCGCGCGGATCAAACCCCGTTGGGCGCCAACGCAAATGAGTATCGCACAGATCTATCAATGGATTGATGACACGCCCGGCCAGCCGCATGCGATCGGACGCTATCAGTTTATCCCCAAGACGCTGCGGCGACTTGTGCGCCAGCTGGGCGTTGAACATCGCGAGATATTCTCTCCGGCGCTTCAGGATCGTCTGGCCGATATCTTGCTGGAGGAGGCCGGGATGCCGCAATTCAAGGCAGGCGAGATCACGCGCCATGCGTTCATGAACAATCTCGCCAAGATCTGGGCCGGGCTGCCAAATGCTACCGGAAAATCGCATTACCACGGCTACGCGGGGAACAAAGCCACGATGAGCTGGGCCCGGTTTGATCGCGAGATGGCAGAGATTTTCCCGTCCTCGTCCTAGGCGGCGTCTGGATTTAGGGGATTCCCAAAACGCCTTTCGTTTGATTCAAGATCAAAAACGGGAGGGATCTTAAAGCGTCATGCGAAAAACCTGAATCACATAACGCTGCCTGAAATCAAAGATTT
>CAYGUB010000365.1:0-3165 GCA_964352845.1 uncultured Rhodobacterales bacterium | reverse complement strand
GCCCAGCCTGGTTCTGTGCGGCAAGCAGGCGATTGACAATGACATGAACGCTACCGGCCAGATGCTGTCCGCCCTGCTGGGCTGGAGCCAGGCCACCTTCGCCTCTGAGGTGGTAATTGAGGGCGACAAGGCCGTCGTGACCCGTGAGGTTGATGGCGGCCTGCAGACGATCAGGGTGAATATGCCCACCGTCGTCACAGTCGATCTGCGCCTGAACGAGCCGCGCTATGCCTCTTTGCCCAACATCATGAAGGCGAAGAAAAAGCCACTTGATGAGAAAACGCCTGCCGATTACGGCGTCGATGCAGCGTCGCGGCTGACCGTGGTCAAAACGGCAGAGCCCGATCAGCGCAAGGCCGGCGTAAAGGTCGGATCGGTCGATGAGCTGGTCTCGAAACTCAAAGACGAAGCGGGGGTAATCTGATGGCGGTTCTTCTACTGGCTGAACTCACCGGCAACGAGCTTGCCGTCGATGCAACGGCAAAGGCCGTTACCGCAGCAAAGCAATTGGGTGATGTCACCGTCCTTTGTGCGGGCGCGGGATGCGGCGGCGCGGCGGATGCAGCGGCAAAGCTCGACGGGGTTTCAAAGGTGCTGTGCGCAGATGACGCAAGCTATGGCAACGGTCTGGCGGAACCTGTCTCTGACCTGATCGTCTCGCTTGCGGGGGATTATGAGCATATCGTGGCCCCCTCGACCGCCTCTGCGAAAAATATCCTGCCCCGGTCGGCGGCGCTTCTGGATGCGATGATCCTGTCGGATGTGACGGCGGTGGTCGATGGCTCGACCTTCGAGCGGCCGATCTATGCGGGCAACGCCATTCAAACCGTCCAGACAGGCGATGCCAAGAAGGTCCTGACAGTAAGGACTGCAAATTTCGATGCAACCGGCGAGGGTGGATCGGCCAGCGTCGAGAAGATCGGCGCGGCCGCCAACCCAAACCTGTCGGAATGGGTCGAGGATAAGGTTGCCGAAAGCGACCGTCCTGAGCTGACCTCGGCGGGGATCGTTGTCTCTGGCGGTCGCGGCGTAGGGTCCGAGGATGATTTCGCGATGATCGAAAAGCTCGCCGATAAGCTCGGCGCCGCTGTTGGTGCGTCGCGCGCTGCGGTGGATTCGGGCTATGCGCCGAATGACTGGCAGGTCGGGCAAACCGGTAAGGTTGTGGCCCCCGACCTCTATGTCGCGGTCGGCATCTCCGGCGCGATCCAGCACCTTGCCGGCATGAAGGACAGCAAAGTCATTGTGGCCATCAACAAGGATGAAGAGGCCCCGATATTCCAGGTCGCCGATTACGGTCTGGTCGCTGATCTGTTCGATGCCGTCCCCGAACTGATCGAAAAGCTCTGAGACAAGCTGAAGAAGCCCGGCTGACCAGGCCGGGCTTTTGACCTACAGCATAGCCGACAGCTTTTCGGCCACATGCGCGTGAAACTCTGGCCCCGGCAAGGCGGCCGCAGCCTCACGCTCCAGCGAGGGGTACACCATCCCTTCCGTCGTGCCAGAAGCGATTTCATCGGTGATATCTATCTGAGCCACCGCGCTGACCCTGGGACGCAAGCGATCTATCATCGCCTTATCGACGTAAAGCGGATCGGTTCCAAGAGGCGATACCTCTGCATGCCGCCCGGTGCGCTGATCGGTGAAGGCCAGCAAAATGACCCTGCCGGAGATACCGCCAATCATCTGTTGCATGCGCGACAGCCATGCGTTGCGCAGCTCTTGTTCCACCAGTTCGAACCGCTCCGCCGAGATATCGCTCAGCGTCATCAACATATGTCGGGTGAAGGAGAATTCCGTGAAATCCACTTCAGGGAAAATCGATTGTAACACGCTCGACGCCTTCAGGAACCGATCATTGCGCCTTGGGTGAACGGAGTAATACCGGTTCGACATGTTCTGCGCGCCCATTGTCTGGATTATCGTCGTGCGGGCCTCCGCGCAGATGGTCAGGATCGCCGGATCCTTGACGAAAGCATCCACCCCGGCATTGACGGCGCCGAAATTGATCATCTGCGTCTGGGTCTGCTCTTCAATCAATTGAGCGAAGGGCTGCGCCACATATTTGCCGAAAGTCTCCGTCCCCCCGATACATACGTTATAGGGTTCGCTCAGATCCTTGCAGGGGCCCCGAAACAGCATTTTCGAGCCGCCGTAGCGACAAAAATCATAGTTGAGCGGATTGTCATCAAATCGTTCATAGGCCATAGCCCCACCTTTCCTCTGCACACAAAAAACGTCTTAGGGCCCCAAATCCTACCAAAAGATGAACCCTACAATTCGACCCAATTTTTAACGGGCTGCGCCACTTGCATCGCGCCAAAACAACGGCCTATTCTGCGCCCAGATCAATGGAAGGGCGCGTCACATGCAGATCGAAAAAATCGGGGTGGTTGGCGCGGGCCAGATGGGCAGCGGCATTGCACATGTGCTGTCTTTGGCGGGCTATGATGTTGTTTTAACTGATGTCTCTGCTGAAGCGCTTGAAAATGCCCTTGCGACGGTCGGCAAGAATATGGACCGGCAAGTCGCCAAGGAAACGATAACCAGCGATGACAAGGACCGCGCTCTGGGGCGGATTGCGACGACGAAAACTCTGCCGGATTTAGGTAAAACTGATCTCATTATTGAGGCGGCGACCGAGCGCGAGACCGTCAAGACCGCGATCTTCGAGGACCTGATCCCGCATCTGCAACCCCACACGATTCTGACCTCCAACACATCGTCGATTTCGATCACCCGGCTGGCCTCACGGACAGACCGGCCCGAGAAATTCATGGGGTTTCACTTCATGAACCCTGTGCCGATCATGCAGCTGGTGGAACTGATCCGCGGTATCGCGACCGACAAGGACACCTTTGACGCCTGTTTGCAGGTGGTCGAACGGCTTGGAAAGACCGCAGCCAGCGCCGAGGATTTCCCTGCCTTTATCGTCAACCGCATCCTGATGCCGATGATCAACGAGGCGGTCTACACGCTTTATGAAGGTGTGGGCTCGGTCAAATCCATTGACGAGTCGATGAAGCTGGGCGCGAACCATCCGATGGGCCCGCTGGAACTGGCTGACTTTATCGGGTTGGATACCTGCCTCGCGATCATGAACGTGCTGCATGACGGGCTGGCTGACACCAAATACCGCCCCTGCCCGCTCCTGACGAAATATGT
>CAYGUB010000364.1:0-3173 GCA_964352845.1 uncultured Rhodobacterales bacterium | reverse complement strand
CGCACCCACCATTAGCGAGGGCGAAAACACCCCGCCCCCCATCCGGCCAGCCATCGTGATGGCGACGGCGATGACTTTGAGAATGGCAAAGATAATCGCCTCACGCAGCATCAGCTCGCCCGTCAGGGCGGCAGATGTCGTCTCGTAGCCGACGCCGATGATATGGGGAAACTGCAGCGCGATGATGCCCAGAAGCGCGCCGGTAATAGCCGGGCGCAGCCAGCGCGGGATACGGAACCGGCGCTGGACATAATTGGCAACCCCATCGGCCCAGAAGATGGAGCGCATCAGCACCACGGCAATCAACCCGCACAGAAGTCCCAGCAGCAGGAAAGCCGGCAGCTCGACATAGAAGCCCAGGATATTCTCGGCAGGCAGGCGGAACTCGGTCACATCGCCAAATTCCAGCCGGTTGATCACCGTGCCAGCCGCACTTGCGATCACGATGGGCGCGAAAGCGTGGACGGCAAAATGGCGCAGCACGACCTCCAGCGCGAAAAGGGCCCCCGCGATAGGGGCGTTGAAACTGGCCGAGACCGCAGCGGCCACAGCGCAGCCCAGCAGATCGCGCCCGGTGATGCCATCGGCCTTGATGAGCGTGCAGACCCAGCTGGAGATCACGCCGGCCAGATGCACCACCGGCCCCTCGCGCCCGGTAGACCCGCCGGTGCTCAGCGTGATCATGGAGGCCGCGGCAGAGGCGAGACCGGCGCGTTTTTCGACCCGGCCATTATGCATCGCAGCGCCCTCAATCACATCCGCGACGGACCGCGCCCGGCCATCGGGTGTGAAGACATGCAGGATCCAACCGGTCAGCAGACCACCAAGGATCGGGATCAGGATGAACCAGTACCAATCCAGATCGGTGACGAATTCCGACAGGCGTTTGACATCGTCGGTGTCATAGATGATGGCCTGCAGCGCCTCGACGCCTTTGCGAAAGAACAGCGCGGCGAAGCCCGACGCGATACCGATCATCAGCGCGATCAGCCAGAACTGGATTTGTGACGGACCCTTGTCGCGCAGCGCACCCCAGCCGCGAGAGCAGATGCGCGTGAAATCATCGACCTGTCTTGCGATCAGGGACCCGGTCTTCGCAGGCTTGTCAGGATCGGCCATTGCCGCCTCGTCTTTGGTCCGGGGGCGCGCGCGCGTGTCCCGGTCATTGTGGCCCGTCTTGTGCCGGGCCCCTTCCAGCCATAGGACACGATCGCGCCCGCGCCAAGGGCTCAGCCCGCCAAAAGCGCCTTTGCGGCGGCGCGTGCAGCATCTGTGATCGTATCACCGGCAACCATGCGCGCGATTTCATCGACGCGCTGCTCCTGGCCCAGCGGGGTGACGGTCGAGAAGGTCTCGCCGCCGCGCACCTGTTTTTCGACCCGCCAGTGATGCCCGCCAAGCGCTGCGACCTGTGGCGAGTGGGTGACGACAAGCACCTGCGCGCTTTGTGCCAGCCCCGCCAGACGGCGTCCGACCGCATCGGCCGTGGCACCGCCGACGCCGCGGTCGATCTCGTCAAAAATCATGGTAATGCCGGGGGCGCCGCCGGTCAGGCAGACCTTCAGCGCCAGCAGGAAGCGCGACAGCTCGCCGCCCGAGGCGATCTTGCCAAGCGGGCCGCTGGGTGCGCCGGGGTTGGTGGCGACGGTAAAGGCGATGTCGTCCTGGCCGTCTGGCCCCGGCTGGGCGGGGGCGATCTGCGTCTCAAACACCGCGCGCTCCATCTTGAGCGGGCCAAGCTCTGCCGCCATGGCCGCATCAAGCGCCTTGGCCGCTTTCCTGCGTTTGGCGCTTACGGCATCAGCACGGGTCTGGAACTCTGCCTGCGCTGCGGTAAGCCGGGTCTTCAGCCCGGCTATCTCGGCCGCACCGCCATCCAGCGCATCGAGCCTTGCGCGCAGCGTATCGCTCAGCGTGACAAGCTCATCAGGCAGGACATTATGTTTGCGCGCCAAACCCCTGATAGCAAAGAGATGTTCTTCAACAGCCTCCAGCTCTCTGGGATCAAAATTCAGCGCGCGCAAGCTGTCATCGACGATCTGCGTGGCCTCGCCCAGCTCTGTCAGGCTGCGTTCCAATGCTGCCAGCGCGCCGTCGAGCTGACCCTCCGCCTGATCCGCGACCCCTTCCAGCCAGCGCTGCGCATCGGTGATGAGGCCTTCAGCGCCAGCGCCGGACAGGGCTGTTTGCGCCTTCTGAATATCTTCGCGGATCTTCTCGCCTGCCTGCATAAGGCGGCGTTGCGTGTCGAGCTCTGCCTCCTGGCCCGGCTCCACCCCCAGCGCGTCCAGCTCAGCCATGGAATGGCGCAGGAACTCTTCCTCCGCGCGCGCCTCGTCCAACCGGGTCTGGGTTTCGTGCAAGCTCTTGCGCAGGGCGCTCAACGTCTTCCAACTGCTGCGCAAAGGCCCAAGGTCGAGACCCGCGAAACTGTCGAGCAGGGCCATATGCCCACGCGGGTTGAGCAGGCCGCGATCATCATGCTGGCCGTGCAGCTCGACCAGCACATCCGAGAGCTGGCGCAACAGCTCTGCACTGGCACGGCGGTCATTGACATAGGCCTGTTTGCGCCCGTCGGGGAAGTTGACCCGGCGCAGGATCAGCTCGTCACTGCGGGAGAGATCAGCCTCCTCCAGCACCTCCTGGGCGGGGTGGTCGGCGGCCAGGTCGAAGACGGCGATCACCTCGCCTCGCTCGGCGCCCTGGCGGACCAGCTCGGCCCGGCCGCGCCACCCAAGCACAAAGCCCAAAGCGTCAAGAAGGATGGATTTGCCCGCGCCCGTCTCACCGGTCAGCACATTGAGGCCCGGCTGAAATTCCAATGACAGCCGGTCGATGATGAGCATGTCGCGGATATCAAGACTGCGCAGCATTACGCCCCCGATCCGGCGATAACAGCACGGCGGTGGCGCTGGATCAGAGCCATTGCCCTTGCACAACCTGCCGGTAGATATCGCGCAGCCAGCCCGCGCCCTTTGCCTCCGGTGCCAGCCCCTGCCCTGTGAGCAGGCGGTAGCTGTCCTCATAGAATTCCGACCCCTGATAGTTGAACCCGAGGATCGCGCCTGCGGTCTGCGCCTCGTCGGTCAGGCCCAGCGACAGATAGGCTTCGACCAGACGATGCAGCGCCTCGGCGGTGTGGCTGGTGGTCTGGAAATCCTCAACCACTGTAC
>CAYGUB010000363.1:0-3187 GCA_964352845.1 uncultured Rhodobacterales bacterium | reverse complement strand
TCACATAACGCGCCCAAAATCTTTGATTTCAGGCAGCGTTAGGTGATTCAGGTTTTTCGCATGACTCTTTAACGGATGCGCAGCTCGCTTTGCGCGTCAAACAGCATCGCCCGGTCGAGATCCAGCGTCAGGCCAACGCTACCCCCTGCCACGGACCGCTCATCCCCCCGTTCTTCCACAATGATTTTCTCGCCTGTCTCCGACATCAGATAGGCATAGGAAACCCCGCCAAGCGCTTCTGACAGGTCGATGCGATGCGTATCGCCGCTTGGATCGATCTTGAGATGTTCGGGCCGCAGCCCGATCACGACTGATGTCCCTTCATGGGGAAGGTTGACAGCCAGCGGGACAGAGGCTTTCAGCCCCGGCACCTTCACCTTGCCGCCTTCGACAACGCCATCAAGGAAGTTCATCGCCGGTGAGCCGATGAAGCCTGCGACAAATTTGTTATCCGGGTCGCGATAGAGATCGAGCGGTGCGCCAACCTGTTCAACCCGGCCTGCGCGCAGCACCACGATCTTGTCGGCCAGCGTCATCGCCTCAACCTGATCATGGGTCACATAGATCATCGTCGCACCGATTTCCTTGTGCAGCCGGGCGATCTCCACCCGCATCTCGACGCGCAGCTCTGCATCAAGGTTGGAGAGCGGCTCGTCGAACAGGAATACCTCAGGCCCGCGCACAATCGCGCGCCCGATAGAGACGCGTTGGCGCTGACCGCCCGACAGGGCTGCCGGTTTGCGTTCCAGGTATTCGTCAAGTTTGAGAATGCGGGAGGCCTCGGCCACCTTGGTCTTGATCACATCCGGAGCGACGCCGTTCATCTTCAGCCCGAAGGACATGTTCTCCTTGACTGTCATATGCGGGTAAAGCGCGTAGGTTTGGAACACCATGGCCACGCCACGCTCTGCCGGGTCCATATGGGTGACATCGCGTGTGCCGATCTTGACGGAGCCCTCGGTGATTTCCTCAAGCCCCGCAACCATACGCAGAAGCGTGGACTTGCCGCAGCCCGACGGGCCCACGAATACGCAAAACTCGCCGTCGGCAATATCCAGATCGACCCCGTGCATGACCTGCACATCGCCATAGCGCTTAATGACATTGCGAATTGTAAGACCTGACATCGGTCCCTCCCTGTTATAATTTATCCAATTTGGCGCATCTCGTCGGGGAAGCGCCAGCTTTCTGCATCCGCGGCGATCTGGGCCACGGTTCGTCCAATTTCCGGGGCAAGCCCGGCGAGTGTGTCCAGTGAATGTCTTTTGGTTGTCGATGTCACGGAAAGGGCTCCCATGACCCGCCCAGACCGGCTCAGGACCGGCATCGCGACACAGATGATCCCGGGCTCATGCTCTTCGCGATCAAAGGCTATGCCGATTTTCCTGATCTGTTCGATCTCTGCGGCAAGCGCTTCTGGTCCGCTCAGCGTGGCGCGGGTGAAGCGATGAAAGCTCTGCTGGGAAATGATATCGCGCTGCATCTCGGGCTCACAAAATGCGAGCATCGCCTTGCCGACACCGGTGCAATAAACAGGCCCCACTTTCCCCGCCTGGGAAAACATCTCGACCGGCTCCAACGCGTTGACCTTATCGACATAGAGCACCTGCGCATGGTCAAGCTGCGCCAGATGGATGGTTTCGCCGATCAGTTGCGACAAATCGACAATGTAGTCGCGCGCAATCGGCGCCAAAGAGGATACCCGCCACGCTTGATGGGCAAGCCGCACAAGCCGCACGCCCAGTGAATAGGTGCCGCGATCCGGATCAAAAGAGACCATCCCCTGATGGGTCAGCGTCTGAAGCAGGCGATACAGGGTGGCTTTGGGATAGCTGCTGGAGGACAGCAATTCGGAAAAGCGCACAGGCCGTCCAAAGCCTGCCACCTGATCCAAAACGCTCAGGGCCTTACCGACGGTTCCGTCAGTTTCCGACATGCATCCTCCCAAGAAGGTTTCCCTCCCCGGAAACCTATTGACAAGCCTTACCCATTCGCTGTTAAGATTTCAATATACAAAACCAAGTTTCACTATTTGGGACTTAATTTGGATGCATCTAGGGAGGAAACCATGCGTTCCATCATGAAGGCGTCGCTTGCGGCGCTAAGCTCATTGGCTATCACGACCGCAGCCTTTGGCGCAGATCTGGTCATCAATTTTGACGATCCAAACCCGGCCCCCAAAGCGGGATTCGAGGCAGCTGTAGAGAAGTTTAAAGCCGCCAACCCGGACATCAATGTCATTGTGAACATCAATGACCGCGAAGCGCATAAAACCGCAATCCGCAACTTCCTGACTGCCGATGCGCCTGACATCACTGCCTGGTATCCCGGCAACCGCATGGGTCCATTCGTTGATGCAGGCTTGTTTGAGCCGATCACCGATCTGTGGAATGAGGAAGGCCTGAGCGAAAGCATGGCGGCGATCGAGCCCACCATGACGCGCAATGGCGAAGTCTGGGGTGTGCCTTACAGCTACTATCAGTGGGGCATCTATTACCGCAAAGACATCTTCGACAATCTCGGTATTGCCGAGCCCAAGACCTGGGACGAGCTGATTGCGGCGTCGCAAAAGCTGAAGGATGAAGGCATCACCCCGTTCACCATCGGGACCAAGTTCCTCTGGACTGCTGCGGGCGTGTTTGACTATCTCAACCTGCGCACCAACGGCTATGAGGTGCACAACGCGCTGACCGCCGGTGAGATCAAATACACCGATGAGCGCATCGTGCAGACATTCGAAAACTGGAAGCAGTTGATCGACATGGGTGCTTTCGTTGAAAACCACGCTACGATGAGCTGGCAGGACGCGGTCGCGCCTTTCGCCAATGGTGAAGCGGCGATGTATGTCATGGGGAACTTCTCGGTTGATGCATATCGCAATGCCGGTCTGACCGATGACCAGATCGACTACTTCCAGTTCCCGAAAATTGCGGATGTCCCGATGGCCGAAGAAGCCCCGGCAGATGCTTTCTTCATCCCGTCAGGTGCAAAGAACAAAGAGGATGCACGCAAATTCCTCGCCTTCATCGCGCAGCCCGAGATTCAGGCCGAATGGAACAAGACAATCGGTCAGCTGCCACCAAACTCGGCAGCGACTGTCTCTGACGACAACTTCATTCAGGAAGGCGTTGCCGTTGTGTCAAACGCAGCCGGTCTGGCCCAGTTCTATGACCGCGATGCACCGGCT
>CAYGUB010000362.1:0-3193 GCA_964352845.1 uncultured Rhodobacterales bacterium | reverse complement strand
CATCTGGGACGCAAAAGCGCATCACCATTCAGATCGAACCGGGCGAAGATCCATTCCCCAAACGCCCCGACCCCGAGATTCGCACGCCACAGGCCTCCCCGTCAGATCACGCTGACTGGTTTTGGGGCGTCATCTCGCCTGACCGCGCCGCTACAAAGCCCGGTCGCTTCACAAGCGCCGTCGATTTTGTTGCCGGGGCAGAGCAGGCGGGGCCCATTACACCGCGCCTGAATGATCTGCAGGCCGTCGCCAATGCGCATGGACAAACGATACTGTTGAATTCTCTGGACGCGAAAGTGTCGCCTGCCTTGGTGCTCGCTCTGATCTGGGTCGAATCGGCAGGTAAGCCGACGGCACGTTCCAACAAGGATGCTCAGGGGCTCATGCAGCTTATTCCCGCGACGGCCGAGCGGTTTGGTGTGGCCGATGCCAATGATCCTGAACAAAACATCAAGGGCGGCGTGACCTATCTGAACTGGCTGATGAATGAGTTTGACGCAGACCCCCTGCTGGCTCTGGCGGGGTATAATGCAGGCGAGAATGCCGTGAAGAAACATAATGGTGTGCCACCCTATGCCGAGACCCGCAACTATGTCCCCAAGGTGCTGGCGGCCTGGCTGGTCGCGCGCAGACTGTGCCTGACCCCTCCGGTTCTGGTCAGCGACGGCTGCGTGTTCCGCACAGAAGGGTAGAGTTTTGGCGCGTGAAAAACCTCTGGTCCTGGATGTGGACGGTACGTTCCTGCGAACCGACCTGCTTTTGGAGAGCTTCTGGGCAGGGCTCGGCAAAGCCCCGTTTGATGTGTTGCGGATCTCGCGGCGCTATTTTCGCAACCGTGCCCGCCTGAAGGCGGAACTGGCCAAAATCGGCGCGCCGCGGCTCGACCTGATGCCTGTCGATGCGCATGTGAATGCCACCGCGCGCGAGGCTCAAAAGCAGGGCCACGAGGTCATCCTGGCCTCAGCCGCTGACCGGATGCTTGTCGAAGAGCTGGCTGAACTCCACGGGCTGTCGCCCCGCGTTTTCGCCTCCGGCGGTGATCTGAACCTGAAAGGACGCGCCAAGGCCAAGGCGCTTGTCGACGCATTCGGCAGCCAGGGTTTTCACTATGCGGGCAATGAGCCTGTGGATATCGAGGTCTGGAAACAGGCCGATGAGGCTATCATTGTAGGCTCTGTCCGGGATGCGAAAGCCACGATGGAGGCGGTCAATCGCAACTATACCCAACTGCCCGGAGGCTGGCAGTTCAGCGACCTGATCCGCGCCTTGCGCCCGCATCAATATGTCAAGAACGTCCTTCTGCTGCTGCCTCTGATTGCCGCGCATCAATTCAGCCTCATCGCGGTCCTGCCGGTGCTCCTGGGCATCATCGCCTTCTCTGCTGCGGCCTCCTCGATCTATATCGTCAACGATCTGCTCGATCTGGAGGCCGACCGGCTGCACTCAAAGAAGAAATCCCGTCCCTTTGCGTCAGGTGCCGTTCCGATCATGGTGGGTATGAAAACCTGCGCCGGCCTGATGATTGCGGCCTTGGGGATCGCGGCTGCCCTCAACCTTGCCTTCTTCTTTATCATCTTGCTCTATATGGGCCTGTCGCTTGCCTATTCGCTCAAACTCAAGCGCATGCGTTGGGTCGATATCGCAACTCTGGCCGCGCTCTACTCAATCCGGGTTGTCGCAGGCGCCGCTGCCGGACAGGTAGAGGTCACGACATATATGCTTGTCTTCATCTTCCCGGTCTTCGTCACCTTGGGCTGCGTCAAACGCCTGACCGAACTCACCCTCGCCACATCCGACGCGCGTCTCCCGGGCCGAGGTTATGGCCGCCCCGACCGCGGTGATCTGCTCAATGTCGCCGGCCTCGGCATGTTCGGAGCTCTGCTGGTTTTCTTCCTCTACAGCTTCACCGATCAGGCCAGGGCGCTCTACCCCGCGCAATGGCTGCTCTGGGTTGCATTGCTGCCACTGGGCGGCTGGCTGTTTCGGATGGTCTCGCTGGGCTACAAAGGCAAACAGGATTACGATCCGATCGTCTTCGCCATGCGCGACCGCCACGGCATCTCGTTGATCCTCTTCACGCTGACCCTCATGTTCTATGCCGCGGGCCTGTTTGACCGCGTCTTCGAGTTTCAGTGAGACCACCAAGCTTCTTTTGGCCGGAAATATCCCCGCCGGAGGCATGAAATCCTCAAAATTCTCAAACCGACATCTTCTTGAACACAGGCTCCGGAATGCGCTTGATGATTCCCATGATCACACGCCAGAACCCGGGTGTATAGATCTCGTTCTTCTTCTTGTCGACGGCGCGCAGGATGTCCGAGGCAATCTTGTCAGGACTGGCCACCAGAAACATCCCCTCGATCCCCCAGGTCATCGCAGTGTCAACAAACCCGGGCTTCACAGTTACCACATGACCGCCCGCCTTGGTCAGTCGATTGCGCAAACCGCTCAGATAGGTATGAAACCCCGCCTTGGCAGAGCCATATACGTAATTCCCGATCCGCCCCCGGTCACCTGCGACCGAACCAACACCTATCACGCATCCGCCTCGCATCTCGATCAGAGGCGTGATCATCTGCAAAAACGTCGCTGGACCCGTGAAATTATCTGCTACCACGCCCGCGATCAATCCGGGATCAGCGTCGATCTGGGATTGATCCGGCATGGAGCCCACGAATACGGCAACGTTTAGCGTCCCGCGCGCGCCGGCGACCCGCTCGATCAGTCTGCCAAACCCCGCCGGGTCACGCGCATCAAAGGCCACAGCTTCCGCCAGACCGGCGCCGCGCAAGACGCAATCGGCGGCTGTGGTTGTCAGATCCGCTATGTCCCGCCCTGCCAGATAGATCTGCGCACCACGACCACAAAGCGCCCGTGCAAAGGCCCGGGCCATGGACGAGGTGGCGCCCAGGATGATCCATGTCTCACTCATGACTTGTCTCGCAATCTCAGGCGTCGCACCAGATCGGTCGCAAGCCTGTGTTGGGGGTCCATCTTTTCCGCAATCGCTGAGAACTCGGCGCGCTCGGGATACATTGCGTCCACATGTTTGGGATCGAGCGTTGCGTCCTTGGCAAAATAGATCCGCCCGCCTGCCTTGCTGGTCATCGCCTCAAGATCGCCCACCAGATTGCGCGCCCGGCTGCTGTCGCGAAAATCAACCGCCAGCGTATAGCCCTGCATCGGGAAAGAC
>CAYGUB010000361.1:0-3202 GCA_964352845.1 uncultured Rhodobacterales bacterium | reverse complement strand
GTCCGCGACGTGCAACTGCCCGAGGCAATCGTTGTCTCCGAACTTGCCAACCGCATGGCCGAACGTGTGCCTGATGTCGTCAAGGCGCTGATGCAAAACGGCCTGATGGTTACGCAAACCGAGACCATCGACGCCGATACGGCCGAGCTGATCATCGAAGAGTTTGGCCATAAGGTCGTCCGTGTGTCTGATGCAGATGTGGAAGATGTTCTGGTCGCTGTCGAAGATGATGAGGCCGATCTTAAACCGCGTCCTCCGGTCATCACGGTTATGGGCCATGTTGACCACGGGAAAACCTCTGTCCTTGATGCGATCCGTAACGCGCGCGTTGTGGCGGGTGAAGCTGGCGGGATCACCCAGCATATCGGTGCTTATCAGGTCGAGCAGGGTGGTACGAAGCTGACCTTCCTTGATACGCCGGGCCACGCGGCCTTCACCTCCATGCGGGCACGTGGCGCGCAGGTCACCGATATCGTGGTGCTGGTCGTAGCCGCTGATGATGCCGTGATGCCGCAGACAATCGAGGCGATCAACCACGCCAAAGCCGCCGGGGTGCCGATGATCGTGGCGATCAACAAGATCGACAAGCCAGAGGCCAACCCAGACAAGGTCCGCACCGATCTTCTGCAACATGAAGTCATCGTTGAGAAGATGTCCGGGGAGGTGCAGGATGTCGAGGTCTCAGCAACTGAAGGCACCGGTCTGGATCAACTGCTTGAAGCCATCGCGCTTCAGTCCGAAATCCTCGAGCTGAAAGCCAACCCCGACCGCGCCGCGACCGGTGCCGTGATCGAGGCACAGCTGGATGTGGGTCGTGGACCTGTTGCAACAGTGCTGGTGCAGACCGGGACACTCAGACAGGGCGATATCTTCGTCGTGGGTGAGCAATGGGGTCGCGTCCGCGCAATGGAAAATGACCAGGGCAAGCGTGTGAAAGAAGCCGGACCCTCCGTTCCGGTCGAAGTTCTGGGCCTGAACGGCACGCCGGAGGCCGGTGACGTTCTCAATGTCGTTGAAACCGAAGCGCAGGCCCGCGAGATTGCCCAATATCGCGAGAAAGCCGCTAAGGACAAACGCGCCGCTGCCGGTGCTGCGACGACGCTCGAACAGCTGATGGCCAACGCAAAGGCCGACGAACAGCTGACTGAGATGCCGATTGTGGTGAAGGCGGATGTTCAGGGCTCTGCCGAGGCGATTATGCAGGCCATGGAGAAGATCGGTAACGATGAGGTCCGCGTCAGGGTGCTGCATTCCGGCGTTGGTGCGATCACTGAATCCGATATCGGACTGGCCGAAGCCTCAGGCGCGCCTGTCTTTGGCTTCAACGTGCGGGCCAATGCGCCTGCCCGGAACTCTGCCAACCAGAAGGGTATCGAGATTCGCTATTACTCGGTGATCTATGATCTGGTTGATGACGTGAAATCCGCCGCTTCGGGTCTGCTGTCCAACGCAATCAAAGAGAACTTCATTGGATACGCTACGATCAAGGAAGTCTTCAAGGTTACCGGCGTCGGCAAGGTTGCGGGCTGTCTCGTGACCGAAGGCGTCGCCAGACGCTCTGCCGGTGTGCGTTTGCTGCGTGACAATACAGTGATCCATGAGGGCACTTTGAAAACGCTCAAGCGGTTCAAGGATGAAGTGGCAGAGGTGCAATCCGGTCAGGAATGCGGGATGGCATTTGAAAATTACGACGATATTCGCCCCGATGACGTGATTGAGATATTCGAGCGCGAAGAGGTCGAACGCGAACTCGATTGATATCAGCCCTATACATTTCCAAAAGCCCCGGTCGCCATGCCGGGGCTTTTTTGTTGAATGAGCGTGGTCGCTTTGCGCTCCGCCGCGCAGCACCCTATATGTCATCAAACGAATACGGAGCGAGCGCATGTCCAAATCAGATTTCCCCGGTTGGCACGGCACGACAATTATTGGCGTCAAGAAGGATGGGAAGGTCGTCATTGCGGGCGACGGTCAGGTTAGTCTCGGTCAGACAGTGATAAAGGGCACCGCACGGAAAGTGCGCCGCTTGTCGCCCGGCGGCAATGACGTGATTGCGGGGTTTGCGGGCTCCACGGCGGATGCGTTTACCCTGTTAGAACGTCTGGAAACCAAGTTAGAGGCGACCCCGGGTCAACTGGCACGCGCGGCGGTCGAATTGGCTAAAGACTGGCGGATGGATAAATACCTCAAGAACCTAGAGGCCATGCTGATCGTCACGGATGGTAAGGATTTGCTGGTGATAACCGGGGCCGGAGACGTTCTGGAACCCGAAAATAACATCGCAGCAATCGGATCAGGCGGTAACTACGCCCTGGCCGCCGCGCGGGGCCTTATACAGACGGATAAATCCGCAGAAGAGGTCGCCCGCGAAGCGATGGCGATTGCCGCTGATATCTGTGTCTATACCAATGGCAATCTGACTGTTGAGACGATCGGTTAACCGAGTGGCGCGACACCAAGACCGACGTTGAATTTCTCACACCAGATCCAGACCTCGTTATAGTCGTCCGGGTTGATGCCCGCGGGCAGCGTATATGACGATGCGCCTGTATTGGAGGTCAGCAAACCGCTCAGCGTTGCGGGATCATATTTGCCATCTTTGCCCAGTGCCACTTTCGGGTCGGGCGCGCCATCGAAGGTGAAATCGGCCAACAGTTCAACCGTGCCGCCATTGTCGGTTTTGACCAGTTCGGCTCGACCCGTCGTGACGTGATCATTCAAACCGGAAAACGTGCCGATACGACCATGACCGCCCGCGAAAGCGGGTCCGGCAAGGGCAATAACGGAAGCAGAGGCACCAGCCTGCAACAGGAATCGACGAGAAATCATGGGAGAAGCTCCTTTGGGGGTTAGGTTGATTTGGATATTGACCGGAAACTTGCCCCGCGGCTACCCACCTCACGCGAACGTAAACTGACGTGATTGGTCTTGCGCTCAAAGGTGCAAGGCATATGTGTAGTCGCGTTAACTGCTATCCGGAGGCGCACCTTGACCGATCTGACACCCCGCGAGATTGTCTCGGAGCTCGACAGGTTTATCATCGGTCAGAAAGACGCCAAACGCGCGGTCGCAGTGGCCCTGCGCAACCGTTGGCGCCGGAAGCAGCTGGGTGATGATCTGCGCGATGAGGTGTATCCCAAGAATATTCTGATGATCGGGCCCACGGGCGTCGGTAAGACCGAGATTTCCCGCCGGTTGGCGA
>CAYGUB010000360.1:0-3218 GCA_964352845.1 uncultured Rhodobacterales bacterium | reverse complement strand
CGTCAACGGCAACCCGCTGAGCCTTGATCTGCCCGAGGGTATGGAAGAGGCGATGTTCGGCATGGGCTGCTTTTGGGGCGTTGAGCGGATGTTCTGGAAGCTCGACGGGGTGCATTCCACCATGGTTGGATATGCTGGCGGCTATACCGAGAACGCCAGCTACGAGCAGGTCTGCTCCGGCAAGACCGGCCATAATGAGGTTGTGCGCGTGGTCTACGACCCCGGCGTGATTTCCTATGAGGCGCTGTTGCAGGTCTTTTGGGAAGGCCATGACCCGACGCAGGGCATGCGGCAGGGCAATGATATGGGGACGCAATATCGCAGCGGCATCTATACCTTTAGCGACGCTCAGCGCGAAGCGGCGCAGGCCAGCAAGGCCGCGTTCCAGCCGCGTCTGAGCGACAGGGGCTTTGGCACGATCACGACAGAGATCATCGCCGCGCCCGCCTTTTATGCCGCCGAGGAATACCACCAGCAATATCTGGCCAAGAACCCGAACGGCTATTGCGGGGTTGGCGGGACCGGTGTGAGCTGTCCGATTGGCGTTGCGGTCTAGGTCGGGTTCACCTAAGCGGCCCTTGCTGAGACAGATCAAAGGGGACTGCAAATGCCGACCTATACCGCTCTGACCACTTTGATGGGTGAGGCGCCCGCGCAGGCCCTCGGGCTCGCGCTTGAGGCCCTTGAACCTGCCCCCACCGGCGTCGGTGTTTTCGAGGTCGAGGACGGCTCGGGCCTGTGGGAGGTCGGCGGCTATTTTACAGATGCACCCGATGAGATCGCGCTGGCCCTTCTGTCTGCGGCGCATGATGCCAAGGGCTTCGTGGTCTCGGAGATCCCCGACAAGGATTGGGTCGCGCATGTCCGGCGCGAATTGTCCCCCGTCACCGCAGGGCGCTTCTTTGTCTATGGCAGTCACGACGCAGACAAGGTGCCGCCCGATTGCGTGCCGCTGCTGATTGAGGCCGCCATGGCTTTCGGGACGGGCCATCACGGAACAACCCAAGGTTGCCTGCTGGCCTTCGAGGATCTTCTGCAAGCGGGTATCTCACCCGGCAAGGTTATTGATATTGGCTGCGGTACGGCCGTTCTGGCAATGGCGGCGGCTGCGGTGGGTGATCGCAAGGTTATCGCAATCGATATCGACCCGGTCGCCGTCGATGTCGCGCGCGCCAATATTGCTGCAAATGGCTATGGGGGTCGAATCGACTGCATCGAGGCGACAGGCTTCGATCATCCGCAGATTGCCGACAATGGGCCCTATGACCTGATATTTGCCAATATTCTGAAAGGCCCGCTGCTGGAGCTTGCCCCCGATATGGCCAGCCACATAGCTCCCGGCGGCCATCTGATCCTCTCAGGGCTGCTCGTCGAGCAGGCTGACACAATTACGGAGGCCTACCACAATTTTGGCTTTTGTCTGTCACAAAGGCACGACATTGGCGAGTGGTCCGCCTTAAGATTGGCCCATTCATCCGTATAAATCAGTCCAACGATCACCTGAGCTGTCAGGTGCGAATAACCGCTGCGAGAACGGGGCGATAAGTTGGCTGATGTGAATAAAAGTCGTTTTGATCAACGGCTCCAGAGAATTGGACGAAAGGCCCTGCCGAACATGCGCGTTGAGCGTCATGTGGGCAAGGACGGGCTTGTGGTAGAGGTCGTCAAGAAGAAGCGCCGCGCGCTGCTGCCCTATCGGGCGATCCTGACAGCGGCTCTTCTGACAATCGCGACCAAGGGCTTTTTGCTGGCCGAATTGGGGCCGGAGCAGTATGTGGGCCAGATTGATCGCATGCGGACCGGTCATGCCGGAGAGATTGTGGCGGCATTCCTGCTCGATACGGACCCTGCGACCGTGGCATTCGCGGAATTGCTTGAGAAATATATTCGCTGACCTATAGCGTCTGACGAAATACCTGAAACAACACGCATCACGTAACGCGCCCAAAATCTTTGATTTCAGGCAGTGTTACGTGATTCAGGTTTTTCGCATGACGCTTTAATGGGCCGGATCACTCCGGCACCTCACAACGCGCCGCAACACCACCACCAAAACCAAAAAAAACACGCCCGAGGGCGTGTTTTTCATGCGTGGCACCAATGGTGTCTCAGAGCATATCGATATCGCTGCGGGACAGGCCGATATCGTCCAGCTCGCGGGTTGACAACTTTGACAGGATCTTGCGGGTCAGGCGCCGCTCGTTCCATGCCACGACCGTGGCAATTGCGGAGGACAGGCTCAGCAGGCCCGGGGCGGAGGTGTTTGTGGTGTGCGTTTCGATTACGGCCATCTAAGTCGTCCTTTTCATAAAATGCTCAAGTTTTGAGCGATAACTGTTCTGCCCCGCAGTTAGGGCCGAAACCGCATCCGCACAATGCTCATTTCCGCATGCCTGCTTTGCAGTTTTTGCATAGGTTAAATATCTCTAAATTGTTGAAAATATTATACTTAATCCAGCGCCATTCGCGGCAAGGCTTTGCCCTAAAACGACCTTTCTCAGCATTTTCGCGGTGCAATTGTTTCGTATTTTATGGGCGGCCCTTCCGTGCTTTCTTGGCAAATGTTCGTGTTTCGTGCTAACCAGCCTGCAAAACCGATAAAGAGGCAGGGCAGAATGCGCGTCATAGGGATTGATCCGGGGCTCAGGCGGACGGGATGGGGCGTGATCGAGGCTGCGGGCTCGCGCATCAGCCATGTCGCCAACGGCACCTGCCAGACGCAAAGTGGGCCTTTGGCGGGGCGGCTTTTCGCCCTGCATAGCCAGCTAACAGAAGTGATGGAGACCTATCGCCCCGAGGCCGCAGCGGTGGAGCAGACTTTCGTCAACAAGGACGGTGCGGGAACGCTGAAGCTGGGTCAGGCGCGTGGGATTGCCATGCTGGTTCCCGCGCAGGCGGGGCTGGAGGTCGGAGAATATGCGCCCAACAAAATCAAGAAGACAGTGGTTGGCGTGGGGCATGCCGACAAGCAACAGGTCATCCATATGGTCAAAATGCAACTGCCCGCAGCCCTGATCGACGGGGCGGATGCAGCCGACGCATTGGCCATTGCGCTGTGCCATGCGTTTCACATGCGCGGCTCGGACAGGTTGCGGGCAGCGCTGCAAGAGGTCCGCGCGTGATTGGCAAACTCTCTGGCCGGTTGGATTACAGGGCGCCTGATCACGTGATGATCGAGGTAGGCGGCGTCTCCGACGTTGGCGACGCGCAGGTAGACT
>CAYGUB010000359.1:0-3224 GCA_964352845.1 uncultured Rhodobacterales bacterium | reverse complement strand
GATAAAAGTTTCACGACCCCGCGTTGTCGCGAAATGATGCGTTCAGGGCCGCAAATTTCTCCCCCAAAATAGTGAGGCTAAAACTTGATAAACGCGCGATGGCCGAATTTTGGTTGACCTGTTTTGCGGATAAAATGACGATTTTTGCGATATCGGCGGGCGCGGGCCGGTGTCGCTATCCGAATCCAACCTGCCCGGCTCGGCCCCTCGGGCTTGCGAGGGGCCGGGGAAGGTGTTTGATTCTCGAAAACGTGGCTCAGGCAGATCGGCTCAGGTGGCGGAGCCGCCCACGGTCAGCCCGCCGATCATCAAGGTTGGCTGTCCGACCCCCACTGGCACCCATTGGCCCTGCTTGCCGCAATTGCCCATCCCCGGGTCCAGCGCCATGTCTTTGCCGATGGCCCGGATCTGTTTGAGCGCGGTCGCACCGTCACCGATCAGCGTGGCACCCTTGATGGCCTCTCCGACCTCGCCATTGCGCACGCGGTAGGCCTCGGTGCAGCTGAAGACAAATTTGCCATTGGTGATATCGACCTGCCCGCCGCCAAAACCCACAGCATAGATCCCGTCCTTGAGATCATGCACAATCGCCTCGGGCTCCGCGTCCCCGCCGAGCATATAGGTGTTGGTCATGCGTGGCATGGGCGTGTGGGCAAAGCTCTGGCGGCGACCATTGCCGGTCGGAGCCACACCCATCAGCCGCGCGTTCTGGCGGTCCTGCATGTAGCTGACCAGTTTGCCGTCCTCGATCAGGACGTTCTTGCCCGATGGCGTCCCCTCATCATCCACAGAGATCGATCCGCGCCGGTCCGGGATCGTCCCGTCATCCAGCACCGTGACACCGCGCGCCGCGATCTGCGTGCCCATCAGTCCGGCAAAGGCGGAGGTTTTCTTGCGGTTGAAATCGCCCTCCAGACCGTGCCCGATTGCTTCATGCAGCAAGATGCCAGGCCAGCCGGGGCCCAGGACCACATCCATAACGCCCGCCGGGGCCGGTTGCGCCTCCAGATTGACCAGCGATATCCGAAGCGCCTCGCGAATGGAGGCCTGCCAGTAGTCGGGCTCCATCAATGCCCCAAGCCCGGCCCGTCCGCCGCCCGAGGATGAGCCGCTCTCGCGGCGCCCGTCCTGTTCTGTGATGACCGAGACATTGAGCGAGGTCATGGGCCGCTCATCGGTCACGAGTGTTCCGTCGGGCCGCAGGATCGCGACCTCCTGATAGGAGGCCGCCAGCGAGGCCGAGACCTGCACCACGCGTTTATCCAATCCGCGGGCATAGGCGTCGATCTCGCGCAGCATATCGACCTTGGCGGCAAAGGCCGCGCCCTCCATCGGATTGATATCGGTATAGAGCTTGCGGTTCGTGGCCTGAGGAGAATCCGCCAGCGTGCCCCCGCCATCGCCCACAGCAAGCCGGGCGGTCTGTGCGGCGCGGATCAGCGCGCTTTCGGAGATATCGGTCGAATGGGCATAGCCCGCGGTCTCTCCTTTGACGGCGCGCAGCCCGAATCCTTGCGTGGCGTCGTAGTTCGCAGTTTTCAGTGTGCCGTCGTCAAAAACGAAAACCTCACCGCGCTTGCGTTCTATGAAAAGCTCTCCGTCATCCGCGCCGTCGGTTGCGCTTTTCAATGTGGCCAATGCGCGGTCGCGATCGAGAAGCGTCTCGAAGGGCCGAAAGCTTGATTGTGGTTGAGCGGTCATGGCGTGATCCTTGTTGGGGCGGCCCGTCACCTGTGGGGCGGGCTGCGGCATGGTAGCGCGAGGGGGCGCAAATGCTTGCCCCTGTCGGTCTAATATGGTTTGTCCAGCCAAAGACGCAACGGGGGATTCCGTGCCCGAACAGCACGCCCCTGTGAAAAACGGGAAAACACATATGCGTATTTCGAGACTTTTCGCCGGTGTCAGTGGCGCCATGACTGCAGCTATGCTGGGCCTCGCCGCTCAGGCCCAGTCCACACTGCCCGAGCTTGAGATCATCGGCAAACCGGTCGATGGGGAGACCTTTTTCCAACCTGCCGCGACGGAATTGGCCCGTGATATTCACTGGCTCGACAACATGTTGCTGGTCGTCTGTATTGTGATCAGCCTGTTTGTGACGGTGCTGCTGGCCTATGTCGCGATCCGCTACAACGCCAAGCGCAATCCGACGCCTGCGACCTTCACGCATAACTCCCCGCTGGAGGTGGCCTGGACGCTGGTACCGGTCCTCATTCTGGTCTTTATCGGCGCGTTTTCCTTGCCCGTCCTGTTCAAGCAACAGCGTATCCCTGAAGGCGATATCACCATCAAGGTGACCGGCTATCAGTGGTACTGGGGGTATGAATATGTTGACGAGGGTTTTGAATTTGACAGCTACATGATCGGCGCGGGCGAAAACCGCCTGACCCCGGAAGTCAGCGCAGAGCTGCAGGAGGCAGGCTATAGTGACGCGGAATTCCTGCTCGCCACGGATACTGCAGTCGTTGTCCCTGTGGGCAAGACCATCGTGATGCAAGTCACAGGCGCGGATGTGATCCATTCCTGGACGATCCCGTCCTTTGGTGTGAAACAGGATGCCGTGCCCGGCCGTCTGGCCGGTCTGTGGTTCACGCCTGAGGTCGAAGGTGTCTATTTCGGCCAATGTTCAGAGCTTTGCGGGCAGGCCCATGCCTATATGCCGATAACCGTCAAGGTCGTGAGCCAGGAAGCCTATGACGCATGGCTTGAGGGCGCCCGTGAGGAGTATGCGCAGGTAGCGACGCCAGAGCCTCTGGTTGTCGCGGCTGCCGAGTAACTGCGAAGCGCTGGACCGGATGAGATCATGACCGATGTGACGCAACAGGTAGACTGCCGCGCAGAGCCGCGTGAGGCGCAATTCGCCGACTATATCGCGCTGCTCAAACCACGTGTTATGTCGCTGGTGGTTTTCACGGCAGCCGTTGCCGTCTATGTCGCTCCGGTCGCGGTGCATCCTTTCATTGCCTTTGTCTCGATCCTGTTTATTGCGCTGGGCGGCGGGGCATCCGGCGCGCTGAACATGTGGTATGATCATGATATCGATACGATCATGCGCCGCACGCGCAACCGGCCTATCCCGGGCGGTCGGATCGCTCCGGGTGAGGCGCTGGGCTTCGGGCTCGGTCTGTCGGCGATCTCCGTTGTCATGCTGGGACTTGCCGCCAACTGGATGGCAGCCGCGATCCTTGCCTTCACGATATTCTTCTATGTGGTCGTCTACACAATCT
>CAYGUB010000358.1:0-3248 GCA_964352845.1 uncultured Rhodobacterales bacterium | reverse complement strand
ATCAGGGAGAGGGCATGGAAGCCGCAGGCCCCCTCGCAAAGAACATTGGCCCTGAGCGCACGGAGGCGATCCGCCAGCAACTGGGTCTTGGTGTCGGCGACGCGGCCTTCTTTCTGGGCGGCAAACCCAAGAGCTTTGAGGCCGTCGCGGGGCGGGCACGGGTCGAGATTGGCAATGAGCTGAAGCTGACCGATCTGGATCGGTTTGCCTTTGCCTGGATCGTCGATTTCCCGATCTATGAGCGCGATGAGGAAAGCGGCAAGATTGATTTCGAGCATAACCCGTTTTCCATGCCGCAAGGCGGGATGGCCGCTCTGGAGGGCGATCCGCTGGATGTTTTGGGCTATCAATATGATCTGGCTTGTAATGGCTATGAGCTTGTCTCGGGCGCTATTCGCAACCACCGGCCCGAGATCATGTTCAAGGCGTTCGAGATCGCCGGCTATGGCGAGGATGAGGTGCGCAAGCGGTTCGGTGGCATGGTCAATGCGTTCAAATACGGCGCGCCGCCTCACGGGGGCTGCGCCGCTGGCATCGACCGGATTGTCATGCTTCTGGCCGATGAGGCCAATATCCGAGAGGTGATCCTGTTCCCGATGAACCAGCGCGCCGAGGATCTGATGATGGATGCCCCGTCCGAGCCTGCCAGCGATCAGTTGATGGAGCTTGGTCTGCGCGTGATCCCGCAAGAGTAAGGCGAAGGCGCGTATTCCATTCGTCATCATGCGTGGCTGTGCTAAGCAGGACCCATGTTTGACGCGCGCAGAGCTGCCATTCGGTTTGGTGACGGGCTGTCACCGCGATCCCCCCCGCTGGGCTCGCCCGAGGAGGTTCTGGCGCTGCTGTCGGGGCCGGATGTTGCAGCGCAACGCTATCCTATTGTGCCCTTCTCCGATCACCAGCCCGCCCTGTCGGAGTTGCAGCAATTGCGCCGGGCCTATCGCAAGGCACGGCGTCGGGATGAGGCTGCGGCAAAGACTGCGGAGAAAGCCTACCAGTCGCGGATGAAGCCCTTTCGCCAGGCGCGGCTGGACGATAGCGCGGTGATGCTGGCGCGGGCCGTGGGCGCGCAGGACGGGTTTCGTGAGCGTCTGGTGCGGTTCTGGGCGGATCACTTTACCGCGCGCGGGCGGGGCGGTCTGCTGCGCGGCCTGGAGCCTGCCTATATCGAAGAGGCGATCCGCCCGCATGTCACAGGCCGATTTGCCACCATGCTGCGCGCCGCTGTCACCCATCCACTGATGCTGCGTTATCTCGACCAGACCCGCTCGGTCGGGCCCAACGCGCCGGCTGCGCGCAGAGGGCTGGGGCTGAACGAAAACCTCGCGCGGGAATTGCTGGAGCTGCACAGTATCGGCGTGGGCGGGCCCTATCTGCAACGCGATGTGCGCGAATTGGCCGAACTGCTGACCGGGCTCGATGCGCCGCTGGGCGACGGGCTGGTGTTCAGGCCGCGCCGGGCGGAGCCGGGGGCTGAGACGGTTCTGGGCAACAGCTACGGTGCCGGGACGCTTGATGATATCTACGCCGTGCTGGATGATTTGGCGGCGCATCCCGCGACGGCCACGCATCTGGCGCGCAAGCTCGCGGTTCACTTCACATCTGATATACCCGATGAGGGTCTCGTGAGCCGTCTTGGCCGTGCCTATATGGAGAGTGGCGGCGATCTGATGACGGTCTACGAGGCCCTTCTCGATCACCCGGCATCCTGGCGCAGTTACGGGCAGAAGGTCAAGCAACCGGTTGATTTCGTTGTGTCCTCCCTGCGTGCGCTCGACCTTCCTGCAGCGTCTATCCTGAGGCTCAAGAAAGGCCAGCGGCGCAGCTATCTTGAGGGACCAATGACCGCCATGGGGCAGAACTGGCTGCAACCCGGCGGGCCCGATGGCTGGCCGGAGCAGGTCGAGGCCTGGATCACGCCGCATGGGCTTGCCGCGCGGCTGCAATGGGCGATGGCCGCCCCTTCGGCTTTTCTGCGCGCGCTGCCTGATCCGCGAGCCTTTCTGGAACTGGCGGCCGGACCACAGGCCGATGGGCGCCTGCGCTTTGCGGCCGAGAATGCGGAGAGCCGGCGCGAAGGGATCGGCCTGATCCTCGCCTCGCCTGCGTTTCAAAGGAGATAGGTATGGTCTCGCGTCGCAAATTCCTTCTCCGCTCAGGCGCTTTGGGCTGCTCGCTCGCGGCAAGCCCGCTGATCACGCCGGTGACATTTGCGCATACCGCCGGGGAGAACCGGCTGGTCACGATCATCCTGCGCGGTGCGATGGATGGGCTTGATGTCGTCCGGCCGGTGGGTGATCCCGATTATGCGCAGCTCCGGCCAAACTTGCTGAGCGCTACGCAAGGCATTGATCTGACGGATTTCTATCAGCTTCACCCCGGGCTGTCCGAGCTGCTTCCGCTGTGGCGCGCCGGAGAGCTGGGCTTCGCGCAGGCTGTCTCCACACCCTATCGCGACAAGCGCAGCCATTTCGAAGGGCAGGATATTCTGGAGGCCGGGACGGGGCCGGATGCGGGCGCGCGCGATGGCTGGCTCAACCGGTTGCTGCAAGTGCTGCCCGATGCGCAGGCGCAGACGGCTTTTGCGATCGGGCGCGAGGAGATGTTTGTGATGGGCGGCGATGCGCCGATCTCGCGCTGGTCGCCTGACGGGCGTCTCGATCTGTCGCCACAGGCTCGGCTGTTGCTGGAGCAGATCTATCACGATGATCCGGTATTTCGCGATGCGGGCTTTCAGGCAATAGAGATCGCCGAGGCGCTGGGCGTGGCGGGGGAAGACAGTTTTGGGCTGACCAAGGCCCAGATGCGCGCACAGTCAAGCGCAAGCGCCGGGGCGGGCAAGGCGGATGTGCTGGCGCAGTTCGCTGCGAGACGTCTGCGCGCAGAGGCGCGGATTGCGGCGTTTTCAATCTCGGGCTGGGACACCCATCGCGGGCAGGTAGGCGGGCTGACGCGGACGCTGTCGCATCTGCAAAGCGCGATCCTGACATTGAAGGCCGAACTAGGGCCGGTCTGGGCCAAAACGGCAGTGGTCGCGATGACAGAGTTTGGCCGCACGGCGCGCGAGAACGGATCTGGCGGGACCGATCACGGCACGGGTGGCGCGCTGATCTATGCAGGCGGTGCCTTGCGTGGCGGGCAGGTCTTGGGGGATTGGCCGGGTCTGGGGGAGGAGGCGCTCTATGCGCGGCGCGATCTGATGCCGACGCAAGATGTGCGGGCCTACCCTGCCTGGATCATGCGCGACC
>CAYGUB010000357.1:0-3251 GCA_964352845.1 uncultured Rhodobacterales bacterium | reverse complement strand
CTAAGCGCGGCTACAGATTACTCTCGTCCCATTGAGAACGCGCAATTTCGCGGAAAACTGCATATCTCGTGCCCGCCAGGGTCTTGCGGATCAGTGCTTCGGCTTGATCGAAATCTGTCACCTCAAAGCCGAAATTCACCTCTCCCAAACCGCTTTCCGCACCGGCCCATTCACCCAGACCCGCCTGCTCCAGCGCCTTTTCAACAAGATGCATTGCCTCGTTGCGGAAGCCCAACGTGTCGCTGCCATTAATCGCGGCGATATCGTAATAAATCTCGATGGACTTGTAGCTCACCTTCAGTACCCCGGTCGAATTTCGGTCGACCGGGGAGTAGGTCATCTACTTGACATCGTCAGGGCGCGATCACGGCAAGATCAGATTGTTTTCGCGAAGTTTTGGTGGATCGGTCCAGGCTCAGAGCTTGCCTGCCAGATGCAGGTCCAGATCCTCGATCCGGTCCTGACCCCAAAAACGCTCCTCCCCCACGATGTAGAAGGGCGCGCCAAAAACGCCGGCCTCAACGGCTTGTTCGAGGTTCGCGCTGTATTCCTCGGCCGAGCTGAGCATATCGGTATCCGCCAAAGCGGGATCAAACCCGGCCGAACTCAGAACATCCCGGATGACAGTATCATCGGCGATATCGCGTTCCTCGGCCCAGACGGCGCGCAGGAACCCATGCACCAGCGCCCCCATATCACCTCCTGCTTTCTGGGCGGCGATGATCGCATAGGAGGACGGCGCGGCATTGGTGGGCCAGAAAGCGGGTTTGAGATTAATCGCAAGCCCGGTCTTCGCCGCGCTGCGCCTCATCTCCATCAAACGGTATTCCTGCCGCGACACATGACGATCCTTCGGCGGCGTGCCACCGGTGCGGCCAAACAGGGCGATCACGTCAAGAGGTTTGTAGGTGATCGTCGCGTTGTGCTTCGCGGCCACCTCCTCCATGCGCGTGCCCGCCAAATAGGTATAGGGAGAGAGGGTTGCGAAGTAATAGTCGATATGCGCCATGTGCAGTTTTCCCCAGATAAGCAGTTTGCAGGACCCTAGCCGGGTGCTAAGCCCTGAGCAACGTCGTGTTGGGGGCATGACGTCACAAAGCCGGGAACACCCATCTACCGTCGAGGGACGCCATATCATGCCATCAAATTCAGAGCCGAAAATCATCGCGGGCAATTCGAACAAGCCGCTGGCCGATGCGGTCGCCAAGCGCATGTCCATGCATCGCGGGCTGCGGCTTGATCTGGTGGACACGCGGGTCGAGCGGTTCAATGATGGCGAGATCTTTGTCGAGGTGTTCGAGAATGTGCGCGGCGAGGATATGTTTATCCTGCAAAGCACGTCGAACCCGGCCAATGACAACCTGATGGAGCTGCTGATCATGACCGATGCGCTGCGCCGCTCTTCAGCTGCGCGCATCACCGCCGTGATCCCCTACTTTGGCTACGCGCGCCAGGACCGACGCACCAAGGCGCGCACGCCGATCTCTGCCAAGCTGGTGGCAAACTTGATTGCCGAGGCCGGGGTGGAGCGGGTGCTGACCATGGATCTGCATGCCGCACAGATTCAGGGTTTCTTCGATCTGCCGGTCGACAACCTCTATGCTTCCCCGATCTTCGCGCTCGATATTCAGCATCACTTCAAGAAGATGGATGACGTCATGGTCGTCTCTCCCGATGTGGGCGGTGTGGCCCGGGCGCGGGAGCTGGCGCAACGGATCAAGGCACCGCTGTCGATCGTGGACAAGCGCCGCGAGAAACCCGGCGAGGTGGCAGAGATGACCGTCATTGGCGATGTCGAGGGCAAGCGCTGCATCATCGTCGATGACATGGTCGATACCGCAGGCACGTTATGCAAAGCGGCAGAGGTGTTGACCAGGGCCGGTGCAGTTGAGGTCCATGCCTATATCACCCATGGCATCCTGAGCGGGCCTGCCGTGCAGCGGGTCTCCGATTCCGTGATGAAGAGCCTCGTTATCACCGATACGATTGCACCCACAGAGGCCACGCGGGCCTGCAAGAACATCCGCATCGTTCATACCGCACCGCTATTTGCGCAGGCGATCCTGAATATCTGGGGCGGGACGTCGGTCTCGTCGCTTTTTGATGTAGCGACCCTGTCGCCGATCTATGAGGGCACCTACCCCGGCCAATAGGGCGTCGGCGGGCAAGGCCGGGTCAGTAGAGTTCCCAATCATCGTCATTGGGCAATCCCCCCATGACCATCCAGGCGGCCCGGATGCGCGCGACGCGGCTGTCGCCCCATGTACGGAACACCAGATCAAAACCGTCCCGGGTGATGTTTTCCGCTGATAAATCCATACGTTGATTGGTGTTGCTATGCGCGTCCCACATGGTCATCGAGACATGGACGATGGGCGGGCTGGTATAGCTTTCGTCAAAGCTGACGGCAGTGCGGTGTTCGCGCGGACCGTTGCCGGTCCACATTGGGCCGTCATCGACGAAATCCGAGAACAGGACCCGGGAGCCTTGGCAAATGCCGATCTGATGGCTTGAAAAACGATGCATTGGTTAAACCTCTAAACAGCTTAACCTAAACAAATTGGCGTTTATGGGGCCAAAAAGCGCAAAAAGCCCCAGTTTCCCGGGGCTTGATGTCAAAATTGTACAAAAATTGGCGTCAGCGCGCGCTCAGGCCCATATCTGTCGCGGCGGCCTGAAGATCGGCGATTGTCTTGCTGGCCGCATCAATGCCCTCGGGGCCTGCGGCGTCGCGGGCTTCGGTCGCGTCTTGCATCAGGGCGTCCAGAACCTCCTGGTTCAGATCGGCACGCGCATAGGCGCGTTCGGCCAGAACGGAGGTGCCGCTGGCCGAGATCTCGGCAAAACCGCCGGTGACGAAATAGCTGTCCTCACCCGCCGCAGAGACCACCGTCAGCACGCCGGGGCGCAGGGTGGTGATGACCGGCGCGTGATCGGCCATTGCGGTCAGATCGCCCTCGGCCCCCGGGATACGCACCTGCGTTGCCTCGACAGAGGCGAGGCTGCGTTCCGGGCTTACCAGTTCGAATTGCATCGTGTCAGCCATGTGATCCGGCCTCCTGGAGTTTCGGCAGCGACATTAAGCGGCGTCCGCGGCCATTTTTTCGGCTTTGGCGACCACCTCGTCGATGCCGCCGACCATGTAGAAGGCGCCTTCGGGCAGGTGATCATATTCACCGGCCACAACCGCCTTGAAGGAGGCAATCGTATCTTCCAGCGGGACCTGCTTGCCATCGGCACCGGTAAAGACC
>CAYGUB010000356.1:0-3256 GCA_964352845.1 uncultured Rhodobacterales bacterium | reverse complement strand
GCATGAAGGCGTGGTTGGTTTTGCTGGCGGCAATAGCCTTTGGCGTGGCGCCTTTTGTGACGGAGGGTTTTGCCGGGTTCCGGCCCGATCAATTCCCCAACCCGCAAGAGGATGCGCCGGTGCAACCTGCGGGTTACGCTTTCTCGATCTGGGGTGTGATCTATGTGTGGTTACTGGTCTATGCGGCACTTGGCGTGATCCGTCATCGCGGAGCGCCTGGCTGGGAGGCAGCCGCCATGCCAATGGTAATCTCGATGGGCATAGGCTCTATCTGGATCAAGGTCGCTACCCTTTCCGTGCTCTGGGCTACCGCGCTGATCTGGGCGATGTTGCTGAGCGCGCTTTGGGCCTTGTTGCGCGCACGTGATGTGCAGCCGGGCTGGGCATTGGGCCTGCCCGTCGGGCTTTATGCAGGCTGGCTTTCGGCCGCTTCGCTGGTGGCTTTGGGGCTGAGCGGGGCGGGATATGGCTTTGTAATGGGCCAGATGCAATGGGCCACGGCGATGGTGGCCTGCGCAATCCTTCTGGGCGGTGTGATCAGCGGGCTCGCCCCGCGCATCTGGAGCTACCCTTTGGCGCTGGCCTGGGCGCTGACGGGGATCGGCGTGGCCAATCTGGACGGATCGCTTTTACTTGCCATGATCACTTTTGGTGCGGCTGCCGGGTTTCTGGCCCGCGCGGGATGGTCGGCCATAGCCAGTGAGGACGTCTCTTGAGGATCGCAGCATCTGACGACATGCCGGAAGCACTATGAGACGCGCCCAAACCTGTTGATTTCGGGCAGTGTTGCATGACTGGGGCTTTTTCGCATGACGCTTGAGGGGTGCGCGCGCCGGGAGACTTGTTCCACGGCCAGCGCACCGATAGAGCGTTATGCGAACCAGATGGTCATCTAGCGCCGCCTGTAGCAGACATCTCGACGCGTTATGTGAGGCTTGTTGTCTGGGGTATTGCGTCAAACGCTCTTGTTACGCTTGGGACGGCGCTGGAGTTGATCGGCAGAACGGGTGGGCAGTGCGACGATGCGAATTCTGATTACGAATGATGACGGGATCAATGCGCCCGGGTTGAAAGTCATGCATGCCATTGCGCGCGTGGTTGCAGGCGAGGCGGGCGAGGTCTGGACCGTCGCGCCAGCCTTTGAGAAATCCGGCGTCGCGCATTGCATCAACTATGCGCATCCCACGATGATTGCACAGCTCTCGCCGATGGGATTTGCCGCCGAGGGAGCGCCTGCTGATTGCGTTCTGGCAGGTGTGCATGAGGTGATGGCCGATGCGCCGCCCGATCTGATCCTGTCGGGGGTCAACAGGGGCAATAATTCAGCCGAAAACACTGTCTATTCCGGCACGATTGGCGCTGCCATGGAGGGCGCGCTGCAGGGCATCCGATCGGTCGCGCTGTCGCAATATTTTGGCCCCGGCAATGTCGCGCTGGATGATCCGTTCGAGGCGGCGGTACAGCATGGCGCGGATCTGGTGCGCAATCTCTATGACAAAGGGATCTGGGGAGGGGATGGCTACCAGACTTTCTACAACGTGAATTTCCCGCCTGTTGCCGGCGCTGAAGTCAAGGGTGTGCAGGTTGTCCGGCAGGGGTTGCGGCCCTCGGGCGGGTTCGGAATCGAAAGCCATATGCCGCCCAATGGGCGCAAATATCTTTGGATCAAGGGCAATCCGCAGAATGTCGAATCGGGCCCCGGGACGGATGGTACGGTCAATCTGGACGGCTATATCTCGGTCACGCCGATGCGTTGCGATCTGACGGCGCATGATCTGCTGGATGATCTGAAAGCCAGGCTTGATGGCTGAGGAGCCGCTGACAGAGGCGGAACTGAAGATGCAGTTTCTATACGCGCTGCGCTCCAAGGGGGTGATGGATGCGCGCGTTTTGACAGCGATGGAGAAAGTTGATCGCGGCGCCTTTATCACCGGGCATTTCGAGACCCGCGCCTATGAGGACATGCCGCTGCCGATTGGGTGCGGGCAGACGATCAGCCAGCCATCGGTGGTGGGGCTGATGACCCAGGCGCTTGAGGTCAATAATCGCTGCAAGGTTCTGGAGGTGGGCACGGGCTCTGGCTATCAGGCGGCGGTGCTGAGCCATCTGGCGCGCCGGGTCTATACGGTCGACCGTTTTGCCCGGCTGGCGCGGGCCGCGCGGATCCTGTTTGAACAACTTGATCTGACAAATGTGACTGTGTTGACGGCGGATGGCTCTTTTGGCTTGCCCGAACAGGCGCCGTTTGACCGCATCATTGTCACCGCAGCGGCCGAAGATCCGCCCGGTCCCCTCTTGGCGCAGCTACGCGAGGGGGGTATCATGGTTGTACCGGTAGGACAAAGCGACACGGTGCAGAGCCTGATAAAGGTCACACGCACCGCGGACGGCTTTGATTACCAAGAGCTTTTGCCGGTACGCTTCGTGCCCCTTCTGGAGGGGCTGGGACAGGAACGGAACTGACGACCCGGTCATAACGGGCGCAGTCATGAGGAAGAGTAATGATGAACAACAGGCCGTTTAGCAAGATATTGCCGTTGGTGGTGGTGGGTTTCGGCCTGTCGGGCTGCGAGGCAATCAACAACACTTTCGCAAATCTGGATCTCGATCTGCGCAACAATGCGGGCGGTCTGGATACCTCCAACGCGGTGCGCTCGGCAGTGGCCGACAGGCCGGAGCCTGACCAGCGCGGGGTTATCTCCTATCCAAACTATCAAGTCGCCGTGGCGCGCTCCAACGATACTGTGTCGCGGGTTGCAGCGCGGGTTGGCGGAGATGCGGCCGAGATTGCCAGTTTCAACGGGCTCAAGCCCAGCGACACGCTTAACCCGGGCGAGATCGTGGCCCTGCCCGGCAGCGTGGCCCCGCCCGCAGCGGCCCCCGGCTCTGTCCAGCCGATTGATATCACCGAGATCGCGACCAGCGCGATTGACGACGCCCCTGCCAGAGCCGGGATTGAGCCTGCCGCACCGTCGCGGCGCATCGACGGGCCGGAGCCTGTGCGCCATCAGGTGGAGCGCGGCGAGACTGCCTTCTCTATTGCGCGGCTCTACAAGGTCACCCCGCGCGCGCTGGCTGATTGGAACGGTCTGGATGCCGAGCTGACGGTGCGTGAGGGGCAATTTCTGTTGATCCCGGTTGTGCAAGACGGCGGCGCTGTCCAGACGGCGGAGAATACGGCAGAAGTTCCGGGGGCGGGCTCTCCCACGCCGGAGCCGCCATCCGCTGTCAAACCCCTGCCCGCCCCGGTAGAGCC
>CAYGUB010000355.1:0-3259 GCA_964352845.1 uncultured Rhodobacterales bacterium | reverse complement strand
CAGATCGAGGCACGGAATATTGCGGCAAAGTCGAGAACCATGCCTACCAGCTTTACTTGGCGGTCGAGGATGTGGACCATTCAAAGACCAAGGCGAACAGCCCGCAAACCAACGGCATCTGCGAACGGTTCCATCGCACCATCAAAGATGAGTTCTACGACATCGCGTTCCGCAAGAAGTTGTACCGATCGGTCGAGGAGTTGCAGACCGATCTGGACGCGTGGCTCGCCAAGTACAACGACCAACGGCCTCATTCAGGAAGACACTGTTACGGTAAAACACCTATGCAGACCTTCCGCGAAACGTTACACATCGCAGTGGAAAAAACGATCAGGTCCCACGACCAATCGGACAATCCACAACACATTCTCAGCAATGCAAGCTGAGCTGTCCGTCAGATCAAGTCTGAAGTTTTACAGTTCAGTACAAGAAGTAATCGTCCGTCTCGTCGTCATCAGTATCAAATTCGTCATAATCAAGCTGCGCATCAAAACCGTGATCACTTGGGCTGAAATCGTCCTCATCCAGGCCCCATTGGAACGCGGATACTCCGAAAGCGGTAACGTCGTAAAAGTGAACCTCATTATCCTTCATAAGCTTGAAAAATTTGTTGGGGTCGTCGGGTGAACCAATTTTGATTGCGCCAGTTGCAGCTTTCCATCCACGAACCTCGGTTTCATAGAGGAACAACCATGATGACGTACCAAGGTCGACGTTGGCGTACCGCCCAGAAGCCTCGCCAAACCCTCCCTTCAAGAGCGCATTGTGGTCCGCGTGCGCCAAGACAAGGTCAACCAGTACCGACTCGACCTCGAAGCATAGTTTTTTGTGAGCCTTTGACACCTTGAGATCAAATTGAATGTGGAGGTACAAAAACCATAACAGCGAGACAACATCATGCCTTCGCGAGCACTCCTCCAAGCCCCAACGGAGCATTCTTTTTTGTGCTCGGTCGAGGTCATCCCCACCCTTAAGGCCGACAAGTAGTGGAGCCACCCAGCTGACATATCGTGGTGACGAATAAAGAAGTGTTTGCAGATGACGCAAAGAAAGGTCCTTGTCCGAGCAAGATGCAATTTTCTTCGCAAACCTACTCAAAGCGTAGCCTACAACATTCGACCCGGGGTGAGCCTGTCGTTCACTAGCCAGTAGCGCAAACAGTCCATCTAAGAATTCGGTTTCTTCTAACCCATTCAAAAGATTGAACTTGGGCTCCCAATGGAGATTTACGGGTAGCTCACCAGAAAAAACTGCTGTCTTTCCTTCGTGGCTCCTGAGCTCGAACTGCCGGATCTCTTTTTCGAACCGTGCGATGACTCTGTCCGCATCCGTGGCGTTTTCCACCCCAATCTCGTAGTCATCAATATTGTGAAAAACCTGCCTTTTGCGCAGGCCAGGCCCATTTTTCTTCAGTTCATGATCAATACGAGACAGCACGAGTTCGGAAACTACCCGTGACGTGTCCGGACCGATTGGGATCCCGATTGTTTGGTTACGGTTGCAGGCTCTAACTAAGCGGTCAAGTTCCGCACTCCAATGCGCGTCCAGCTTCTTCGCCTTGTGCTGTTTCAAGGCTTCAGGCTTTCCAAGTACCGCCCAGGGAATTGAGTGTGAGTAGATGGAGCCGTAGAATCTGTTGATGTCAAGGTGGACAACTGATGGGTACGCACTGGATAGGTATGCCTGTTTCCTGAGCTTCCCTGAAAACGAAGACCTCTGGAAAGCCCTCCCTCCGACTGCAACGCTGTTTGGAAACACGATCTTGAAGGCAGAAAAGTTGCTCAAGTCCATGATGTTCTCAATCTGGGGCCAATTGTCCGCCAAAAACTGTGAAAGTAGTGCATAGTTGATCGGATTGATGACGCCAAAGGTCCTATGATTCCCTTGAAAAGTTGCGCCATCAAGGAAAGCAATCTCACCTGAAAAGTCTTTTTGCGGCTTAAGGTATTCCGGCTTTGAAGCAAGCAGTGCCCCGAACTTTATGGTTCTGAAACAGGGAGGCAACTCACGAGGGTAGAACCCCCGTTCGAGCAATCTTTGGAAAATTACACTCTTGCTTGCCACAGAAAAACATCCCTTATCAATGGTGGGTCTTCGACTAAACGCATTCGTTAAGACCTATCAGCTAGGTTTGCCGAAGTAACGGTTGTGGAAACCGCAAAGTCTTACTCGGGGCTCCAATGACGAGCGAGCGAGTTGCGCGGGAGATCGCCACATAGAATAGCTTCGCCTGAGCTTGCTCCTCTAAAGTAAAATGTGGCGCATAGGGGATCACGACGTCCTGAAATTCCAACCCTTTCAAGAGAAGTGGTGTGGAAACGGTTCGGCGAGGTAGTTGCCGCCCAATATGATTGCTCCGCTGGCGTACGACCTCCGCAGCTTCCGCCATTGTTGAGCACCTACCATTTACAACCTCCGATATGGCGCGTTCACAGTCCCGCCAGAGTTCGCTTCTAAACAGCCGCCACCTGGGGTGATCTCTGGCGGCATAGAGCAACCTACATGCCGCCAGTGCTGGCTCCGTGCCAGATAATTGCTTGACCAATTCGTGCATCAGTTGCTCTACAGCCGAATGATCCTCTTCCAAAGCGTCAGCAGATTTCTCAATTTGGCGAAAACAATCGGAGAAGAGCCCGCGGATAACTTGATCATACGCACGATCACGCGTTGAGAGATCCCAATCGCGAGCAAATTCTTGCATCCGGTTAGCGGCTAACTCTTCGATCGCCTGGAATGCACCATTTGTTGCCCGCGCTAAATTAATGCACGTGCCCTTCCTACAGTGAATAGCAGCGACCGGTTCTGCTTCGCGATCCAAGTCTTCGAACAGCACACCCATGTCGAAAGCATCACTGCTTTGCCTCCATTTGATCCGGTCATCGTCAAGTTCGATGTCATTCCCAGCGATCAGCCGTTTGCGGGTCTCGCTTATCCATTCGCCCAGGCTTCGATTGTGCTTTTCCCATCTATGCGGGGTTTTGAGCTCCGCAATGAGCGGAAATCGAGGGAAAATCGTTGTTTGCCAGTCGAGTGAGGCCCCCGCAAATTCGAAAATGCCTTGCATGGGGTCGCCAAATATCGTTGTCGGAACAATCGTGCTAAGGGCCAGGGCCACCTCATGTTGATGCGGATTACAGTCTTGGTACTCGTCAATGAGAATCCTGTCGTAAGATGCGGCCACAATTTGCCTTACCGCAGCGACCCCTAGGCGGCGTCTGCATTTAGGGGCTTCCCAAATCACCTTCCGTTTGATTCAAGA
>CAYGUB010000354.1:0-3263 GCA_964352845.1 uncultured Rhodobacterales bacterium | reverse complement strand
TCGCACGCGCAACTCAAGGCCCGGCACATGGATCGCGCAGTATGACCGGGCGGCGGATCGTGTCGATTTCACTGCCCCAATTCGCGATGGAGCGCTGGCTGAGAATACAGGAACGCCGCAACAACGCGCCGCCCGACGACCTTCCCATCGTGCTGGCTATTGAAGGCACGCATGGCCCGGTGATCCACGCGACCAACCGCGCAGCAAGGCTTGCAGGGGCCATGCCCGGGGCGCGGGTCAGTGATGCGCGCGCGCTCTGCCCTGATCTGCGAGTCGAATATGGCGATCTGAAGGGCGATAGCGCGGCGCTGGATCAACTCAGCCTCTGGGCGCGGCGCTGGTGCCCATGGACGCGGCGCGATGGCGCGGGGCTGGTGCTGGATACGACGGGCTCGGATCATCTATGGGGAGGCGAGACGGCGATGCTGGTTGATATGGAGACGCGGCTGTCCTTGCTGGGGTTGAGCGCGCAACTGGCCGTGGCGCCCACATGGGGTGCGGCCTGGGGTCTGGCCCGATTTGGGCCGATACGTACAATTTGTACAGATATCGACAAGGCTCTGGCCCCTCTGCCGATAGCCGGGCTCAGGCTCAGCGCGGAGACGGAGCTGTTGCTCCACCGGCTGGGGCTCAAGACAATCGGCGCTTTGGCCAGCGTGCCGCGGCTGTCCCTGACCCGCCGGTTTGCGCGCAGCAAGCCGGAAGACAACCCGCTGATCCGGCTCGATCAGGCGACCGGGCGTCTGGCGGAGCCTATCTCAAGCAAGGAGCCTGTCCCGCGCATCTGGACCCAAAGCCAGCTGCCCGAACCGATTTTCGACCCCACGCCCTATCTGCCGGAGCTTTGCCACAGCCTGTGCGCCAAGCTTGCCCATGCAGGGCGCGGCGCGCGGCATCTGGTCTTGCGGGTGTTTCGCACCGACGGAGAAATCAGCACCGTGGAGGCCGCGACCTCAGCCGCCAGCGCCGATCCCGCCCATCTCGCGCGGCTTTTTGATGACCGGCTGGAGCGGATCAATCCGGGCTTTGGCTTCGATCTGATCACGCTGGAGGCCCGGGTAAGCGAGCCTGTCAAACCCGTCCAGACCGGGCTGGATGGACAGGTCGATGAGACCCTGGAGCTTCCCCGCCTGATCGACCGGCTTTCGGCCCGGTTTGGCCCGCGCGCAGTAACGGCGCCTGCGCTTTACCCAAGCCACATCCCCGAACGCGCCCAGCGTGACCGCGTGGCCCTGACCGGCCTGCAAGACGCCACCTCGGAGGCGCATGCAGCCCAGCGCCCGCTCAGCCTGCTGACCCCACCCGAAGAGGTCCGCGTGCTCTATGCCGTGCCCGAAGGCCCGCCCGCGCAATTCATCTGGCGCAGGCAGACCCACCGGGTGACGCGCTATGCAGGCCCTGAGCGCATCGCGCCCGAATGGTGGCATGACCGCCCCGGCACCCGGCTGCGGGACTATTTCCGTATCGAAGATCACGAAGGCCGCCGCTACTGGCTCTACCGTGAGGGGCTGCATGAAGACGGGCGCGGCGGTGATCCGCGCTGGTTTGTCCACGGGATGTTCGCATGAGCACGGGAGCGCAGCATGCCTGACAGTGGCCCGACACATCCTCGCCGTACCATCAAGCAAGAAGGCTTCACCCCCAATCCACCCGCAGCATTTGTAGAGCTTGGCGTGACCAGTTGTTTTTCCTTCCTGCGCGGAGCCTCCGACGCGGTCGATCTGGTCCGCACCGCCTGGGAGCAGGGCCATGACGCTATCGGCGTGGCTGATCTGAACACGATGGCAGGCGTCGTGCGTATCCATGCCGAGGCCCGCAAAGCCTGCCTGCGCCCGGTGATCGGCACACGTCTGCAACTTGCCAGCGGCGAGACCTTCCTGGCCTATCCGCGTGATCGCGCGGCCTACGGGCGGCTCTGTGCGCTGCTCAGCAAGGGCAAGATGCATGACCTTGAGGGCGTCTGGCAGAAAAAAGGGGCCTGCGATATCTCGCTTGAGGATCTGGCCAGCCATAGTGACGGCGTGCAGCTGATCGCCATCCCTGAGCCCGATCCCGCACGCCTTGAGGCAGACCTGCCCCGCCTGATCGGCGCCCTGCCCGGCCTGAAACATATCGCCGCCAGCTATCTTTATCGCGGCGATGATATCGCGCGGATCAACCGGCTTGATGCCATGGCCAAGCGCTTTGATCTGTCCATTCTGGCGACAAATGACGTCCATTATCACGCGCCCGACCGCCGCCCCCTGCAAGACATACTGACCTGCATCCTGCACAAGACCACGATCACGCAGGCGGGCTTCCTGCTTGATGCCAATGCGGAGCGTTACCTGAAATCGCCCGCCCGGATGGCGCAGCTTTTTGCCCGCTGGCCGCATGCCATCCACGCCACGCGCGCAGTGGCCGATGCGTGCAAGTTTGATCTGCGCGAACTCTCTTATGAATACCCGCAAGAGGCGATCCCCGAAGGCCGCACGCCGCAGGACTATCTGTGCGAGCTGACATGGAAGGGCGCTGACTGGCGCTACCCGGACGGCGTATCAGACAAGGTCCGCGCGGGGTTGAAGAAGGAACTTGCGATGATCGAAAAACTGGGGATCGCGCAGTATTTCCTGACGATTTACGACATTATCCAGTTTGCCCGCCATGAGGTCGACACACCGATCCTGTGTCAGGGCCGCGGCTCGGCGGCCAATTCTGCCGTGTGCTATATGCTGGGGATTACGGCCGTTGACCCCGACAAGAACGACCTGCTATTCGAGCGGTTCATCTCAGAAGAGCGCACCGAGCCGCCCGATATCGACGTCGATTTCGAACATGAGCGGCGCGAGGAAGTCATCCAGCATATCTACCAGAAATATGGCCGCCACCGCGCCGGGCTTTGCGCGACTGTCATCCATTACCGCCCGCGCTCGGCAGTGCGCGAGGTGGGCAAGGTGATGGGGCTGAGCCAGGATATCACGGCAGCACTTGCCAGGACGATCTGGGGCAGCTGGGGCCGCGAACTGGGCGCGCGTGAGGCGGCGGAGGCCGGGCTCGATCTGCGCGATCCGCTGATTGCGCGCACCATAAAGCTCGCCGATCAGATGATCGGGATGCCGCGCCATCTGGGCCAGCATGTCGGCGGCTTCATTCTGACGCAAACGCCCCTGAGCGAGACGGTGCCCATCGGCAATGGCGCCATGCCGGAACGCAGTTTCATCGAATGGGACAAGGATGATATTGACGAGCTGCGCATGCTCAAGGTCGATGTGCTGGCGCTGGGG
>CAYGUB010000353.1:2526-3267 GCA_964352845.1 uncultured Rhodobacterales bacterium | reverse complement strand
GGGCTGTACTGCATAAGTCGGGTCCGTGTAGCAAAGCTGGATGCGGGATGCGAGCCGAAAATGCATGCGGTTTCGCGATGATTCCCGCCAAGCCGCCCGCATTGTTTCGGCTGCCCCGGTCTTGCCAAAATATCTTCGATATATAAACGCGATATGATCGCCAGCATGCCCGGGCCCTGCCCCGTTTGTGCCTGAATCAGCCGCGATCTTGGGTGCAGTAAAGTTGAAGCGGAGTTTTGTAAATGTTGTCCGATACCCACCAACATCGCCCCGAGGCCACAGTTGAGACAGCCGGCTTGGTTGACGGCGCCGATATCCTGACCATGACGGGCTATGTGCCTGTCGCCAGCCTCATGGCGGGCGATCGGGTCATCACCAGACGCGGCGTGCGGGTTTTGCGGGGCGTCACGGTCCATACGGCGCATTTCCGCGCGGTTCTGATCGGGCCCAGCACTTTGGGCTTCTCGCGCCCGGCAGAACAGATGCGCGTGGTTCCGGGGCAGGAAATTCTGCTCCGCGACTGGCGGGCTCAGGCGATGTATGGCGAGGCCAGCATCGTGCTGCCGATTGAGCGCTTGATTGATGAGACGCATATCAAACACGATAGCGTCGCGCAGGATCACAAACTCTACACGCTGCAATTCGATACCGCAGAAATCATCTATGTCGATGGCGTGGAAATGGTGGCTGGTCAGGATGTCGAGATCGCAGCCGAACAGGTGCAAGCCGTCTATGCCTGAT
>CAYGUB010000353.1:0-2516 GCA_964352845.1 uncultured Rhodobacterales bacterium | reverse complement strand
ATGCCTGATAGCGCGCGGCGCGCGCTTGCGATAGCTTTCGGGCAGGTGTTGATATCGCGAAATTCATAAACTGCATAAATTTTGATCGTATCGATTAATTGGCAGGCTTGCGCCTGCCTCTCCGCCCTGACGCAATGCCCCATCCCCCTGCTCCAATTGTGCGCGATTGGGGATCGTGATCTCACCCGGAGACAGGAGCAACAGGGGAGTCGGCGAAGATGAAAAAAATCGAAGCCATCATCAAGCCGTTCAAGCTTGATGAAGTCAAGGAAGCGCTGCAAGAGCTTGGCATCCAGGGTTTGAGCGTGACGGAAATCCGCGGGTTCGGACGCCAGAAGGGCCACACCGAGCTTTATCGCGGCGCAGAATATGTTGTCGATTTCCTGCCCAAGATGAAGATTGACGTCGTGATATCGGATGACCAGCTCGACGGGGCCATCGAGGCGATCATTGCCGTTGCGAAAACGGACAAGATCGGTGACGGCAAGATTTTCGTCTCCAATGTGGAGCAAGCGATCCGTATCCGGACAGGCGAGTCCGGCGATGACGCAATCTAATTCTTTACCAAAATAGCAGAGGGGAGATGTCCAATGAGCAAACAGGACGTTCTTAAGAAAATGAAAGACGAAGCGGTCGATTATGTCGATATCCGCTTCACAGACCCACGCGGCAAGCTGCAGCATGTGACCGTGATGGCCGATCAGGTCGATGAAGACTTCCTTGATGAAGGCTTCATGTTTGACGGCTCGTCGATTGCGGGCTGGAAGTCGATCGATCAGTCCGACATGAAACTGATGCCCGACACAACCAGCGCCTATATCGATCCGTTCTATGCAGAAAAGACCCTGTGTCTGCATTGCACCGTCGTCGAGCCTGATACCGGCGAGAGCTATGATCGCGACCCGCGCGGCACGGCCGAGCGAGCCGAGGCCTATCTGAAATCATCGGGGATCGGCGATGTCTCCTATTTCGGACCCGAGGCCGAGTTCTTCCTGTTTGATGATGTCCGCTTTTCGGTCGAGATGAACAAGGTCTCCTTCGAGGTCGATGCCAATGATGCGGCCTGGAATTCCGATGCCGAATACGAGATGGGCAATATGGGTCACAGGCCCGGCATCAAGGGCGGATATTTCCCGGTCAACCCGACCGATGCCAGCCATGATCTGCGCTCCGAGATGCTGTCGACCATGAAGCGCATCGGGATGAAGGTCGACAAGCATCACCACGAGGTGGCGTCTTGCCAGCATGAGCTTGGCCTGATCTTCGGCTCGCTCACCCATCAGGCCGATGAGCTGCAGAAATACAAATACGTCATCCACAACGTCGCCCATGCCTATGGCAAATCCGCGACCTTCATGCCCAAGCCCATTGCGGGCGACAACGGCACGGGGATGCATGTCAACATGTCGATCTGGAAAGATGGCAAGCCGCTTTTCGCGGGCGACAAATACGCCGATCTGAGCCAGGAAGCGCTCTATTTCATCGGTGGTATCCTGAAACATGCCAAGGCGCTGAATGCGTTCACCAACCCGTCCACCAACAGCTACAAGCGGCTGATCCCGGGCTTTGAGGCCCCTGTTCTGCGTGCCTATTCCGCGCGCAACCGGTCGGGCTGTGTGCGCATCCCATGGGCCGAAAGCCCCAAGGCAAAGCGTGTCGAGGCGCGTTTCCCCGATCCGGCCGCGAACCCCTATCTGTGCTTCTCCGCGCTGCTCATGGCCGGGCTTGACGGGATCAAGAACAAGATCGACCCGGGCCCGAGTTCGGACAAGGATCTCTATGATCTGCCACCAGAAGAGCTCGCCGACATCCCGACCGTCTGCGCGTCCTTGCGCGAAGCGCTGGACGAGCTTGAGGCCGATCACGACTTCCTGCTGGCTGGTGATGTCTTCACCAAGTCGCAGATCGAAGGCTATATGGAGCTGAAATGGGAAGAAGTGTATGCCTATGAACACACGCCTCACCCGATGGAATACAAGATGTACTATTCCTGCTGATCCCGCCTGAATTCGGATCCGATATCTGCTTCGGCGAAGATTTATCAATGCGGGCCGTGCTGTAACGGTCGGTTTTATCGGTCGCGCGGCCCGCGTTGGAACCTCTCTCACGGTGAAAGCAGCGTGGGATTGGTGATGTTTTTGAAGAAACTGCTTTGAAGGCAGGTGTTTCGGGCGTTTGCCCTTCACGACGCCGGTCGCCACGGTTTTTGACACCAGCGCTGCTTGTAACTCCCGGTAACTGGGCTGGGTTTCTGTGTCGGTGATGGCGCAGATCTCGCTCGGGCCGTGACCACGCGGCATAGTTCAGCACCACGCGAAATCCTCAGCGCAGCCCGGTATGTCATCGGGCCCGGTTTTGCCCTAAACACATCCCCTTCTATAGCGTCTGACGAAATACCTGAAACATCACGCATCACGTAACGCGCCCAAAATCTTTGATTTCAGGCAGTGTTACGTGATTGAGGTTTTTCGCATGACGCTTTAGGCGCTGAGCACCATTGGCGGCTTGTTGGTACT
>CAYGUB010000352.1:1146-3295 GCA_964352845.1 uncultured Rhodobacterales bacterium | reverse complement strand
CGCGAAGATCGGCAAGACCTGCGCAGAGGCCGTGGCCTCCATCAACTATGCCGGTGCGGGCACGATCGAATTTCTCTACGAGAATGGCGAGTTCTATTTCATCGAGATGAACACCCGCCTGCAGGTCGAACATCCTGTAACCGAGGCCGTATTTGGCGTCGATCTCGTACGTGAACAGATCAATGTCGCGGCAGGGTTGCCCATGTCGCTCAGGCAGGAAGATCTGCACGTCCAGGGTCACGCCATTGAGGTTCGGATCAACGCCGAGAAGCTGCCCGATTTCAGCCCCTGCCCCGGCAAGATCACGCAGTATCACGCGCCGGGTGGGCTCGGGGTGCGCATGGATTCTGCGCTTTACGACGGCTATTCCATTCCGCCCTATTACGATTCGCTGATCGCCAAGCTGATCGTCTATGCGCCGGATCGCCCGGCGGCTCTGGCCAGATTGAAACGCGCGCTCGGCGAATTGATCGTGGATGGCGTCGACACGACCACGCCGCTTTTCGATGCGCTGTTGCAAGAAGATGCGGTACTGAGCGGGGCCTATAATATCCATTGGCTGGAAGAGTGGCTGAAGGAAAACGCCACCGCAGAGTGAGCCTTGGGGCCCGCTCACAAAGCACGGATCGGCGAATTCCGCGCAAGCCGTTTTACAGATATGGTTTTGTGACGCATAGTTCTTGAAATCAGGAAGCCCGCTTTAGCATGTCGCCCATTCAGTCGAGCCAAAAGAACGATGCAGCCTGAACTGACACCGGCTTTGGTGCTCAATGCCTATGCGCGCGGGATTTTCCCGATGGCCGAGAGCCGCGATGATGACGGGCTGTTCTGGCTCGACCCCGAGACCCGCGGCATCATTCCATTGGACGGCTTCCACATTTCACGCTCACTGCGCAAAGATATTCTGCGCGAGCGTTACCGCGTGACCATCAATCGCGATTTTGCGGGGGTGGTTGAAGGTTGCGCCGACCGGGTGGAGACCTGGATAAACGGGCGCATCTTCGGGCTCTATATGGATCTGTTCCGCAGCGGCCATGCCCATTCTGTCGAGATCTGGGAGGGTGACGCGCTGGTGGGCGGGGTTTATGGCATCACCCTGAAGCGCGCCTATTTCGGAGAGAGCATGTTCTCAAGGCGCACAAACGCCTCGAAGATTGCCTTGGCCTATCTGGTCTCGCGGCTGCGCTTTGGCGGATTTACCTTGTTTGACACCCAGTTCCCCTCCCCGCATCTGGCCAGTCTTGGCGGGGTTGAGGTGCCGCGCGAGCGCTACAAACGCTTGCTCAAGGACGCATTAGAGGGCGAGGCGAACTTTCTCCTGCAACCACAGACGGTGTCCGGTCGTCAAGTTTGCAGCGAATAACCCAGATATCGTAGCGCGGATCATCCAGCGCGTTAAGGGCGGGGCTTGAGGCGATCATCCACCCCTCGAAGATCGGCTCGACCTCCGTGCGGTCCCGGATCGCGAGCGAGACATAGGCATCCCCCGTCGGGTTGTCGCGAGGATAGCGGCAATCTTTCATCTCTATGGTCAGGCGGCCAAATTGAAACGGCTCGTCGGTCTTGGCCTGCAGATCGACCGCGACACCGGTGAGCTTGTCGAGCCCGCGTAGCACGGCGGCAGGTGCGCTGCTGGCGGCCTCCCGGAACTCACGGCGGATTTCGGGCGCAGACCCGATGCGAAACGTCCCGCTATCACCCGCAATTGTTTGCGCCGTGACGGGCAGGCAAAGCAGGCAGGAAAATACCGCAATCGCCAGTCTCATTCGTCTGAGCCGGACGCGAATTTCATCAACAATGTCAACAGGCTAACCGAGCTTTGGGTGTCCTCGATCTCTCCGCCGGGCTCGACATTGAAGGGCGAGCCGCCGGGGATCAGCTCCACGAAACTGCCGCCAAGCAGCCCCTCCGAGCTGATGGAGACCGCGCTGTCATCGGGGATCTCGATATTCTTGTCGATAGAGAAAACAGTGTCGGCGCGGAAGGTCTGCGGGTTCAGCTCCAGCCCGGTGACGGCGCCGACTTTCACACCCGCAAGCCTGACATCAGTGCCAAGCGAGATGCCTTCAACCGACCGAAAGCTCGCCCTGAGGTCATATTGATCGGGGCCCGCAGTGACACCCCCAAGCCCGACCGCATAGACAAGAAA
>CAYGUB010000352.1:0-1136 GCA_964352845.1 uncultured Rhodobacterales bacterium | reverse complement strand
GCCACCGCCAAAACGCCGGTTCCAACCAGAACCTCTGTCGTGTTTTCCGCCATATCTTTTGCCCCCGTGCTGACCCTATTCCGGCGACCAGGCCTCATAATCGCTGCGCTCCACCGGGTCCGGGCGGCGCAGAGAGCCTGCTGGAACATATGCCGCAGCCGTGCCGGTCAGGTTTTCCTGATGAGGCTTTTCCCAGGATTTATGCACCAAAGGCTTTTCGCTTGGCGGCTCATCCCATGTGTGATGCAGCCAGCCATGCCAATCGGGGCTCACGCGAGAGGCTTCCGCCTCACCGTTGAAAATCACCCAGCGGCGTGTATCATCTGCGTTGCGGTAGAAGATATTGCCGCTCTCATCCTCGCCAACCCGCTGCCCCTTGCGCCAGGTAAAGAGCTGCGTGTTCAGGGTCTGCCCGTTCCACCATGTGACGGCGCGCAAAAGAGTGTTCAGGATACCCATACCGAAATCTCCGGGTTGATTTGTGCAAGATATGGCGCAACCGCTGGCTCAGGTCCAGCCCGAACGCAAGCTGGTTTGGTGGTCAGCTTAGCCTGCCTCAGCCTCGGCCGGTTTCTTCTCACCATAGATCATCAGCGGTTTCGCTTCGCGGCTGACAGCCTCGACATTCACCACGACCTCTTCGACATTGTCGAGCGCTGGCAGGTCGAACATCGTATCAAGCAAGATGTCCTCAAGGATGGAGCGCAGGCCCCGTGCGCCGGTCTTCCGCTCAATCGCGCGTTTGGCAATGGCCACGAGCGCATCTTCCGTGAAAGACAGCTTGGCATCTTCCAGCTCAAACAGGCGCTGATACTGTTTGACCAGCGCGTTTTTCGGCTTGGTCAGGATTGTAACCAGCGCATCCTCGTCGAGATCTTCGAGCGTCGCTATGACCGGCAGACGGCCCACGAATTCCGGGATCAGACCGAACTTCAACAGATCTTCGGGCTCCAGCTCCTTGAAAAGATCGCCGACGCCCTTCTCATTCTCTTCGCGCACATCAGCGCCGAAGCCCATGGCCGAACCTTTGCCACGCTGCGCAATGATCTTGTCGAGCCCCGCAAAGGCCCCGCCGCAAATGAACAGGATGTTGGTCGTATCCACCTGCAGGAATTCCTGCTGCGGATGCTTGCGAC
>CAYGUB010000351.1:0-3295 GCA_964352845.1 uncultured Rhodobacterales bacterium | reverse complement strand
TCATAGCTGTTGGACCGGGTCGCGTGTCTTTCCGCCGTCTTCTTCAACGGGCCATTTGGGCGGCTGCGCCCCCCGGCAAGACACGCCTTATTTGGTCCGGCGCTACAGCACGCGGGTTTGTGCCTGATGTGACAAGGCCCAAATATTGAACAAGCTCTGGCAGCGGGGCCTTGGAATCGCCATCTATCGGGGTAATAACGGGATGTGGCGTGCGCGGGCGCAGATCTCTCTTGCGCCCTTGGAAACCTTCAGGAAGGACCGTTATGAAAGCCATAATCCTTGCCGCCCTGCTGTCCGCCTTCGCTTGGGGCGCGGTTGCGCATTCGCCTTTGCAGGTGACACGCCCGGCTGACCGGGCAGAGCTTGAGCAGGCTCCGGCTGAGCTGGTCCTGACATTCAAAGGCAAGTTCCGGCTGACCCGCGTCAGTTCCAGCCAGAACGGGGACGCGCCAGCCACGATTGATATTGGCGAGCAGACCAGCTTTGCAGGTGAATTCCTTCTGCCCTTTGAGCAAACCGGTAGCGGTACATATCTGATCGAATGGCGGGGTCTGGGCGATGACGGCCATCCGCAAAACGGCAGCTTTACCTTCACGGTGAAGTAGCGTGCCGGAACTTTGGCTGCTGGCCGCGATCGCAGCGAAATGGGCGCTCTATCTGGGCGTGCTCGGCGCGGCTGGTACGGTGTTTTGCATATTGATCTTTGCGCTCGGAAGACAGGCCCGCTTGGTGGCCGGCTTCGCCGTGCTGGGGCTTGTCGCGGCAGCAGCATCCTTCATGCTCAAAGGTGTTGCGCTGACGGGAGATGCGTCGGGGCTGACCGACCCGGAGATGCTTGGGCTTTTGTGGCAGACGCAAAGCGGCACGGCGCTGATGATGCAGGGCGCCGGGCTGATCGTGCTGATCTCGGGGCTGGCGCTGGGCCGGGCGGGGCTTTGGGTCTCGGCAGGGGGCGGTCTGCTGGCACTCGGCTCGCTGGTCAGCATTGGCCATATCCCCGATCAGGGCGGCCAGGCGCTGCAAGCGCTGTTGGCCCTGCATCTCATTATTGCGGCGATCTGGATCGGGATCCTGAGCCCTCTGCGCGTGTTGAGCGCGAGCGCCGCTCTTGCCGAGGCGGCCGCGCTTGGTCATCGGTTCGGGCAGCTTGCGATGGTGGCGGTTCCGCTTTTGATCCTTGCAGGGGTGGTCATGGCCTATGTCCTGCTGGGCTCTCTGCAGGCTCTGCTCAGTAGCAGCTACGGGCAGGTCTTGGTCGTGAAGCTGATCCTCGTTGCCATGCTTCTGGGACTGGCTGCCGCCAATAAGCTGCGTTTCGTGCCCGGGCTTGTCCGTGGCGAGGTAAACGCCGCCCGCCATCTGTCGCGCAGCATCACGCTGGAATGGATCGCATTCGTGCTGATCCTTGGTGTTACGGCCGTGCTGACATCCGCAGTGAGCCTGCCGCAATAGCGGATTTGATCATTGCGGCAGTTCGATCTGCATCTTTACATCAGCCTCCGGCGCGCGGGCGGCGATCTCGAAAGCCTCCACCGAGTCCTCGAACGCAAAGCGGCGCGTGATCAGTGGTTTGACGTCGATCGTGCCCGCAGCCAGCATAGCCACGCAGCGTGGGAAGACATGGGCATAGCGGAAGATGTTTTCGACCCGCGCCTCACGTATCATCGCAGCGCCTGCATCATAGGCCACAGGCTCTGACTGCCCGCCGATCATCACCACGCAACCACCGGGGCAGAGCGGCTCGAAAATGGTTTTCGCGGCGCGCGGCGAACCTGTCGCCTCAAACACCACATCGGCCCCCCAGCCATCGGTGGCCCGGGCGATGTGATCGGCCACAGAACTCTTCGCGACATTCACGGCGCAGATTGCGGGATGCAGGCTTTCGGCGATCTCCAGCTTGCGGTCCACGAGATCGGCCACAAAGACCCGCGCGCAGCCCCCGGCGATGGCCGACAGCGCCGTGACCAGCCCGATGGGCCCCGCCCCAAGGACGACCGCGATATCGCCCGGCTTGATCCGCGCCTTGGTTGCGGCATGCACGCCCACCGCCAACGGCTCGACCATGGCGGCCTCGGCAAAGCTGACGGTATCGGGCAGTTTGAAGGTGAAGGCCTCCGGATGCACGCAAGTCGGGCGCAGGACTCCATGGACCGGCGGAGTGGCCCAGAACTTCACTGCCGGGTCGACATTATACATCCCCAGCCTGCTGGCTTTCGAGTTTGGATCGGGGATGCCCGGCTCCATGCAAACGCGATCCCCGACTGACAGGCTGGAGACCGCAACGCCGGTCTCAATCACTGTGCCCGAGGCCTCATGGCCCAGGATCATCGGTTTTTCGACCACAAAGGGCCCGATACGTCCATGCGTGTAGTAATGCACATCCGAGCCGCAAATCCCGACCGTATGCAGTTTAATGCGGACATCCGTAGGCCCGAGCACCGCCTCGGATGTCTCCAGTGCGACATCCCGCAGCGACAGCGCGCCAACTTTCTCAAGGACCAGTGATTTCATGTCTTTCCCCTGCCATTCCCCACTTGCCAGCCCGGCAAGCTGCGCGCGATCAGGCTGATCCCGGCGCTCACGATAACACCCAGAAGCGACAGTATCGGGGCGCCTTGGAAGAGCCGCTCCAGATCATAACGCGAGCCTGCCTGAAGGGTATAGACCCCGATGCCGCATTCCGCCCTAAGCCTCTTTGCCGCGACCAGCGCGATGATCGCAAGCGCCAGAGGGATGCGCAAGCCCGAGAGAATATCTGGCATCGCCCCGCGCCTTGCGTATCGGGGCCGAGTGATACGCCAGCACCACAGAGACATTGCCCCGCACACGTCGCCGGGATGCAGCCGCGGCCCCCGGTAGAGCACAAGGTCTGACGTCTGCGGAAACTGGTCATTTCTGTTCCCCCCGTTGAGATGTGATCACGGTCAATCGCCCTTTCGGACCGGAGGATTGCGCGACGCCTGCGCGCCCGCCATGCCACCGCGCCAGTCAAGACTGGGCGCGTTTTTTGCAAAAAAGGGGGCTTGCTCTTGATCTTCATCTTCCGTCACATCGGGGCCAAGCGGGAGGGCGCATATATGAGCAAGATCACCGGGATAGACACCAGGCTGTTTCACATCCCCCTCGCAGAGGTGCTGGTCGATGCCAAACATGGCGATCACCATTTCTTTGAGCTGATTACCGCCACGCTGCGGCTGGACGATGGCCGGGAAGGCACAGGCTACAGCTATACCGGCGGGAAGGGCGGTCATGCGATCAAGGCGATGATCGAGCATGACCTGACCCCGTTTCTGAC
>CAYGUB010000350.1:0-3300 GCA_964352845.1 uncultured Rhodobacterales bacterium | reverse complement strand
CGAAGCTATCAATGACGAACGCCACATAAACAAAGCCACGCCAGGTCGAAACGAACGTGAAGTCGGACACCCAACTACCTCTAGTGAAAGTTGGGTAATTGCAGTTTGCTTGCTACGCAAGGAGTAAATATCTCATAACATACTGTTATTGTTTAATCTTTATCTGGGATTAGACAGGGGGACTGAACGAGGAAATTTCTCTGCTTCGGGCTTACAGAAAATTTCTACAGGCATACGTGTCTAAAATTCACATTTGGTCCGAGAACCAAAAATCATAAAAGTCACAGAATGTGCGGCGTTCCGTGTCAAGACATTTTCAAAAAAGTTGAAGCTCAACGACATAAATTCGACGCCTCTCGACTTAGGTTCGCCGATAGGTGAAGCAGGTTTGCGGCAGTAATGAGCCAATGATGCTACTTTGCAGGCCGCCGATTCCTTCCTCAAAAGCATCTCGATGCTCCCAAGTCTTCATAGCTCTACGGGCTAGGCAAAAGACCCTCTACTCGTTTTCAAGAAAGTTCGAAATTTCGCGAGCAAGGCTGGCGCACCTATCTTGCCAGTCTTGTCCGACACGGACCTTGAGCACCAGCTTTATCCGCATTAGCCCGGCGATCTGCCCGCGCCATCCCACAACCCAGTTGGGCCTATGTCCACAGCGAGCTGCGCCGCAAGGGCGTGACCCTGGCTCTGCTCTGGGAGGAGTATCGCGCTGTCCACCCCGATGGGTATCTTTGCAAGGAGATGAAAGACGTTTGGGAGAAGAACCGATCTGTCTACGGGGCACGTAAGCTGTGGCATGCAATGAAGCGTGAGAAGATCGATATCGCCCGCTGTACCGTCGAACGTTTGATGCGCCAGCTTGGCATTCAAGGCGTTCGGCGTGGCAAGAAGATCAAGACAACCTACGGCCAGCCTGCAGATCAATGCCCCCTGGACAAGGTCAATCGCCAGTTCAGGGCCTCTCAGCCCAATGAACTTTGGGTGTCCGACTTCACGTTCGTTTCGACCTGGCGTGGCTTTGTTGATGTGGCGTTCGTCATTGATAGCTTCGCGAGCCGGGTCGTTGGCTGGAATGGTGCCATTCGAACGAGTCAAGTGTGCCAGATCGCAAACAGACATTGCGCCGTATAGTGCGGTGCATAGTGATGTCCGTCCCAATAATGAATGCGTCTTCGGCATTGGAATAACACAATTTCAAAGGCTTGCCTCTCCCGCCAGATCAAGGCGCCTTTGATAGAAATGCTGGCGACGGTATACGCGCCGCCTGTTCTTTCAGCCGGTCGTGTAAAATGCCCAGGCATCTTGAACGATTGTGTCAATTCGGCTGCGTTTGGCGGACCAGCCCAGCACGTCCTGTGCGACGCGCGCATCCGCCACCAATCTGGATGGATCACCTGGACGGCGGCTCTCTTCCACTACGTCAAAATCAACGCCTGACACCTGTTTTACTGCGTCAATGACCTCTCGCACGCTGAGCCCACTGCCGGTGCCCAGATTGATCGGCATGAAACCAGCCTGATCTGACGAGAGAAGCTTACGGACGGCAGCCACGTGACCGGAGGCAAGGTCGGAGACATGGATGTAGTCCCGAATGCAGGTCCCGTCTGGCGTGTCGTAGTCGGTGCCATAGATGCTGATGTGCGGCCGTTGGCCTTGTGCGGCTTGGATCACGAGCGGGATCAGATGGGTTTCCGGGTCGTGGCGCTCACCGGTCCTGCCCTCGGGATCAGCGCCGCAGGCGTTAAAATAACGCAACGCGATGGATTGCAGCCCATGTGGTTCGACGCAGGCCTCCAGCATCATCTCGACCATGACCTTGCTGTCACCATAAGGATTGATCGGTGCGCGAGGTAATGCTTCGTGCAACAAGGGCACGTCGGTATTGTTGCCGTAAGCTGCCGCTGTGGAGGAAAAGACAAGCTTTCTGACGCCTACACTCTGCATCGCCTCAAGCAGCGCGAGCGTTCCAGAAACATTGTTTTGAAAAAACGGCAGCGGCGTGACAACCGACTGGCCCGCTTCAATCAGTGCTGCGAAATGAACGACGCAAGCAATGTCATGCTGCTTCATCACTGTTTCAAGCTTGGTCCTATCAGCCAGGTCGCCCTCAATAAGATGCGTGCCAAAACAGGCGTCCCAGTGGCCGGTTGAGAAGTTGTCATAAACAACAGTCTCGAAACCAGCTTCATTTAACGCAAGCGTCGTGTGAGAGCCGATGTATCCAGCGCCACCGACGATCAGGACGGTCTTTGATTTATCTGTTTTCATGTGCGGCCCATCGCTTGTTTGTAATGAACATCACGCACATCCCGCAGTTGCTTTGCAGCGGTTTCCGCCGTCAGATCCCTTTGTGCCTCAGCGAGCATCTCATAGCCGACCATAAATTTGCGCACTGTCGCGGATCGCAGCAGGGGCGGATAGAAATGGGCGTGCAATTGCCAGTGTTTGGCAGTCTTTTCGGTATGCGGTGCGCCATGCCAGCCCATTGAATAGGGAAATTCCGTCTCGAACAGGTTGTCGTACTTGGTGCAAAGCAGTTTGAGAGCCTCAGAGAGCGATTTGCGCTCGGGCGACGTCAGATCGGGCATTCGCGGCACATGGCGTTTGGGAAGAAGCAGGGTCTCATAGGGCCACGATGCCCAATAGGGGACAACTGCAATCCAGTCCTGGTTTTCGACGACAGTTCTGGACCCGTCTTTTGATTCAATCTCAGCATAGTCGACGAGGAAATTGACACAGGTCTCCTGCAACATCCGCGCTTGCGCGCGATCTTCACGTAAAGCTTCGTTCGGCAGAAAATCAGAGGCCCAGATTTGACCATGTGGATGCGGGTTTGAGCACCCCATCACCTCGCCCTTGTTCTCAAATATCTGAACCCATGCATAGGTTTGCCCCAGTTCCGCGACCTGATCTGCCCAAAGATCGACGACTTGCCTGATTTCGGAAACCGACAGTTCTGGCAGCGTAAGATCATGCCTTTCTGAAAAGCAGATGACGCGCGCTCTGCCTGAAACCGCCTGAAGGTGAAAGGGCCCACGGGACGTGTCTGCCCCTGTCGGGTTTTCCAGAAATGCCGGGAAGTCATTCGCAAAGACATATGGACCTTTATAGTCGGGATTGGTGGCACCAGTGACCCGCGTGTTGCCGGCGCAAAGATAGCACGCCGGATCATGACCGGGCCTTCCCGATGGCGGCAACGCCTCAGCCTTGCCTTGCCATGGCCGCTTGTTGCGCCGCGGTGATACCAAAACCCATTCATCCAGCAATGGATTGTATCGGCGGTGGGGGGCGTCACTGTAG
>CAYGUB010000349.1:0-3305 GCA_964352845.1 uncultured Rhodobacterales bacterium | reverse complement strand
CCTGCGCTCGGAGGGCGTCATGGTGATGGACCAGGGCGATGCATCACGCCAGGATATCCGGCCGCTGAAAATCGGGCTGTTGAACCTGATGCCCAAGAAGATCCAGACCGAAAACCAGTTTGCCCGCCTGATCGGCGCGACGCCTTTGCAGATCGACCTGCATCTGATCCGCATGTCAGAGCATCAGACCAAAAACACAGCCGCCGCGCATATGGAGGCCTTCTACCGACCCTTCCAGGAGGTCCGGGCGGAGAAATTCGACGGCCTGATCATCACCGGCGCGCCGATTGAGCATTTGCCCTTCGAGGAGGTCACCTATTGGGATGAGCTGGTCGAGGTGATGGACTGGACCCAGACCAATGTGCATTCCAGCTTCGGCATTTGCTGGGGCGGGATGGCAATGATCAAGCATTTCCATGGGGTCGACAAACATATGCTGAGCGAGAAATCCTTCGGCTGTTTTCGGCAGGCCAACCTTGCCCCGGCCTCGCCCTATCTCAACGGGTTCTCGGATGATTGCGTGATCCCCGTTTCGCGCTGGACAGAAGTGTTGCAGGCCGAGATCGATGCGGCGGGGCTGAAGACGCTGCTTGGCAGCCCCGAATCCGGCCCCTGTCTGGTGGAGGATGCGGCGCATCGGGCGCTCTATATCTTCAACCATTTTGAATATGACAGCCTGACATTGAAGGAAGAATATGACCGCGACATCGCCAGCGGAACACCGGTCAATGTACCTCAGAACTACTACCCGAATGACGACCCCACCGTGACGCCGACCAATCGCTGGCGCAGCCATGCGCATCTGCTTTACGGCAACTGGATCAACCAGATCTATCAGACCACGCCGTTTGATATGGATCAGATCGGGGCCTGAATGCTTGCCAAGATTGCGATAGGGCTCGCGCTGCTGACACTGATCACCGCAAGCGCCATCGCGGTGAAACTTCGCATGGCAGAGCGGGCGGGCGTCGCGGCCTACCCGCCCACGGGCAAAGTGCATGAGATTGCCGGCAGCCAGGTCCATGTCATCACCGAAGGCACCGGGCCCGACCTGCTCCTGATCCATGGCGCGGGCGGCAATACGCGCGAATTCACCTTTTCCCTGCTCGGCAAACTGCGCGACCGCTACCGCGTCACCATCGTTGACCGGCCGGGCCACGGGCACAGCACCCGGCTTGCCGGTCGCGCCGCATCGGGCGAAAGCCTGTCCGAGCAGGCCGATCTGATCGCGCAGATACTCACCCTGCAAGGCGTGAGCGACACGCTTGTGCTGGGCCAAAGCTACGGTGGCGGCGTGGCCTTGAACCTTGCCTTGCGCCATAGCACGCGCGTCCGGGGGCTGATCATGGTCGCGGCGGTCTCCAACCCGTGGGAGGGAGATCTCGGGCGCTGGTACCGCCTCAATGATACCTGGATCGGCCAGAACATTATCACGCCCCTCATCGCGGCCTTCGCCACTGATGCACGCGCGCGCGAAACCGTGGCGGGTATCTTCGCCCCCGATCCGGTGCCCGACGGCTATCTCGATCATATCGGCGTGCCCCTGTCGGTGCGGCCCATGCAACTGCGGGCCACGGCTCAACAGGTCAACCGGCTGCTGGGCGATCTGAAAGAGCAGATGCCGCGCTACGGCGAGATCGACATACCCGTCGAGATCATCCACGGCACGGCTGACATGACCGTGCCCCTTCCCACCCATGCCGAGCCGCTGTCGCGCCAGATCAAGGGCTCGACGCTCACCCGGCTTGTGGGCCTGGGCCACATGCCCCATCACAGCGCACAGGCCGATGTCATCGCCGCAATAGATCGCACCGCACAGCGCGCCGGGTTCGGGCAAGCGCAATAGGGCGCCCCAAATCACGCTGGCACCCGTCCGGCTTCCGCGCCATACTGTGGGCCAGCTTATGTGATGAGGCCATAGATGACCCTGCCCTTCGACGGCGCAATCAGCGCATTTTACAAAGACGACGCCCCGAAGGAGGTGCGCGACGCGATCAAAAACGCCAAGAAGAACCGGATCCTGTCTGAAACCTACCCCTATGAGGCGCGCATGGATCGCGAAGAATATGAGGACACGCTGGCCGCGCTACAGATCGAACTGGTCAAATGCACCAGCCACATCAAGGAGACAGGCGCGCGTCTGGCCATCGTGTTTGAGGGGCGCGATGCGGCGGGCAAGGGCGGAACGATCAAGCGGTTTCGCGAAAATCTCAACCCGCGCGTGGCCCGCACCGTGGCTTTGTCCAAACCGTCCGACCGCGAACAGGGGGAGTGGTATTTCCAGCGCTATATCAAACATTTGCCGTCAGCGGGCGAGATCACGATGTTTGACCGAAGCTGGTATAATCGCGGCGTGGTCGAGAAAGTGTTCGGGTTCTGCACCGATGAGCAGCGGACGCATTTCTTCTCACAGGTCCCCCAGTTTGAGCGCATGATCACCGAGGACGGCATCACGCTGGTGAAGCTGTGGCTCAATGTGGGCCGCGCCGAGCAGTTGCGCCGCTTTCTCGACCGGGAGGGCGATCCGCTCAAACAGTGGAAGCTCAGCTGGATCGACGTGGAAGGGCTCAAACGCTGGGACGCCTATAGCGCGGCCATCGAGGAGACGTTCAAAGCCACCCATAGCGATCACGCGCCCTGGACCATCGTGCGCTCCGACGACAAGCGCCGCGCCCGGATTGCCGCCATTCGCAGCGTGCTGCGCCAGATCGATTACGCGGGCAAGGATGGCAAGCTGGTTCGCGACCCTGACCCGGAAATCTGCGGCGGGCCGGATATCTGGGCCGCCTGAATGCCCAAACGCGGCTATCACCATGGCAATCTGAAACAGGCCCTTGTCGAGGCTGCGCTCAAGCTGATCGAGCAGAAAGGCCCGACCGGCTTTACACTCGCCGAAGCCGCCAAGAATGCCGATGTGACCCCGGCGGCGGTCTATCGCCATTTCGACGGGCGCGATGCCTTGCTTTGCGAGGTCGCCTTGCAGGGCCACCGGATTTTCGGCGAGCTGATGGAGCATGCCTATGCCGATGGCAAACCCTCTGCGCTGGCGGCGTTTGAAGCGACGGGGCGGGCCTATCTGGCCTTTGCGCGCAAATTTCCCGGCCATTACGTGGCGATGTTTGAGACGGGGCTGAGCCTTCAGGCCAATGCCGATCTGGCGCTGGCGGCCGAACGCTCGCGCGCGGTGCTGGAACGCGCCGCGACCGAGTTGAGCAAACATATCCCCGAGGACAAACGCCCCCCCTCCACCATGTTCTCGGCCCATATCTGGGCGATGAGCCACGGTGTGGTCGAGCTGTTCGCGC
>CAYGUB010000348.1:0-3317 GCA_964352845.1 uncultured Rhodobacterales bacterium | reverse complement strand
CACGAAGGCCGCCCCGGGCAATCCAGCGTCTACGCCATCGCGATTTTTACCAAATGACAGATCGCCCATCACGCGTGTAGGCGCGCTGTAGAGCGCCGAGGTGATTGCCTTGTTCTCAGCAATGTCGGCGCAGGCCTTGCAGGCACCGTCCTGACGGGCTGCCGCAAGCAGATGACCGCCGTCATCAACCACAAATACATTCACATTCGCATAGCCATTTGCAGACTGGTCAGCGAAACATGCCGCGACCATTTCCTGAGCAAGCGCGTTCGACAGCACGGGCCTTGTATCCAAGTCCTCGGCAAAACCCGCAACCGGTATTGCCAAAGCAAAGACAGCTGCAATTGTTGTTTTGTGGATCATTTCGATCTCCTCCCAATTATCTCCGCCCCCCTCCAGAGGCGCTGCGGGATAATCGAGTTTCCGCCCTGCGCCAAAAGGCGCGCCAGAATCTCCCCGCTCAAGATGAAGGGTAGGCGATTGGATATCGCGCAATCTATCGCGAACATTCGCGATACGCGTCACGGCTGCCTTTCGGCTGTCCTACGACGTCAGGCGCCAAAGCCATCCATATTGGCCAGCAAACTGATCAGGTTGGCCGTACTGTTGACGCCCATTTTGGCCCGAATGCTGCGAAGTTGGTGATCAATGGTCGAAAGCGACCTGCCACGGGTCCGTGCAATTTCCTTGTAGCTCAGACCCTGTGCAACAAGGCGCGCGACCTCGACCTCCGACGCAGTAAGCGCATCAAGCGCACCCGATCCACGACGTCCGTAGTGAAAGACACTGACGTCTTCATGTTGAACGGCCGGCGTTGTTTTAGGGGGTGCGACAGTTCTTGCGACCTCAATGATCGGGCTCAGAACGTCCTCGACAGTATAGGTGAAGCAGTCGAAAAGGTCCGCCTTGGCCGGGACCAGATGCTCTGTCCAATCCGCACAAATCAGGCCAAAGCTGCCATCCTTGGTGCGCAGCGCCGCGCCGAACTTTGACTTGGTTCTGGCGCCGGACATCCTTTCGCGCAGCTTGGGCGTGACACGGCGATCCTGTTTGATATCGGAGAACACGATGGGCTTCGATCCCGACCACATCGCCTGCATGATTGGGTCCCTGTTATCAACAGCGAAGCCACCGAAGGACGGCACATCGTAATCGGTATTCTTTGCCTCGGAAAAACCGGGGAAGTAGTCTTTGTCGCTGGCATGACCAAAACCCGTATCAACGCGCTGGCAATCCAGCTCGGTCCTCAGCCAGTCTGTAGCGGTATTCCAACAGGCCGAAAGATCATCAAGATGAAGCAGCATATGCGCCGCCAGATCCCGGGCCGGCTTGTGACGAATATTCGGACCATCAAGCAAGGCGCGACGCAACTGACGCTGGGCGCCCAGAACGTCACCACTGCCGAACGCACCAGCCAGATGGTTCGAACTCTGATGTCCCTCTATCACTGTTTTCTTGACCTCCCAAAAAACCTACGGTCGCATGCGCCCTATCAATCACGACCTGCAATCATACGTCACCGAATAGGCTTCAACTTGCAGCATAAGCGATTATCAACGCATGAGTCCACAAACGCATCGTCTTGTGGTTAAGAGTCGCACTGAGAGCTGGACCTGAAGCAGGCCCGCCCGAGCTGGGAATTCAACGCCAGCGGATACACGCCGCACCGCCATGCCGCGATCAAGGAAAAGCCGATCCGTGAAGACGGAGCGGTCCCATCTTTTCGGACAGTTTTGCAGCGTCGGTCAGGTGTATCATGGTCAGGTTTCATGCGGCTTTGCGCATTTCAAAGTCTGCCCTGTGATCGAAGTTGTTCTGCGGTCTCATATTGCGCCAAACGCCGCATCGCTGCATCGCGCTGGTCGAGCAGGTCCAGGACCAGGGCAACGCCGGGCGTGTTGACACCCAGATCCCGGTTGAGCCGCCGTGCCTTCTTGGCGCGCCGGATACTGGTTCCAACGAAACGCCAATTGCTGCTGGTGCCGCCAATTGGGTCGAGAACGCCATGCTCAACCATCTCAATCACCCATGCCTCATCTGCATGGCAAAACCGGCAAAGATCCTGCAAGGTAAGCGTCTCTACCACTTCACTGCGAAGGGGTGTCTTTTTCATGATCTAACCTCCTAGATTTGCGCGTGGATCGAAAGGCATCTCCTGCGCCATTTTCTCAAAAAATGCGCGGGCCTCGGCTGTCTCGGCTTTTGGATTGACGATTTTCAATGTGGCGTAGATGTCGCCATTCGGGTGCCCCGGCAGCCCTTTGCCCCTGAGCCGAAGTTTCATGCCCGCACGTGCATTGCTCGGGATGCGCAGATCGACCTTGCCGTCCGGCGTCGGCATCTTGACATGCCCGCCAAGGGCCGCCTCCCAAGGCGTGATCGGCAGATCGAGGTACAGATCCCTGCCATCCGGGCGGTAGACCGGATGAGGCGCGAATGACACCTCAAGAAAAAGATCCCCGCCGGGCGCGCCCGTGCCCGTTGCGCCTTGACCGGCAAGCCGGATGTGCTGGCCTTCGATCACCCCTTTGGGCACTGTTACCGCAACGGAGCGTTCCTGTATCGTGACAGTACCATCGGGTCTTAACACGGGCGATCTCAGCATGAGGGAGCGTTTGGCGCCTTTGAACGCTTCCTCTATCGTGATTTCGATCCGGCCATGGCTGTCCGCCGCAAGCCCGCCCCCCATGCCACCTGTCACATCAGCGCCACGTCGAAAGAGCGTTTCAAAGAAATCGCTGAATGCCTCGCCTTGCTGCGGCCCGCCTTGGGAGAATGAAAACCCACTGTCCCATTCGGGAGGAGGCCGGTACGGCCCTTGGCCGTGTGAAGGCTCTTGGGCCAACTGATCATATGCGGCCCGGCGTTCTGGGTCCTTGAGGACCTCATAAGCCTCGTTCACATCCTTGAACATGGCCTCGGCTTTAGCGGTGGAATTGATGTCGGGGTGGTATTTGCGCGCGGCCTTGCGAAAGGCCTTCTTGATTTCGTCCGCATCGGCATCCCGCGCCACGCCCAATGTCTTGTAGTAGTCTTTGAATTCCATCTGCCTGCCATTGCCATGCTGTCACCTGACGCCACCATGCCATCCCCCAGGGCGCGCTGATTTGATCTTTGTCAGTCGGACGGCCTGCCCATGTCTCATCTTGACTGCAGCCGAGCCTGCCCGCTGGGGCAGATCGAACGATGGCCTGTCGCCCAAAAGCCGATCACACGGTCCAGCGGAACCGACGCGGATTCTTCCATGCCTGTCGCATCATCATTGACAGCGTTCACCTTGATAGAGATCTCGCCCGTATCGCTGAACTCTCCATCGG
>CAYGUB010000347.1:0-3326 GCA_964352845.1 uncultured Rhodobacterales bacterium | reverse complement strand
GCATTGCCCGCGCCAGCGTGACGTCATCCACAAAGGAATGGATGTCGGAAAAGCTGCCGCTGATGGGATCATAGCCTGTCGTATCCGTGTAACCCGCCTCAAGAAATTCGGCGAGCAAAGGCCGGTTCACCGTATCAAAGGATTCAACCAGAGAAAACCTTAGCCGGGTGAGGTCGGAAAAATCTTCCCCGAGCATGATTTCGTCACCGAAACCAGATCCAATGAAGGCCTCCTGCGCAACAAGCGTGTCCTCGCGGTATCCCTGAACGCCAATATTAAAGATCGGGACGAACACCCGATCAAGGATCATGCTCTGATCCTCCGACAAAAGAGCAAGCTCTGCCCGATCCCCGGCGCCAAAGAACGATACAGCCGAAAAGGGCTGGCCATCGACCGAAGCAAGGCTCATGGAGGACGGGAACGGGCCGCAACATCCATCGAGATGCAGCTCTCCTACGCGGAACCCATAGGTCGGCTCAAGCGACAGGATCTCGAACCCGTCCTCAATATATAGCAGCTCGCCAGCCTCATCCTCAATCACCGGCCCGTCAAAATCCAACAATACGGTTTCACCCATGACATGAGTGGCGGAGATGGAAAATAAAGCCGCCCAAAAAGCAATGTGTTTCATGAATTCCTCCTTCCAAAATCAACACAAGAATCTGTTCACAAACAGCATAGGCGACCAGATGGAACGGGTCAAAACAATCAAAGCGCCGGCGTGGCGAAACCCCCACCGCAACACGGTATGTCGGGGCCGGTCAGCTGGCTGACCGAGCCACTGAACCCCACCCGCCGGGCGGCAGAGACAGCACCCGATAAGCCCAACCGATAGACCCCAGGGCTTGCGCGGAAAATCTGCTCACGCCTCCCATTCGATGTCGAATTTCTGCACAAGCCCGCGCACCTGCGCATCGGTCAACATATTGGGGTTCATCCCGCGCGTCATCATCGCAAGCCGGGCGGTATCCTCAAGCTCTTCAATGGCATTACACGCCGCTTCCACATCCTTGCCGGCGACGACCGGGCCGTGATTGGCCAGCATCACGGCGGATCGCTTGCCTGCCAGCCCGCGCACAGCCTCACCCATCGCCGGATCACCGGGCATGAAGAACGGCAAAAGCTGCACCCGGCCCAGCTTCATCAAACCGTAGGGAGTGAGCGGTGGCAGGAAGTTTTCCGGGTCGATCTCGGGCATCATCGACAGCGCGACGGAATGGCAGGAATGCAAATGCACGACCGCACCGGCCACGCGGCGCGTGTCATAAAAGGCGGCATGCAACGCGATCTCCTTGGTGGGCTGATCGCCACCGATCTGGCGCCCCGAGGCATCAAACCGTGACAGCCTGGCGGGATCGAGCCTGCCGAAACTCGTCCCGGTAGGGCTCACCAAAAGCCCGCCATCGGCCGTCCGCGCCGAGATATTGCCGGTGCTCCCGCCCGTCAGACCACGCTCAAACATGGATTTTGCCAGCAGGCAAATCTGCTCGCGCAAAGCCGTATCGCTCATACGCCCTCCAGACTGCGCACTGTCTTCATACAGTATGTCCCGGCGCCGCAATTGCCGGATGTCAAACCCAGCCCACGCGCGACACGCGGATCGGGCCGACGCTCAAATATTGCGTGCGACATCGCAGCAGGCGCTGGTCGGGCGGCCGCGCGGGCGGTATCAGTGCCCGACGCCTTCATGCTGCGCATGTCCGGTTCTGCCTTGAACGCGCCGCCCGAATGACACCCACCCAGATCACCCACGAAAGCCAAGCGCGACAACAAATTTCTCCGAGCTATCGGCACGGCTGGCCGGTGGTTTGAAATTGGCAACTTTGGTGAATTTCTGCTTCAGCAGCTTTTGCAGGTCCCCCTCCGCCCCGCCGGCCAGAACCTTGGCCACAAAGGTGCCGCCCTGATCCAGCACATCGAAAGCGAAATATGCCGCCGCCTCGCATAACGCCATGATCTTGAGATGGTCGGTCTGCTTGTGACCCGATGACGACGCGGCCATATCGCTCATCACAACATCCGCCTTGCCGCCCAGCCAAACCTTCACCTTGTCATCGGCACCGTCTTCAAGAAAATCGAGCACATGCAGCTCGGCCCCCGCAATCGGCTCGACCTCCTGCAGATCAATGCCCAGAAGCCTGCCCACAGCCTTGCCCTTGCGTGTGCCCAAAGCGTTGATGCGCGGCACGGCCACCTGACACCAGCCTCCGGGCGCGCAGCCCAGATCAACTACCCGCGCGCCAGGCACAAGGAAGCGGTATTTGTCATCCGTTTCGAGTATCTTATAGGCCGCGCGTCCGCGCATCCCCTCCGATTGTGCGCGTTTCACATAAGGATCATTGAGCTGGCGTTGCAGCCAGAGCGTGGAAGACAGCTTTCGGCCCCGCGCGGTCTTGACCTTGACCGTCAGGTCGCGCTGACCTCTGCCGCTTGTATTTTTGCTCTTCTTCGCCATGGCTCTCGATCTGTTCATGCAGGGCTGCTACTCACCATGCCGCGCCCCGCAGCGCAAGCCCGGCCGGCACGCCTGTCAATATGGGCCTTCCTCCAACACACCATCCATGCTCATCTGCGCATAAAGCAGCCCTTCGCGCAGGCCGCGATCTGCCACCGATAACCTGTCGGTGGGCCAGACCCGCAACAAAGCCTGCAAGATCGCCGCTCCCGACATGATCAGCGCGTGCCTGTCGCGCCCGATCCGCGGATCGGCCCTGCGGCCCTCGGGGCCCATATGAAGATAGCTCTGGATGACATGGTCAATCTGATCAGAGGTCATGCGCAGCCCGTCAACCTTGTTGCGGTCATAGCGCTTGAGGCCCAGATGGCTGGCCGCAACGGTCGTCACCGTGCCGGAGGTCCCTACGATCTGGAACCCCTCCCGGATCTGGTCTGTATCATTGTAAGGGCTGAACTCGGCCAGGTTTTCCTCAAAAAACCAGCTCATCAACGCAAACCGGGCGGCATCGTCATCCACATCGTCAAACTGGTCGCGCAGCGTCGCCACACCCAACGGCACAGAAATCCAATCCACGACCTTGGCGGCTGGAAACGGGCTGTCTTTTGCGTCAAACCCGGTATGCAGCCGCATGATCGCGCGGGGCCGGTCCACCGGTGGCACGCGGCACAGATCGATCCAGACAAGCTCCGTCGAGCCGCCGCCAATATCGACCACCAGCAATTGCTCGGTCTTGACCGAGACCAGCGGCGCGCAGGAAATCACGGCCAGACGCGCCTCCTCCTCAGGCTCAATGATCTCCAGCGCAAGCCCGGTATCGCGCTCCACCACAGAGATGAAATCAGCCGCATTGCCCGCCCGGCGACAGGCC
>CAYGUB010000346.1:0-3328 GCA_964352845.1 uncultured Rhodobacterales bacterium | reverse complement strand
TGGATTCTGAGTTGGAAGTAAGCCCGCCGATACCTACACGCCTGCCGATCCGCCACCACAGACCGGGCGCCCAGGCGGTCGGGGCCGATTGGCTGAGTGTGATCAGAAAGCCGTTGGAGGGCTTGAAGGCGAAAAAGCTGCGATCCACTTTGGCGATATCCTCGGTCCGGCAAATCACAGTGCCATCGGAAAGGCGCAACTCATGCTCGGTCAGTTCAATCATCCGCCCGGTAATACGCCACATCCGGTAGCCGCCATAGATGGCCACTGCCCCGAAGACGAGCAGAAGAAACAGGTAATGCAGCGCCTGTGGCGGTTGGACGAGCGCAATGTAGATCAGCAGCGCACCCAAGGCGTAGAGCACCCCGGCGCCGAAGATGCGCCGGAAGACCGATGGCACAATTCCCGTGATAACCTCTGACATCAACGCCTCCCTGCCTTATCCGGCTGGAATAGCGGCTCCGCACGCCACGCGCTAGACCCGATTGGGGCGCACCTCGCAACCGGGCTCCTCAGGCTCATCATCGACCATTTCGGCCGGGAAGCCCGGCGCGCGCACATCAAGACCGGTGGCGTCCTCCAACCGCCTGATAATATTTGGAGAAAACTCACGCGCGCCGTAGCGGGCGATGCCATCCCTGAAGATTTCGATCAGCAATGGGTTGACCTCGAGCGGAACGCCTGCGCGATCTGCGACCTCCTGAAACAGACCGATATCCTTGAGCACCAGATCCATGGTGAAGGAGATATCGCGCGAGCCGTTGAGGATCACCTGGCTTTCAGTCTCATGGACAAAGGAGGTGCCCGACGAGATCTTCATCGCCTCGTAGGCCACGGCCAGATCCATGCCCGCCCCCTTGGCCACGGTCAACGCCTCGGCGCAGGTGATCAGATTTGCGGTTGCAAGGTAATTTGTAAGCACTTTCAACACGCTGGCAGATCCCAGATCACCGGTATGCAGGATCCGGCGGCCCATGACAGTGAGAAGCGGCAGGATCCGCTCGAACGTGTCCCGCGCGCAGCCTGCGAAGATCGAGATATTACCTGTATCCGCCCTGTGGCAGCCGCCTGAAACGGGGCAATCAACCGCCGCAGCACCGCTGGCTATGACTTTCGCGCCCAGCCGCTTGACCTCCGCCTCATCCGTCGTTGACATCTCCATCCAGATCTTGCCCGGGCCGAGCGCGCCGAGGAGCCCATCCTCCCCCTCGACCACCTGAGCGGAGATATCGGGATGCGGCAGGCAGGTGATTATGATGTCGCAGGCTGCGGCCATCTGTGCAGGCGAACTGGCGGCCCGTGCCCCTTTGGCCACTGCGCGATCAACCAATTCCGGGTCAAGATCGCGCACCATTATCTTGTATCCGTTTCGCAGAAGCGAGCCCGACAGCTTGCCCCCCACATTCCCGAGCCCGATGAAGCCGACCTGCATGGCTGATCCCTCTGGTTGCTGCAGTTTCATCCGAGTTTGCAGCAATTCTCAGGGTTTATCTGACAAAAACCGACCTCACGTGGTCGTTTGCAGGCTCAAATATAGCCGCGCCACCGCAAGAGCATGACCGCAGCTGCGGTGACAATCAGAAGCTGACCGGCAACTGTCGCCGCAAGCCCGTAGCCCAGTTTCGAGCGATTGGCGGCGGGGTTGATGCGGTCAAGATAGTTGACGCATTGGGCATAAGCCTCGCTTGTGTGGTTTGGGTCGAGTTGCAAGGACAAGCGCGGGTCCCTCGAGAGCTTGTCTGCAGTCACCAATGCCTGAGCTGCGGCGCGAACGCGGCGTGGCAGCTTGCGGCCGGCCCGGCCGACGCGGGTTTCGAGATCGGCACCGCGTGCGCCGAGCTTCTCGCCCAGAAGCTGAAAGATGCGCGCAACGAGTTGCCGAACAGTTGTCTGATCCATAAGGCCCACCTTTTGTGTCAATTTGTAATATATCAGTATCTCCGAGAAGTTTCCATATGTTGAGAGACCTGCTATGGCCCGTCGCATGCTTCACAAAACCATTTTTGGCACGCCCACAAAACTCCCTAACCTTTTGATTGCGCACGGCCTTTTTGGATCTGGCCGAAATTGGGGCGTGATCGCGAACCGATTATCGACGGATCGGCAGGTAATCACGGTCGATATGCGCAACCACGCGGACAGCTTTCAGAGCGACTCAATGACCTATGAGGATATGGCAAAGGATCTGGCAGCGGTCATCGAGGGGAAATGCGATTTGCTGGGCCATTCTATGGGCGGCAAGGCTGCGATGGTTTTATCTTTGAAATACAGCAACTTAATAGACCGGCTGGTGGTCGCTGACATTGCGCCTGTCGCCTATTCCCATACCCAGACACCGCTGATTGACGCGATGGAGGCCGTCGATCTGGCCCGCGTCACGCGCCGATCTGAGGTCGACAGCCTGCTCGCCCGGTATATCGACGCGCCTGAGGTCAGGGCGTTTTTGCTGCAATCGCTGGATGTGAAGGGCAAGAGATGGCGCTTCAATCTGGACGCGCTGCGGCGCTATATGCCTGATATCATTGGGTTTCCAGAGGTCTCCGGGCAATTTGACGGGCCTGCGTTGTTTTTGTCGGGCGGGGCGTCGGACTATGTGTTGCCCGCGCATCGCGACATCATCAAACCGTTGTTTCCACAGGCAAAATTTGCGAAAATTCCCGGCGCGGGACATTGGCTGCATGCCGAAAAGCCGCGCGAATTCGAGGCGGCGGTCAGGGCCTTTCTGCACCGCTGAGCGCGCAGGGATCATCGGTTTTTTACAATTTGGAGCAAGGCTGACAGCCCCGTTTCACATTTTGTACAAGGCCGGACCCCCATGCAGATATCGACCAGTGCTGCGCGCAAACATCTCTCTGCCCTGATCACCCGCGCGCAGGACCCGCGCCAGTTCGTGGTCCTGACCCGACACGGAAAACCGGTCGCGGCGATCGTGTCGATGGCGGAGATGAAACGCATCTGGGCCATAGAGGACCGCGAACGCGCGATCAGCACCGGGAAATTTCCGGTCAGCTTTACCTTCGGGAAGGACAGCAAACACCAGACCAATGCCGAGGCCGCCGAGGCGATCCAGCAAATGCAAATGGACCGCGCCATGGAACGCTCCGTCCTGCGCAAAGCCGGGCTGAGCCCGGTCCCGGGCGGAGAGCTGGAGGCAGAGGTAGAGAAGCCCCTGCCGCCCCAAAAATGCCGCTGGTGGCAGAGGTGGCGGCGGCGGGTTGATCGCGGCACTCAGTGCGATTAACTATGCCCTTAAAACGGAGTTCCCCACCATGACGCGCATCCTTACCCTGATCTTATGCCTGACAACCCTCGCGGCCTGCGAGACCGC
>CAYGUB010000345.1:0-3332 GCA_964352845.1 uncultured Rhodobacterales bacterium | reverse complement strand
ATTGCCCCGGTAGCGTTTGCCATTGCGCTGGATGCCGCAGATCTTGTCGAAAAAAGAGCTCAGAATGCGCCCGTAAGGGTTACGAACGCAGGTGAAGGCATAGCTGTGATGACCTTTGACATTCTGCTCGATCTTGGGCTGGCTCTCCTCTATCGCCCATTTGTGTAGCTTGCCGGTCGCATCATGAATATCGCCGTCGAAGAATTCGCCATGGTCGGAATAATACATGATCTGCCCGATTGAGGAGCAGGCGCATTTCGGGACGACGCGATACACCAGACTTTCGCTTTCCGTCATCCATGTTCCGGGAAAACCCATCCTTATCGAGCCTCTCACGTTGCAGCACTATCGACATAATTCTTTGTTCGAAATAAACAAACGCTGTTTCTTCAACAGTGTCTGAGGTTAACTGGACCAAGCTGAACATAGAGTTACGACGGACACGGGGCCAATATCCAGATGGCAAAAATTGCGTTCATCTTGCTGTGTCATAAAGACCCCGATGCCATTATCCAGCAAGCCGAGCGTTTGACGGCCGCGGGCGACTGTATGGCGATCCATTTCGACGCCAGCGCCAAGCGCGCCGATTACGCCCGGATCAGGGCAGAGCTTGCTGACAACCCCAATGTCTGTTTCGCCGCAAGGCGCGTGCGCTGTGGCTGGGGGGAGTGGTCGCTGGTCGAGGCCACGCTGCGCGCCATGCGTGCGGCCGTCGACGCATTCCCGCGCGCCACGCATTTCTACATGTTGTCGGGCGATTGCATGGCGATCAAATCGGCCCCTTTCGCGCATCAGTTTCTTGATGGGGCAGAGGTGGACTACATCGAGAGCTTTGATTACTTCACATCCGAATGGATCAAGACCGGGATGAAGGAAGACCGTCTGATCTATCGCCACTGGTTCAATGAACGCGAACGGAAGTGGATTTTCTACAAATCCTATGAGCTGCAGCGCAAACTGGGTCTCAAGCGGCAGATCCCGCCCGATTTGCAGATGATGATCGGCTCGCAATGGTGGTGCCTGAGACGGCGCACGGTGGAATGGGTGCTTGATTTCACAAGGGACAGGCCGGAGGTGATGCGCTTTTTCCGCACAACATGGATCCCTGATGAGACCTTCTTTCAGACCATCGTGCGCCACCTTGTTCCCGGCGCCGAGATCGAAAACCGCACGCTGACATTTTTGATGTTCTCTGATTACGGGATGCCGGTGACGTTTTATAATGACCACTACGATCTGCTGCTCAGTCAGGATTTTCTGTTTGCGCGCAAGATCTCTGCCGATGCGCTGGAACTCAAGAAGCGTCTGGGCGACTTGTTCGCCTCTGACAGGATGGATTATCAGACCTCGAACGAGGGCCGGACGCTTTACAAATTTCTGACCGGGCGGGGGCGGATCGGGCGCCGCTTTGCCAAGAGGTTCTGGGAAAGCCAAAGCAGCCTTGGCCGCGAACGCGAGCTTTTGATCATCGTGTGCAAGAAATGGCATGTCGCCAAACGCCTGCTCGACCGTATCACCGAGCGCGTCGATATATACGGTGTGGAATATCTGTTTGACGAAGAAGACACGATCCTGCCCGATCTTGGAGGGGTGGAGAACTCGCTTGAGAAACGCGGGCGGCACCGGCGGGCGCTGGTGCGGCTTCTTTACGAGTATTACGACACCAATCGGCTGATCATCTGCCTCGATCCCGATAATCTCGACCTGATGCATGATTTTGCCTCCGACAAATCGGCCGTGAAATTTCTCGAGATCGAATGCAGTTTTGAGGATGACTACCTGCTGGGGCATGCCATGCGGGTCGGTCTTGCCGGTGAGATGACACCCCAGGACACGATTGACCGTCTGCTGCCGACGGTGCGGCAGAACTTCATGTTCGAGATCGAGCAGATGCGCGACGCGGAGTTTCCCGGCAGCTTCCAGATATCCCAAACCCGGACACAGGCGCAAAACGTGGTGGCCTTGGCGGGATTTCTCGATATTGATGTGCAAACGGCCGATGATATCTTGTCGATCGACTATCTGTTTGAGGATTGAGCCATGCGCTACGCTTACGACCCCGAAAACATCTTCGCCAAGATCCTGCGCGGGGAAATCCCCAATACCACCGTGCTGGAGACCGATCACACGCTGGCCTTCAACGATATCAACCCCGGTGCGCCGACCCATGTGCTGGTGATCCCGAAAGGGCCCTATGTCTGCTATGACCACTTCGCGCTGGAAGCCTCTGACGCCGAGATCGTCGATTTCACCCGCGTCGTCGGCCGTGTCTGCGAAGCGCAGGGGGTTCAGCCGCATGAAGGGGCAGGGGGCTACAGATTGATCACCAATGCCGGTCCCGACGGGGTGCAGGAAGTGCCGCATATGCATGTCCATGTGATCGGCGGCAGGCCTCTGGGGCGCATGCTCGCCAAGCCTGAGGCTGCATGACCACTTGTGAGCGCGCGCTTGTGTGATTATCTGAGCCCGCGTTGATATCTCTGCCAACAAGACTGGATGCCTGAAAATGCCCACGCCCGTGCCCGAAACCGAACTGGTCGACACCTACCGCATTGCCTGTGATGGCGGCGAGGGTGCTTTGGGGCACCCAAGGGTCTGGCTACGGATCAGTGAGGATGAGGGCTTTGTTGAATGCCCTTATTGCGACAAGCGCATCATCCACCGTGATTTCGAAGGCAAAGTCTAACTTTCGCGCAATTGCTCGGCGGCGCAGGACATGCGGCCTTCTTCGCCGGGGTCGATTTCTGCAAAATAGTCGGACAATCTGGTGCCCGACCAGAAACGGGCCGTCTCGCCATTGGTGAACCGGCCATTGCCCACAGCCGTGCCGCTGGCGGGATCGAACCAGTCATACAGCGCCTCGCCGACGCGGCCATCATCGCAGGTGAAATTCGCAGCCCCCGTGCCGTCGTTGAGCCGCTGCCAGACGCCCTGACACGTCGCGCCGCGAGAGGATCGCGCGGTCAGGCGGCCCGCATTGATACCGCGTGACAGGCCGGAGAAGCTTTCTCCGGTCGCCTCGATGCAGGCTACAAAGGGCACCCCGCCCTCATTTTGCGCGATCGCCGCGCTGGCTATTGCGACTGCCGTCCATGCGCTTAATACTATCCGCATCTGATCCGCTCGTCCTTACATCACGACCTTCAAGGAGCATTCTATGGCTGGCACGCAATTCAGCAAGGGCTGCCATCTGCACCTGATCGACGGGTCGGCCTTCATTTTCCGCGCCTATCACGCGCTTCCGCCGCTGACGCGCAAATCCGATGGGCTGCCCGTCGGGGCTGTCTCGGGCTTTTGCAATATGCTCCAGCGCTATATCGAAGGAAATATTG
>CAYGUB010000344.1:2617-3333 GCA_964352845.1 uncultured Rhodobacterales bacterium | reverse complement strand
CCCAGAAGCTCATGGGCCATGGCAGAGCATTCGATATGCCAGCCCGGACGACCCCGCCCCCAAGGACTGTCCCAGCCCGGCAAATCATCGCTGGACGGCTTCCAGAGCACGAAATCCATCGGGTCTTCCTTGTAGGGCGCCACCTCGACCCGTGCGCCCGCGATCATGTCATCGACCGACCGGCCCGACAGCTTGCCGTAATCGGCATAGGAGCGCACCTTGAACAGCACATGCCCCTCGGCCGCATAGGCGTGGCCCTTGGCGATCAGCCCTTCGATCATTGCGACCATCTGGGGGATATACTGCGTCGCACGGGGCATGTCGGTGGGCTCCAGCGTCCCGAGCGCTTTCATATCATCGAGAAACCATTGCGTGGTCTCGGCGGTAATCTCGCCGATCTCGCGCCCGGTCTCAGCGGCGCGGGCGTTGATCTTGTCATCGACATCGGTGAAATTGCGCACGTAGCGCACATTCTCGGCCCCGTATTCGTGGCGCATCAATCGGTAGAGCACGTCAAACACCACGACGGCCCGGGCATTACCCAGATGCGCCCGGTCGTAGACGGTCGGGCCGCAGACATACATGCTGACCCGGCCGGGCTCCAGCGGGGTGAAGTCCTCCTTGGAGCGGGTCTTGGTGTTGTAGAGTTTGATCGTCATGGGCTCCTCACACAGGGCATCGCGGGCGCTGTCGCGGCGGGCATATCAACTCTGGAG
>CAYGUB010000344.1:0-2607 GCA_964352845.1 uncultured Rhodobacterales bacterium | reverse complement strand
TATGTGTTGTATACCATTAAGTCGCGGCCGACAGATGTGAGATGGTAATGCAGCAAATCGGTTGAATGCATTTGGTCATGGCGCTGCCTAACACGGATTATGCCCGCGCTCAATTTGGAATTTGACAAGCTGAACCGCGCGGTGTTTGGACAGACCGCATGAAAAGTTCAAATCGTATAGCAAACCTGACGGGCGGCGGCTCGGGCGGGTGGGACGTGTTCTACAAGGCCCGGCGCATGATCGCGGATGGCGTGGACGTAACGGAATTGACCATTGGCGAGCATGATATCGGCACCGATCCAGCCATTCTGAACCATATGCACAGCGCCGCCCTGTCCGGCCATACCGGCTATGCGATGGTGCCCGGCACGGATGCTCTGCGCGACCGGGTGGCCACGCGCGTGCGCGAGCGGACGGGCATTGCGACCACGCGCGAGAATGTGGTGATCACCCCGGGCGGGCAATCGGCGCTGTTTGCGGCCCATCACGCGGTCTGCGATGAAGGCGATGTGGCGCTGTTTTGCGATCCCTACTACGCCACCTATCCCGGCACGATCCGCAGCGTGGGCGCTGTCGCGAAGCCTGTCGCAACCCGGCCCGAAGACGCGTTTCAACCGCAATATGACGCTATCGGGGCTCAGGCCAGAGGCGCGCGCTCCCTGCTGATCAATACGCCCAACAACCCCACCGGCGTGGTCTATTCCGACGCGACACTCAAGGGGATCGCGCAGGCCTGTGCCGAGCATGATCTGTGGCTGATCTCCGATGAGGTTTACGACACGCAGGTCTGGGAGGGCCGACATCTGTCGCCCCGCGCCCTGCCCGGGATGGCCGAGCGCACGCTGGTGATAGGCTCGATGTCCAAAAGCCATGCCATGACCGGCAGCCGCATCGGCTGGATCGTGGGCCCTGAAGAGATCGTGGCCGATATCATCAATCTGGCCACGCATACGACCTATGGCGTGCCGGGCTATATTCAGGACGCGGCCAGCTTTGCGCTGGATGGGGGGGCAGCGCTGGAAGAGACAGTCGCGGCCCCGTTTCGTCGCCGGCGCGCCATCGCGCGCGAGATCCTGGGCGGCTCGCAGGTGTTGGGCATGGTGCCAAGTGACGGCGCGATGTATCTGATGCTCGATATCCGTGCGACGGGTCTGACCGGCGACGATTTTGCCGATCAACTGCTCGATGAGCATCATATCGCCGTGATGCCGGGCGAAAGTTTCGGCGCCTGCGCGGCGGGTCATATCCGGGTGGCGATGACCATTGATGATGCGCGCTTTGCCCACGCCTTGCGGGTGCTTGAACAGTTCACGGCACAGCGGGCCGCCTGATAGCAAATTGCAAGGAAGGTCGGAAAACGACGCAGTGCCGTTTTTCGACAAGACAGCCGCGCGGATGGCCTTCAGCTTACGCATATGCAAGACCCCGTTTGCTCAGATAGGCTGGTTCGTCGCACAATCGGTGCCGCGCGCGGCCGTGCGGCCCGGGGTCGGCCCTAGCCCTTGTTTTCAAATCTCACGACAGGTTGAAACAAGGTGGAATTCCCATGAACGAACAGATCAAAACCACAAGACGCGCTGGCGGTAGAGCGGCCCGTCGCGCCCTGCGCGCAGCCCCCCTGACCGAGGCCAAGCGCCCGATCAGAGCCGGGCTTGAAGGCGGGCAATATACCCCGCTGAGCGCGGCAGATATCAACCGGATCCACCACAGCGCACTCGACGCGCTGGAGCAGATCGGACTGGCCGATGCGCCCGAAAGCGGTGTTGAGATCATGTGCAAGGCCGGGGCCATTCTGGGCAGTGACAACCGGCTGCGTTTCCCGCGCGCATTGGTGGAGGACATGCTGGCCAGTGCCGCGCGCGATCTGACACTGCATGGCCGCGATCCCGCCCATGACATGACCCTGTCGGGCGCACGGGTCCATTACGGAACTGCCGGCGCCGCCGTTCACATGGTCGATGTAGACGGGCGCAATTACCGCGACAGCACTGTGCAGGACCTGCATGACGCGGCAAGGATCGCGGACCGGCTCGACAATATCCACTTCCTGCAACGCCCGATGGTCTGCCGCGATATCGTGGATAATTACGAGATGGACCTCAACACGATCTATGCCTGCTGCAGTGGCACGACCAAACATGTCGGCGTGTCCTTCACGGACCCCGACTATGTCGCGGGCGCGCTGAAGATGCTGCACATGATCGCGGGCGATGAGGCCGCCTGGCGCGCGCGGCCTTTTGTATCCAACACCAACTGCTTCGTCGTCCCGCCGATGAAATTCGCCACCGATGCCTGCCGTGTCATGGAGGAATGTATCGCGGGCGGCATGCCGATCCTGCTGCTCAGCGCAGGCATGGCCGGGGCCACGGCGCCTGCGACGATAGCGGGCGCCATCGTTCAGGCGGTCGCGGAATGTCTGGCGGGGCTTGTCTATGTCAACGCGATCTCACCGGGTCATCCGGCAATCTTCGGCACCTGGCCCTTCGGGCTCGATCTGCGCACGGGGGCCATGTCTGTAGGCTCGGGCGAGCAGGCGCTGCTGACGGCCGGCTGCGCGCAGATGCACCGCTTTTACGGCATTCCGGGTGGCGCTGCGGCAGGCGCGTC
>CAYGUB010000343.1:1016-3334 GCA_964352845.1 uncultured Rhodobacterales bacterium | reverse complement strand
ACCGCTCAAGGAATATGTCGAGGCGTTCGAGCGTATGCTGATCGACAACACCATGCGCCGTCACAGAGGCTCTATCGCCGCCGTCATGGACGAGCTTTGCCTGCCGCGCCGGACCCTGAACGAGAAAATGGCCAAATACGGCCTGCAGCGGTCCGACTACCTGTAGGCGCTTGGACGCGATCCCGCCGGGACGCGGTTTTCTTGACAGCAAACATCCCGTGAGAGCAGGGGTGATCGCCGCGACATCTGGCCAGACGCGCCGCGATGATAATTCTGAAACAAGGATCTGACCTCATGCGATTTCTTTTTGCTTTCGTGCTCGCATGGCTGGCGGGTGCTGCCGCAGCGCAGGATTGTGGGCCGGATGAGCCTTGCGATATCGGCGGAGGCAGCTACTACCTGAACCTGCCGGAGGGCGACGGACCGCACCCTGTCTTGATCTGGTATCATGGTGCGAATGGCACGGGCAGCTCGATCCACCGCGGCGGCGGGTTGCAGAACGATTTTCTAAACCAGGGCTACGCGTTGCTGGCGCCAAACGGTCAGACCCGGGAGGGCCGGAACCCCGAGCGGTTCTTCTTTCCCGGCCGGGATGGCTCGCCGCGTGATGATGTGGCATTCACCTTTGCCGCGCTGGAGCATGCATCGACGCGCGCGACGCTCGATATGTCGCGGGTGTATGCGGGCGGTTTCTCAGCCGGTGGGTCCATGGCCTGGCTGTTGGCGTGCGAGGCCGGGGAGAGGTTGTCGGGCATGGTAAGCGTCGCTGGCGCATTACGCCGCCCAAACAGTACGGATTGCGCCGGTCTTGTGGATCTGCCGATCCTGCAGATCCACGGCTTTGCCGATGGGCAGGTCCCGCTGGAAGGTCGCGCGATACGCGACTGGCATCAGGGCAGCGTCTGGGTCTCGCTCGCGCGGGCGCGGGGTGCAAATGAGTGCCGCACGAACCCCGACCGGATCGAGATTGACGAGACATTCAGAAGCCGCGTCTGGGATGTCTCCTGCGCGCGTGCGCCGGTGCGCCTTGATCTGCATGATGGCGGTCACGGCCTGCCGCAAGGCTGGACCGCGCGGGCAAGGGAATTTCTCGAAAGCCCTGATCCATCCTGAGCCCCGCAACGCCAAAACCGCATCTGCGGCGTTGGACGGGGTAGCTGATTGATCAAACGGCGCAGAGCGCTCTTGTGGTGGACCTCTCCCGCAGGGTTCTTTAGGTACGGGACAAAATACAACAAGGGTCCAATGCCATGACAGATACATCCTCACCCGACATCGTCTACACCAAGGTCGACGAAGCGCCGGAGCTCGCCTCGGCCTCCCTTCTGCCGATTGTAAAAGCCTTCGCGGCAGCGGCTGGTGTACAGGTGGGAACGCGCGATATCTCTTTGGCGGGACGTATCATCGCCGCTTTCCCCGAAAACCTGACCGAGGCGCAGCGCCAGTCCGATGATCTGGCCGCTTTGGGCAAGCTGGTTTTGACGCCTGAGGCCAATGTGATCAAGCTGCCCAATATTTCGGCCTCCGTCCCGCAACTGCAAGCCGCCATTGCCGAGCTGCAAGGGCAGGGTTTTGATCTGCCCGACTATCCCGAAACCCCCGCGAGCGATGCCGAAAAGGCTATCCGCATGCGCTATGATGCGATCAAGGGCTCGGCGGTGAACCCGGTATTGCGTGAGGGCAATTCCGACCGCCGCGCGGCCAAGGCGGTGAAGAACTTCGCGCAGGCCAATCCGCACCGGATGGGCAGCTGGTCACCTGACAGCAAAACTGTCGTCACCACGATGGGCGCGAATGATTTCCGCAGTAACGAGCGTTCAGCAACGCTTGCCAAAGAAGCCACAGCGCGGATCGAGCTGGTGGGCCGCGATGGCGCGGTCACGGTGATGAAGGAGGCCGTCTCCTATCCGGCGGGCACGGTTGTGGATGCAAGCTTCCTGTCGGCCAAGGCACTTCAGGACTTTCTGCTCGATCAGATCTGCAAGACCAAGGAGGCAGGGATACTGTTCTCTATCCACCTCAAGGCCACGATGATGAAAGTCTCCGACCCGATCATCTTTGGCCATGCTGTCAAAGCCTGGCTCAAGCCGGTTTTCGAGAGCTTCGGCGCAGAGATGGCGCAGGCGGGCGTAAATCCAAACTCCGGTCTGGGCGCGGTTATGGATGCGGTCAAGTCCTCGCCAAAGGCCGCCGAAATCATGGCAGCGATTGAGGCCACGATGGCGGAAAACCCGCCGCTCTATATGGTCAATTCCGACAAGGGCATCACCAATCTGCATGTCCCATCGCATGTGATCATTCATGCCTCGATCCCCGCG
>CAYGUB010000343.1:0-1006 GCA_964352845.1 uncultured Rhodobacterales bacterium | reverse complement strand
GTGCGGCTGGCAAGGGCTGGGGCCCCGATGGCAAGGAAGCGGACGCCAATTGCGTGATCCCCGACAGCTCCTATGCGGCGGTCTATGCGGCAGCGGTTGAAGACTGCAAAACCAATGGCGCGCTTGATCCGGCCACGGCTGGCACCGTGCAGAATGTGGGTCTGATGGCGCAGAAGGCAGAGGAGTATGGCTCTCACCCCACCACGTTCGAGGTGCCGCATGACGGCGTGATGCGCATGGTGCTTGAGAGCGGCGAGGTGCTGCATGAGCATGAGGTAGAGGCGGGCGATATCTGGCGATCTGCCTCCACGCGGCAGGCACCTATCGAGGATTGGGTGCAACTGGCCATTGACCGTCAGGCGCTGGAGGGCTGTCAGGCGATCTTCTGGCTTGATGAGACCCGCGCCCATGATGCCGAGCTTTTGAAATATGTCCGCCCGCTGCTTGATAAAGCCGGGGTGGCGGATAAGTTCCAGATCCTCGCACCGAGAGAAGCGACCAAGCTCAGCTTCGAGACGATCCGCAAGGGCGAGACCTCGATTGCGGTGACCGGCAATGTGCTGCGCGACTACCTGACTGACCTGTTCCCGATCCTGGAGCTGGGCACATCGGCCAAGATGCTCTCTATCGTCAAACTGATGAATGGCGGTGGTCTGTTCGAGACGGGGGCAGGGGGATCGGCCCCCAAACATGTCGAGCAGCTTCTGGAAGAAAATCATCTGCGCTGGGACAGTCTGGGCGAGTTCTGTGCGCTGGGCGAAAGCCTCAAATACCTCGCTCAGGTCAAGGGCAATGCCAAGGCGCAAGTGCTGGGCGATGCGGTCGATATCGCCACGCAGGGCATTCTCGATAACGGCAAATCGCCGAGCCGGAAGGTGGGCGAGCCCGATAACCGCGACAGCCATTTCTACTTTGCGCTCTACTGGGCGCAGGCATTGGCGGCGCAAAGTGATGACGCGGAGCTCGCTGCGCATTTCGCGCCGATTGCGCAGGCACTGGCCGAAAA
>CAYGUB010000342.1:0-3336 GCA_964352845.1 uncultured Rhodobacterales bacterium | reverse complement strand
CGCGCGGTTGAGGACGTCGCTCAGGATATTCCGCGGGAGGGCATGTTCGAGGAGGCGTGCCTGATCGTGGTCAACAAACCTGCCGGAATGGGCGTCCACCCCGCGCCGGGCTCTGCCGATGGTACGCTGGTCAATGCCCTGCTGCATCACTGCGCCGATAGCCTGTCGGGCATTGGTGGCGCGAAACGGCCCGGTATCGTGCACCGGATCGACAAGGACACCTCTGGCCTTCTGGTCGTTGCCAAGACGGATCAGGCGCATCATCATCTGGCCGCGCAATTTGCCAAACACACGGTGGAGCGGCAATATCTCGCGCTGGTCCACGGTGTGCCGGATGCGGCTGATCCGCGCCTGTCCGGTCTGCCCGGCATCGGGTTTGAACCGGGAAACATCCTGCGTATCAATGCCAATCTGGCCCGCCACAAGACCGACAGACAGAGGCAGGCCGTGGTCAAGAATGCCGGCCGCCACGCGATCACCCGCGCGCGTCTGCTGGAACGGTTCGGCGCGCCGGAATGTCTGTCGCTTGTCGAATGTTGGCTTGAGACCGGGCGCACGCATCAGATCCGGGTCCATATGAGCTATGCCGGTCATGGGCTCATCGGTGATCCGGTCTATGGCGGCGCGCGCAAATTTCCCAAATCAGCCCTGTCACAGACCGCCGAGCAAGCGGTGCGCAGCTTCCCCCGTCAGGCGCTGCATGCGGCCACGTTGGGCTTCATACATCCTGAAACTGGCGAAAAACTGATATTTCAGGCAGAGTTGCCGGCTGATCTTCACTCAATTCTAGTCGAATTGCGGCGTTAACTTCCCTTCAATAATTTGCGAGCATCTATAGCGCGCTCTTGAGAGGGAGCGGTCTCATCTGTACTGTGCGCCCTCACCACGCAAACACGTCCGCGCACAAGATCTGTGCATATCCGAAACTTGTAACTAAACCGATCAGTTCATATCTCACCACGTAAAGGAGCGGCCGGCCAAAAATCGGACGCCAGTGATAGAGAGGGAATATAAAATGGCATCATATGCAAATCTTCCTGCCCCCAGCCCGGAACAGGGGCTCAACCGGTATCTGCAGGAAATCCGCAAGTTTCCCATGCTCGAGCCCGAGGAAGAATATATGCTGGCCAAGCGCTGGATCGAGGAAGAGGATACCGAGGCCGCCCACAAGATGGTGACGTCGCATCTGCGGCTGGCCGCCAAGATTGCCATGGGTTATCGCGGCTACGGCTTGCCAACTGCGGAAGTGATCTCGGAGGCCAATGTGGGCCTGATGCAGGCGGTCAAGAAATTTGACCCCGAAAAGGGTTTCCGTCTGGCGACCTATGCGATGTGGTGGATCCGCGCGTCCATTCAGGAATATGTGCTGCGGTCCTGGTCCATGGTGAAGATGGGCACGACCTCGGGACAAAAGAAGCTGTTTTTTAACCTGCGCAAGGCGAAGAACCGTATCGGCGCGTTGGAGGAAGGGGATCTGCGGCCCGAAAATGTCGCGCGGATTGCCACCGATCTCAACGTGACCGAGGATGAGGTCGTGTCGATGAACCGGCGCATGTCGGGTGGCGATGCTTCGCTGAATGCTGTGGTCTCTTCTGACGGGGAGGGGACGGCGCAGTGGCAGGACTGGCTTGAGGATGAGGATGCCGACCAGGCAAGCGATTATGAGGCCAAGGATGAACTGCAATCCCGCCGGGAACTTCTGGCCGAAGCCATGGAAGTTCTCAATGATCGGGAAAAGGATATCCTGATGCAGCGGCGTCTGGAGGACAAGCCCGTCACCCTTGAAGAGCTGTCAGGCCAGTATGACGTCAGCCGCGAGCGGATCCGCCAGATCGAGGTCCGCGCCTTCGAGAAGCTGCAAAAGCGCATGCGCGAGCTTGCTGCCGAGAAAGGCATGCTGGAAAGCGCCTGATAACGGCTCACACCGCGCCGAAAAAATGCGGGGCTGTCTCAGGCCCCGCTGACCATCAGTCGAAAAAGTTCCAAAGAACGCGCGTCAGGCGGCCAGATCGACCCAAACGGGCACATGGTCTGACGGCTTCTCCCGTCCGCGGATTTCGGCGTCGATCTTGCAGTCGCGCAGCAAGTCCGCGGCCTGCGGGCTGAGCAGCAGGTGGTCAATCCGGATCCCGTCATTCCTGTTCCACGCGCCCGCCTGATAATCCCAGAAGGAATATTGCTCCGGCGCCTGATTGCGGGCGCGGAACGCATCAGTGAACCCGAGATTGACAATCCGGCGAAACGCGGCGCGGCTTTCCAACAGGAACAGGGCGTCCTCGCGCCAGGCATCGGGCCGTTTGGCATCCTCCGCCTGCGGGATGATGTTGTAATCGCCAGCCATGATCGCGGGCATTTCCGTTTCCAAAAGCTGCTGCGCGCGGGCATATAGCCGCTGCATCCAGGCGAGCTTGTAGTCATATTTCGGCCCCGGCGCGGGATTGCCATTGGGCAGGTAGAGCCCGCACAGACGCACGGCCCGCTCCCCAACCACCGTGGCCTCGATCCAGCGGGCCTGCTGGTCGGCATCGTCGCCGGGCAGGCCGCGCGTGACATCCTCCAGAGGCAGTTTCGACAGAATCGCGACGCCGTTGAAACTTTTCTGGCCGTGGGTCTCGACATTGTAGCCGCGATCCTCGAACAGCTCGCGCGGGAAGCCCTCATCGACGGTCTTGATCTCCTGCAGCAGCGCCACATCAGGTTGCGCCTCATCCAGCCAGTCGGGCAGGGCGGCGATACGGGCCTTGATACCGTTGATGTTGAATGTCGCGATCTTCATGGGGCTGGCCTCGTGTCTGGACACATGTCAGCACTGTATACAGTCCCGCGCCGCCTCCAGCCAGAGCGCATCCAGCGCCCGAAGCGCGGCGGCATCATAGCGCTCTTCCTGTTCCCAATAGCGCCCGTCGGGGGCGGAATAGGCCAGTTCCCGCTCGCGCTGCAAAGCGGCTTTCATCCGTGTATCTGAGGTGACCGAGACCGCGATATCGCGCAATGCGTCGGGTTTCGCGCGTGCAAAGATCAGGCGCGACGGCGCGGAAGACAGGTTGACTACGCTGCATCCCTGCTGGGCGGCCAGAAGCATCAGACGGGCCGATTTCGCCTCCAGCGATTGCAAGGTCACATCATCGCGCAGTGGATCGGCCGTGCCTTTGCCGTAGAAATGCGTGACCTGCCGCCGGTAATCCATGTCGCAGCCCATATAGGCCAGCACATCGGGACGAAAATGGTGCAACGCCCAGTATCCGGCGGTAAACGCCATGGTGCCGCCCTGGTAGATCACGCCCCCATAGGCATTCATCGCGGGGACGTAGTCTTGCGCCTCGATCACTCTTTGTG
>CAYGUB010000341.1:249-3342 GCA_964352845.1 uncultured Rhodobacterales bacterium | reverse complement strand
CCATTGGCTTTGCCGGTGCGCCCGAGCTGGCGATTGGAGGCTTTCACTCGCATGCTGGCTGGCTGGCCTTCACGATGCTGGCCATCGGCCTGATCCTTGTCAGCCGCGCCGTGCCTTTCTTTCAGGCAGAGCCGCGAATGGCCCGTGGCGCCTCGCTACCGCCGTTTTTTGCTGACCCGGTCGTGGCCCAGATATTCCCTTTTGCCGTCTTCATGGGCACGGCGCTTCTGGCCTCCACCTTCTCCGAGACGCCCTCGCTGCTCTATCCGCTGCGCGCGCTGGCGACCGGCTGCGCGCTGGTGCTGATCTGGCCCTATTTGCGCCGCTTGCCATGGCGCATCGACGCGGTGTCAGTGGGCGCGGGCCTTGCCATTGGCGTGTTTTGGATCGCAACCGGCCCCGCCGCCACTGGGGAGCCGCCCTTCGGCGCCTTGAGTGGCGGGTTGCTTGTGCTTTGGGTTGTGACACGGCTGATCGGGACGGCGCTGTTTGTGCCCATTCTCGAAGAGCTGATGTTTCGCAACTATATCCAATCGCGGCTTGCCCCCGACGGCGCGAGCCTGATGCGGCTGGCCGTCGCGGTGGGCATCGCAACGGCCTTGTTTGCGGCATTGCATGATCGTTGGATTGCAGCCGCTCTGGCGGGGCTGGTCTTCAGCCTGCTAGTGATCCGGTCGCGCAACATTACCGACGCGATCCTGAGCCACGGCGCCGCCAATCTGACGATTGTCCTATGGGCGCTGGTCACCGGCGCCTGGCATATCCTGTAATTCGGCCAGAAGCCGCTCCGCCTCGGCCGCGCAGCTGGTAAGCTTGCCGCGGTCCTCTCCGGGATAGAAGCGCCCGCGCAGCGCTGTGGGCATGGGCGCTGGGGTCAGGATATGCACCTTGGGCCCGGCCTTGGCCGATTCCGCCTGCCAGGTCCGCGCGATGCGCATCTGCGCGGCCTTGGTCAGACCGTAAGTGACGTGGAAGTTCCGGGACTTTACAGGATCATTGAAGAAGACGGCCTGCGCGTCGGATGCTGCTTTCAGCAACGGCTCGGTATTGGTGATGATCTGCGTCGTGCCCGTGATGTTGCTGGCGATGGATTTCTCCAGATCGGCCTGCGCAATATGGCTCACGGGCGTCAGGGGGGCCGAGTGGATCGCCGCATGGACCAGCAGATCAAGCCTGCCCCAGCGCTGGTGGATCGCATGGCAAATCTGCGCCAGCGCATCATTATTGGTGATATCGAGCGGGGCCAGAGTGGCCGAACCGCCTGCTTGCTGTATCCGGTCGTCAAGCGCCTCAAGCGCGCCGCTGGTACGGGCAAGCGCAATGATGTGATAGCCCCGCGCTGCCAGCGCCTCTGCCAGAGCGCAGCCCAGACCCCGGGACGCGCCGGTGACCATGGCCAGTTTTTGAGAGTTTTGTTCCATGCGGGCGGTTTCTCACCCCGTCCGCCGAGTTTCAAGGCGGTTTTAGCGCTCCTTCGCGGCGAGCTTGCTTGACAAGCTCTGCTGCGCTGCCGAAAACAGGCGAAAGGCTGAAACAGAGGGATCGCACAGATGATGAGCCAAACACTGATAGGGGCCACACTCGGCACGGATAGCTTTCTCAGGAAAGCATTGCTGGTTCTGGGCGGCTCCGCACTGATCGCCGTCGCAGCGCAGATCAGCATACCGTTCTTCCCGGTCCCGATGACACTACAGACGCTGGCGATCCTTGTGATCGGGCTATCGTTCGGGGCACGGCTGGGCGTGGCCACGGTGCTGGCCTACCTCGCCGAAGGGGCTGCCGGCCTGCCGGTTTTTGCCAATGGCGGGGCGGGGCTTGCCTATATGGCCGGTCCCACAGCGGGCTTCCTGCTGGGGTTTGTTGCGATGGTCTTTATCGCCGGGCTCGCGGCGCGGCGCGGACTGGTCACCATGATCGGCGCAGCGCTTCTGGGCGCGGCGGTTGTTTATCTGCCCGGTCTTGCCTGGCCTGCCAGTATCGCGGGCCTGGCGGGCATTGAAGCTGGCTGGGCGGCTCTGAGCTTTGACAAGATCTGGGCCGGGTTTGCGGCAAACTTCATCCTTGGTGACGCGGTCAAGGCCGTGCTTGCGGCGCTGGCGGTCTCTGGTGGCTGGGCTGTGTTCGGACGCAAAAGCTGACCGAGGAGATCATTTTGGAAATGCAAAAGCCGCCCCGGTGATCGGGGCGGCTTTTTTCATCATAGCATTCTGGATGCGCGTTGATCAGAACAGGATGAGGCTATTTGTCAGATCATCCTCATCGACGCCGCCCAGGAATGTGATCGAGTTGCCATCGCCAAGGTCGAGCACGTAATTGCCGCCCACGGAAGATCCGTAAGTGTCGACAAAGGCATCACGAGAAAGGTTGCCGGACACAGTGTCCCGGTCGATCCGGATCGTGTCCACGCTTGCGTCGAAATCGGTGATCGTATCTGCCCCGAAATCCAGGTCAAACACGAAGGTATCGGCGTTCCCGCCCCCGGTCATCCGGTCATCGCCCAGCCCGCCTTCGAGCCGGTCATTCCCGGAGCCGCCAAACAGCGTGTCATTGCCGGAAGCCGCGCGCAGGATGTCATTGCCCGAGCCCCCGTCGAGCCGATCATTGCCCGTCCCGCCATTGAGCTGATCCGCGCCGCCATCGCCAAACAAACTGTCGCGACCCTCATTGCCCCACAGGATGTCATTGTCATTGCCACCGCGCAACGTATCGAGCGCGGAGCCGCCGAACAGCTCGTCCCGGCCATTGCCGCCATTGAGAACATCGTCGCCCTGATTGCCATAGAGCACATCATCGCCGTCCTCTCCAAACAGCTGATCGACACTCGTCCCGCCATGCAGCTCGTCATCATTGTCGCCGCCATATAGCTGATCGGCACCCGTGCCGCCGCGCAGGATATCATTGCCCGAGCCGCCGCGCAGCTCGTCAAACCCATCCTTGCCCAGCAACAGATCCGCGCCACTACCGCCGTTGAGGTAATCGGCTCCGCTGCCGCCGGACAGCTCGTCATTGCCAGCATCGCCGAACAGGCGGTCTTCTCCCGTGTTGCCGAACAGCACATCATCATCATTGCCGCCATTGAGCCGATCCGCTCCG
>CAYGUB010000341.1:0-239 GCA_964352845.1 uncultured Rhodobacterales bacterium | reverse complement strand
CCATTCAACTCGTCATTGCCGGCGCCGCCATTGAGCGTGTCAACGGAGCTGTCGCCAAACAGCCGGTCATTGCCGTCATCGCCGTTCAGGGTGTCTGCACCGGTCCCGCCGCGCAGCGTATCATTCCCGCCACGCCCGTTCAGGACGTCGGCACCGGCATTGCCCATAAGCTCATTTGAGCCGTTATCGCCAGTGAGCCGGTCATTCTCTTCACCACCCACAAACGGGTCTTCCTCTTC
>CAYGUB010000340.1:0-3383 GCA_964352845.1 uncultured Rhodobacterales bacterium | reverse complement strand
AAAACCGGCCGCATGATCAGCGAGGACCGGATGACCTGCGCCTGAAGTCCGGTCAGGATTTTGAACTGGTCAATCCGGAAAATGACGTCCGTTTCAAGGATTACTGGCAGAGCTATCATCTGGCGATGGAGCGGCGTGGCGTAACGCCCGATCTGGCCAAGGCGATCATGCGCACCAATACCACGGCGATTGCCGCCGTCATGGTCGCGCGTGGCGATGCCGACAGCATGATCTGCGGCACGTTCGGGCAATATTTGTGGCATTTGAAATATGTCAGGGAAGTGCTCGAAACCCCTGATCTTTCACCGGTTGGGGCCTTATCCTTGATCCTGCTGGATCGCGGCCCGCTCTTTATCGGCGATACGCAAGTCACGGCAGAACCGGACGCAGCGCAGCTTGCCCATATCGTCGAAGGCGCGGCGCGTCACGTCCGCCGCTTCGGGATCGCGCCCAAGATCGCGATCTGTTCGGGCTCGCAATTTGGCAATCTGGAAAGCCGGTCAGGGCAGGTGACACGCGATGCCGTCGCTTTGCTGGATCAGTCAAGCTGGGATTTCGAATATGAGGGGGAGATGCAGACCGATCTGGCGCTTGACCCTGAACTGCGGGAGCGGCTGTTTCCCAATTCGCGCCTCACGGGCAAGGCCAATGTGCTGATCTATGCCAATACGGATGCGGCCGGTGCCTCTCGCAACCTGCTGAAATCCGTAGGCGGCGGGCTCGAAGTCGGGCCGATCCTGATGGGCATGGGCAACCGCGCCCATATCGTGACGCCGTCGATCACAGTGCGGGGGCTGCTCAATATCGCGGCGCTGGCGGGGACGGATGTGTCAAGTTACGGCTGATCAGCGAAAGACCCGCGCAAGGTTACGGGTTGGGTCGAACTGATCCTTGCGCGCGGGGTTCAGCTTTGCCTGCCTCGTGCGCTGCAGGGTCATGACCATAGCCCCGGCCAATCGGTGATGGCCCAGCAGGACGCACGGACCGAGATGGCAAGCCCGGGACTTTGGTCACGGTTTTTTTCCGGCGCGCGGCACCATAGGCTCTGCACCATGAGCGTACCGACCGTTTTGATTGTGGATGATGACCCTGAGATCGTCTCGGCGCTCAGGCGCGGATTGCGTTTGCACGGGTATGATACGCTGGCGGAACGCTCGGTCGCTCTGGCGCTGGAGCGGTTCCGCGACGATCAGGTATCGGCTGCGATCGTTGACATGTTGATCGGGCTTGAAAGCGGGATGGATCTGGTCCGTGCCGCCCGGGCGGAGGGCAATACCAAGCCCGTCCTGATGCTCAGCGCCCTGTCGGAGGTCGAAGACAGGGCCTCCGGGCTTGCTGCGGGTGCAAATGATTATATCGTCAAGCCGTTTGCGTTTGAGGAGCTTTTCGCGCGGCTGCGGGTGCAGGAACGCCGCTCCGGCGGGCTTGGCCCGAGCCCGGGGATCAGACTGGACCCCGACAGCCGCTCTGTCACTGTGCCGCGGCGGCAGGTCGTGTTGACCCGGCGGGAATTTGAGCTTCTGGGCAAGCTTTACGATCAACGCGGACAAGTTTTGTCACGGGGCGAGATCTTTGATGACCTCTGGGCCGGTCACGGCACCTCGTCAGAGAATATTGTGGATGTTTATATCGGCTATCTGCGCCGCAAGCTGGCACCGATCAGTGATTTTGGAATTGAGATCAAAACGATACGAAATCGGGGCTTCGTTCTGAATGTGCTGCGCGGGCCATAGCGCGGATGGTTTCTTATTTTTCTCTTAGAATATAGTCTTTGACGGAATGGATACCGGGTCGAATACTGACGGGATAGAAATGCTACAAGAAGGAGTAGAGACATGGCTTGGAAAACACCTGTTTTGCGCGAGATCGAGTGCGGCATGGAAATCAACATGTACGGCCCCGAAGGCGAAGAGCGCGAAGGCGGCGTATTGTTCTAAATACGTTGCGCGCGAAAGGCTGAGATAGGTGTTTCGCGCGCGCATACTCGGGGCTGCTGCCGGTGGCGGATTGCCTCAGTGGAATTGCGGTTGTGAAAACTGCAATCTGGCCCGGGCGGGCAAGATCGCGCCGCAATCGCAAAGCTCCATCGCGGTCAGTGCCAATGGCACCGACTGGGCTGTTCTGAACGCCTCGCCCGATCTGCGCGATCAGATGGCGCGGGCGCCGCAGCTGCACCCGACCGATCTGCGGGTGAGCCCGCTTCGCGCGGTGCTCGTGACCAATGGTGATCTCGACCATATTGCCGGGTTGCTGACCTTGCGCGAACAACAGGCTTTTACCCTTTTCGCGACACGTGAAATCCATCAGGTGCTGGATGACAACCCGGTCTTTGCCGCGCTCCACCCTGATTTCGTAACCCGCGAGACGATCGAGCTGGACCGGACCGTCGAAATCGCCCCGGGGCTTGCGGCGACGCTGTTTGCTGTGCCCGGCAAGGTGCCGCTATATCTGGAAGGCGAGACGGTGCAGACCGATTTGATCGGTGAGCAGACAACGGGCGTTCATCTGCGCGCGGCCGGGCGCGACGCGTTCTACATCCCCGGATGCGCGATGGTTACCAGGGATCTTGCGGCCCGGTTGCGCGGGGCGCAGGCGGTATTCTTCGACGGCACGTTGTGGCGCGACGATGAGATGGTGCGCGCGGGGCTCAGCCAGAAGACCGGCAAACGGATGGGGCATATGTCCATATCGGGCCCCGATGGCTCGATGGCCGCGTTTCAGGCGCTGGGTGTCAGCCGCAAGATCTATGTGCATATGAACAACACCAACCCCGTCCTGCGCCCCGATGCGCCGGAACGTGCGCAGGCCGAGGCCGCGGGTTGGACCATTGCCCGGGATGGAATGGAGATCGATCTATGAGCCAATCACGCGACGCGTTTGAAGCCCGCCTGCGCCAGATCGGGGCAGAGCGTTATCACGACAAGCATCCGTTTCATGACCTTCTGCATGGCGGTGGCTGCACCCCCGATCAGGTGCGCGCCTGGGTGATCAACCGGTTTTACTATCAGGCCAGCATCCCGATGAAGGATGCCGCTTTCATGAGCCGCGTGGAAGATCCCGCCCTGCGCCGCGCGTGGCGCTCGCGGATCGAGGATCACGACGGCGCGGCCCAGAACGAGGGTGGTATCGCGCGCTGGCTGCGGCTGGCTGATGCGGTCGGACTGGATCGCGACTATGTGGCCAGCAAGCAAGGTGTGCTGCCCGCGACGCGGTTTGCGGTCGACGCCTATGTCCGCTTCGTGCGCGACAAGAGCTTGCTGGAGGCGGTTGCCGCCTCCCTGACCGAGCTTTTCGCACCGAAAATTCACGCCCAACGCATCGAAGGCCTGCTGGCCAATTATGCTTTTGCCGATGACACGAGCCTGTCCTACTTCAAAAACCGT
>CAYGUB010000339.1:0-3385 GCA_964352845.1 uncultured Rhodobacterales bacterium | reverse complement strand
GTCCACCTGCCGCTCAATTTGGGCCGCAATTTGCATTGACGCTCAGGCCAACAAACATTAACCCAATCAGACCCGTAGCGGTGTCGCGCCACATGCCACAGCACATAACTTAGAATTATTCTAGATTAGAGACGAGAAGCCGTCAAGAATAGTCGGCGACCAAAACAGACAGATCAGTAGCGAGGACGTCCGACCCATGCCCGAAGTCATTTTCCCCGGCCCAGAGGGACGATTGGAAGGCCGCTATCACGCGCATAAATCAAAAGACGCGCCGATCGCGATCATCCTGCATCCCCACCCACAATTTGGCGGGACCATGAATAACCGGGTGGTCTATAACCTGCATTATACTTTCTACAATATGGGCTTCAATGTACTGCGCTTCAATTTCCGCGGCGTGGGGCGCAGCCAGGGCGAATATGATCAAGGCATCGGAGAGCTGTCAGACGCAGCCTCCGCGCTCGACTATCTGCAGACGATGAACCAGAATTCGAAACATTGCTGGGTCGCGGGCTTCTCCTTCGGGGCCTGGATCGGCATGCAGCTTTTGATGCGCCGCCCCGAAATCACGGGTTTTATCTCGGTCTCGCCGCCTGCCAATATGTATGACTTCTCCTTCCTTGCCCCCTGCCCCTCCTCGGGGCTCATCATCAACGGGCTTGGCGACCGGGTGGCACCTCCACCCGACACAGTCAGTCTTGTGCGCAAACTGCATGAGCAAAAAGGCATCACCATCACCCACCAGGAGGTCGAGGGCGCCGGGCATTTCTTCGAGAACGAGCATATGGACACGCTGACCGGCTCGGTGGATGACTATGTGCGTCGCCGCCTGACCGAGAACACGCGCTAGAGATGGGACTGACCGAAGACATCGCCGACAAGCTGGCTCAGGACGTACTGGCAGCTGAGGAAGAATTCGGCGACGAGACCCTGGTCAAGAAGGTCGCCGATCTGGTCGGCACCAGTTCCAGCACCATGCAGGAAGCCTTTCTGACAGCTATCCGTGTGCGCCGGGCAGAAACCCGGGGCAGACGCGTTCTCAATGAGGCGATTGCCGCGCATAAAGCGAAGCGATGAGCGATCAGCGGCTCGCAGACCAGCTCGCTTTCCTGATCGAGGCCGACCAGCTGAAATCCGTTCTGCGCGGCACGACCCTGTGCGACGGCTCCCGGCGGGAAAACTCGGGCGAGCATAGCTGGCATATCGCGCTCTACGCGATGGTTCTCGCCGAGCATGCAAACCGGCCCGTCAGGATTGACCGGGTAATAAAGATGCTGCTGATCCATGATCTGGTCGAGATCGATGCGGGCGACAACCCGATCCACGGCGATCATGACCCGGTGGAGCAACAAGCCATCGAGCAAGCCGCAGCCAAGCGCATCTTCGGGTTGCTGCCGGGCGATCAGGCATCGGAATTCCATGCACTATGGGAGGAGTTCGAGGCGGCCGAGACCGATGATGCGATCTTCGCCAAAAGCATCGACCGGGTGCAGCCGGTGATCTCAAACCTTGAGACAGGCGGCGGCACATGGCCCGAATATCATGTCACGGCCGACCAGCTTGAGACGCGCGTCGGCGCAAAGGTCCGACGCGGCGCGCCTGCGCTCTGGACGCAGTTGAAATCGCGGATTGATGCATGGTTTGCCGCGCAGTAGCGCCTCAGGGAAAAAAGTTCTCCAGCGTTTTGGGCCGGTAATTTGCGCGCTCCAGCCGTATCCGCGCGACATCCGACACCTCGCCTTCATGACGCGGTGGCGGACGGTCTACTGAGAACCGCTCGAGGACCGCACCAAGCCCCTTTGTCGCCACCAGCTTGTTATCCAGCGGCGTCTTGACCGGATCAATCTGCGCGTAATCCGCCTCAAGCATTGCGTGGTTGATCTCCAAACCGGCCTCTTCAGCGCCCTTTGCTATCCATTGCAATGTGCCTGCCGAGAGCCCGACAATCGCGCCACCACCCCCAACGGCGCCATGCGTGCCGGGAAACCATTGCTGAAAGTAGCGGTCGGCCTCGCCATCCGGCAGGCGGTGATTGAGGTCCTCAAGATTGTCCCAGACGGTCGGAAGAAAACTGCGCCGCTGCTCGTCTACGGCGACCGCGTGACGCGCAGCCCGCACGCTGCTTGATAGTTGCAGATCGTGAAATTTGTAGCGCTTGTTGAACAGCCCCGAGATCAAGAACGCATTGGGCACCCCCAGCGCGCCTACCGTGTCCCAGACACCGACATAGGCGATCTTGAGCAGATACGCTGTCAAGCCGCGCGCCTTCCTGTCGTCAATCTCGTCTGTGCTGGTCGCAATCTTGGGTGAAAAATCGCGCCGAAACTTCATCGGGCCGTCATCATCGGGATGGGTCTTGCCGTTCCGCTTGCGATATTGCGCCAGCGCGCTCGGGATTTCGCTGATCTTTTCGGGCGTCGGCAACCCCGCCGTGCGGATCAGACCCGCCAGAGAACGCGCGGTGAAGGCCCCGCGCGAGAAGCCGAAAATATAGATCTGATCGCCGATCTCGTAATTTGCGGCCAGATGGCTATAGGCCTCCATCAGGGTCGCATCGAGCCCCCAGCCAAAGGCACCGCCGCCATATTGATCGATCTTGCGCGATACCCAGGACGAACCGCGCCCGGTGCCAACGCCGGGGACATAGATCACCATCTGCGAAATCGTGGCGCCCGTCTGTTTGTCAGTTCCGACCCGCATGGTCGCATTGGACAGTTTGGCCACATTGGTCAGATGTTCCGCATCGGGCCGGTTCCACGTGCCGTCACAAAAAATAGCTATGCGCTTCATAATCAACTCCAGAAAAATGCCACTCTCAAATGAGGACAGCATACACGATTTTGGCCGGGTAGAGAACTGAAACCGGAAGGCCGCCGATGTGCCCCGCCGCATGCCACTTCCCCCCCAGGACGGACTGCGCTATGACCCGGCCAACCGCCGCAACGATCAAACCGGAGACCCTTATGTCCAAGATCAAGGTAGAAAACCCCGTCGTCGAGCTTGACGGCGATGAGATGACCCGCATCATCTGGGCCTTTATCAAGGACAAGCTGATCCTGCCATATCTCGATATCGACCTGAAATATTACGATCTGGGAATGGAAGCACGTGATGAGACGGATGACCAGATCACCATTGATGCGGCGGAGGCGATCAAAAAATACGGTGTCGGCGTCAAATGTGCAACCATCACCCCCGATGAGGCCCGGGTCGAGGAGTTCGGCCTCAAACAGATGTGGCGCTCTCCCAATGGGACGATCCGCAATATTCTGGGCGGCGTCGTGTTCCGCCAGCCGATCATTTGCTCCAACGTGCCGCGCCTCGTGCCGGGCTGGACGAAGCCGATTGTCATCGGACGGCACGCTTTTGGCGATCAGTATAAAGC
>CAYGUB010000338.1:0-3392 GCA_964352845.1 uncultured Rhodobacterales bacterium | reverse complement strand
CGCTCTACCTGAGTGCGGATTTTCTGGTTCGCCTGCCGCAGATTATCGGCATTGGCCGTCAAAAGCTCATTGGTCAGATCATTTGCATCGGCCACGGCCTCTGCCGCCTCGGACGAGCGCTGGATGGTCAGCGCCTGCGCCAGCTGCGTCTCCCAAAGCGGGACCGTATTGACCAGCGTGGAGTTGATCTTGGTCACCAGGCTTTTGTCATTTTCCTGCACCAGCCGGATGGAGGGCAGCGATTGCATGGTCACCTGACGTGTCAACTTCAGATCATGCACCCGGCGATCAAGATCATCGCGCGCGGCGCGCAGATCGCGCAGCTCCTGGGCGGCCATCACCTTGTCACCGTCTGCCGCAGCCTCGATCCGGGCTTCCAGCGCGGGGATTTCGGTCGCGTCAAGCTCTGCCAACTTGCCTTCGCCCGCCGCAATATAGAGCGCAAGCTCATCATAGAATTCCAGCGTCCGGTCATAGAGCATATCGAGCGATTTGATGTCTTTGAGAAGCGCATGTTCATGGCCCAGCAGATCATTGGTGATCTTGTCGATCTGATCCTGCACATCCTCATAGCGCGCCATGAATTGCGCGGCGGGGGCCATTTTGCCGGTCAACTTCTCCCACCATGACCGCTTGCGGTTCGGGTCCAGCTCCTCGACCGAGAAGCCGCGGATTGTGGCCACGATCTTGCGCAGGCTGGAGCCCGCAGGTCCCACATCCTTGTTCTTCACATCGGCCAGCATGGATTGGCTGATCTCTTGCAGACCGGTTTGCGCCCGGGTGCCAAAGCTGACGATGGAGCCTGTGTCGCTCATGTCAATCTCGGCCATGCGGCTGCGGATGTCATCGGCCAGCGGCTTGGGCGCATCCGAGAGGCTGACGACCATATCACTGGGCTCCGCCAGAACGACGGCGTTTAGTTCTTTCACAAGCCCCGTCGTCTCTTCGGCCTGTTTGCGCACTGTCTCAGACATGGTGGTCCCCCTTTATTTGTCCTTATTCGACCTTTAGCCCTTCACGGCCCAGACGGTCGCGCAGGACGGATATCTCGATCTCCAGATCAGCCGATTTGGCATCCAGAAACGTGCCCGATTTGGCCGTGAAGTTGGCCTCCAGATCATCCAGCAGGGCGGTATAATCGGCCTTTGCCGCTTCATCGCGCCGCTTGCTGTAGAGATCGGCGAATTTGATCGACGCATCGCGCGCGCCCAGCAGATAGACGCTCAGATAGCGCCGCGCGCCCGTCAGTTCGCGCGGGTCCTGTTCCAGCGCGCGGAACATCTTTCGCGCGGTGGTCTCGAACCGCTCGATACGCGCGCTCAATGTCCGCTCGCCAAGCGTGTCGATGGCACGGCGCATCGCGCCCAGATGCGTCTCTGCCTCATCCACAGCCCGCGCCACGCGGTCGCTTTGGAAGTCATCGCCCGCAAGACCCTTGTTTCTCATCGGATCAAGCCCGAAGCTGCCCAGATGTAGACCCGCCGCCAGCAGCCCGTAGATCAGTGCGCCACCCAGATTGCCATCGGCTGTGGCCAGCGCGATACCCAGACCCATCAGCCCGGCGCCCAGCATCTTGCGCGGGAGCGCGGGGCGCTTGGCCACGCTGCGCGACAGATAGGCGTCCTCGGCCTCCAGCCCCTCTTTGGTGAGCCAGCAGGCGGTGGTGATCGCAACCAAAGCGGCGATATGGGTGGCGACAGCAACGGGGCCATCGCTGAAAAGTGTGGTGAAGATCAATGGGGCGGCAGCAAGATACAGCATATTGACCCGCCCACGCCCTTTTTGCGGCTGGCGGCCGTCAAGGGGGCCGGGGGGCAGGCCGGAAGGGTCAGGGCTATGCGCCCCGCCGAAACGTTGTGCCATCTCAGAGCACTCCGATTGAGGCGAGAAACACCAGCAAAAGCAAGGCTGCGTAATAGATCGCTCGGTTCGCGTTGTTCAGCATTTGGTTTGTCTCACGCCCTCTCGCTGCCCATATAAGTGCTGGGCGCATCGCTTTCCAGATGCGCCACAGCCGTTGAACGCCAAGCCTGCCTGCGCGTCAGTGGTTTGTGCGCTGCTCTGCCATGCGCTCGGCACTCAGTTTGCGCGCATAGCCCGACTGGATGATTTCGACCGCAAACAACACGATGACGGAGAAATAGAAGGTCGATTTTGACATCGGGATGATCGGATAGCCAAAGACATGAATGGCCAGCGCGTCATCATGGGCGGCATGGCTGGCTGCGACGCCGGCCTCGCCCAGAAGCACGACACCGACGATCAGCAGGATGAACAGGCCCAGCACCTCATACATGCGGTTCTTTTTCAGAAACTCCGTCACGCCATCGGCCAGCAGCAGCATCGCGAGGCCCGAGAGAAGGATCGCCGTTGCCAACACGGGGAAGACATCCGTTATCGCGATGGCTGACAGAACGGAATCGAAGCTGAAGATCAGGTTCATGAAGACGATCAGCATCACCACCCTGGCCGCCGATTTGCGCGGCTTGGCCTCGATATCATGTTCCAGATGTTCCACCGACAGCATGTGCCCGATCTCCTTGACGGCCGTATACATGATGAAAATGCCACCCAGGACAAAAACGCAAGTTGCGAAATTCACGCCGCCGGTGATCACGCCTTCCCAGCTGAACACGAAGAATGGCTCGGTCAGCTGCCCCAGCAGGCTCACCATCGCAAACAGAAGGAAAACGCGCAACGCCACCGCGATGATGATCCCCCAGAAACGCACGGCCCTTTGCTGGGCAAGCGGCGCGCGTTGGCTCTCGATGGAGATATAGAGCAGGTTGTCAAAGCCAAGAACAGCTTGCAGGAAGCACAGCATCAGCAGGTTTCCGAGATTCTCGGCGGTCAGAAGTTCGGCCATTGGTCCCTCGTCAGGTCAGTTTTGTCGTTTTGCCCTGCATGCCATGCAGCCGGGAGAGGGGCAACTGTGGCGATTACTGTGGCGTTTCAGGTCAGGCCTGCCTCATGTCAGCTGCGCCGCCGGGTTGGTTTCGGCTTGCGCTTGAGCTTTGGCTTCTCGTCGGGGCCCTGCAGGCCGAGCTGGTCGCGCAGGACGCGGGCCTTGACCTCCTCGAGCTCTCCCGGCTTCAGCTCATTGAGCCGGAAGGGCCCGTAACTGACCCGGATCAGCCGATTTACCTTCAGCCCGACCTGTTCCATTGCGCGCCGGATCTCGCGGTTCTTGCCTTCGCGCAGCCCCACGGTGAGCCAGGCATTGGCCCCTTGCTGGCGGTCGAGCGTGATCTCCATAGGCTGGAATTTCTCGCCATCCGCCGTCACGCCCCGGCGCAGCGGGTCGAGCGTCCTGTCCTCGGGCGTGCCATTGACCCGCACGCGGTATTTCCGCAGCCAGCCTGTTGAGGGCAGCTCCAACTGGCGTTTCAGCC
>CAYGUB010000337.1:0-3452 GCA_964352845.1 uncultured Rhodobacterales bacterium | reverse complement strand
CTTTCGCCTCATGACGGAACATGGCTCCGCCGAGGCCGCGCTCGAAATTCTCCCAGGTGTTGCGAGCGCGGCAGGTGTGGCCAAATACAGCCCTTTCAGCAAATCTGCAGCAGAGGACGAGATCGCCGCAGGCCGTAGCCTTGGTGCCAGGCTGATCACCATTGCCTGTCCCGACTATCCGCCAGCTTTGCGCGATATATCCGATCCGCCGCCTCTGCTTTGGGTCTTGCGCGATACCTCCCTGCTCAGCCGCCCCGTGATCTCGCTTGTCGGCGCGCGCAATGCGTCGTCGCTGGGCACGCGAATGGCGAAATCGCTCAGCAGGGAGCTGGGCGGGATGGGCTTTGTTGTGGCATCCGGTCTGGCGCGCGGGATCGATACCGCCGCGCATCTGGCCGCATTGGAGACCGGCACGATTGCGGTGCAGGCGGGGGGCATCGGCACCATCTATCCAAATGAGAACGCAAAACTCCATGACGATATCGCAAGCAGCGGTCTGCGGATTTCCGAGCAGCCCGTCGGGCTAAACCCGCAGGCGCGCCATTTTCCAAGGCGCAACAGGATTATCTCGGGCATCGCGCGGGCGGTGATTGTGGTCGAGGCCGCGGCCAAATCGGGCAGTCTGATCACGGCGCGGGATGCGCTGGATCAGGGGCGCGAGGTACTTGCCGTGCCGGGCCATCCGTTCGATGCCCGCGCATCGGGGTGCAACATACTGATCCGCGACGGGGCCACGCTGATCCGGTCAGGCCGCGATGTGGCCGAGCACTTGCAGACAAGCCCGCTCCACCAAGAGGCCGCGCCGCAGGAGCGCTCGCCGCAAGAGCCCTGCCCGCAACCGGTCCGTAATCACGCGGATGCGCATGCGATGATCCTCGATCTCTTGGGTCCTGCGCCCATTGCCGAGGATCAGCTGATCCGCGACACGGGCCTGCCAGCGCAATCGGTGATCGCGCATCTCATGACGCTGGAGATGGAAGGCACGATCCTGCGCCAGCCCGGCGGGCTGTTGTCTCGTCGGGTCTGAGCCTCAGGGCTTGCGCAGGGAAATTGCGACGCCACCCAGCACCAGAAGGCTTGCCAGGAAGAACCGCCACGTCAGCGCCTCGCCCAGAAAGAGGACCCCACCGGCAAGCGCTATGACCGGAACTGTCAATTGCGCGATGGCGGCGATGCTGGCCTCAAGCCGTGGCAGGATCTGATACCAAAGCGCGTAGCCCAGGGCCGAGGTCAAAGCCCCCGAGATCACCGCATACAAGAACCCGGACCCGCCCATCGCAAAGGGCAGACCAAAGGCCACAAGCGCTGCCAGCATCACAGGCACAGCCAGTATGAAATTCGCGGCTGTGCCCGCCAGCGCGTCGGGCTCTTTTGCACCGGCGAGCGAATAGAGCCCCCAGCCCACAGAGGCCACGGTCATGAAAAACGCGCCCCAGGGATCAGGTGCAGCGCCAATTCCGGGCGACAGAAGCAATGCCAAGCCAGCAAAGGCAATAATCGCGCCGATCCAGCGCCAACGCGTGACCTGCCCGCCCGAAAGAAGCACTCCGGCAAACATTGTCACCTGAACGCCGCCGAACAGGATCAGCGCGCCAATGCCCGCGCCAAGCGTCAGATATGCGATCGAAAATCCGACCAGATAGGCACAAAGCGACAGCGTTCCCACAATTCTCGCGGGTTTGATCAGCGGCAGGGCGCGCCCGTAGATGACGGCAAGGATGCCAAGCATAAGCGCGCCGCTCACCACACGGATCACGGCAAAGCCCATAGGCGTCGTGACGCCATCGGACAGGCCTATACGGTTGAGAACTGAATTGGCCGCAAAAGCCGTCATGACAAGCGCGACCAGAAAGAACAGGCGCATCTACCGCAGACCGAAGGATTTGGGGTAGCTCAGCGTTACCTGAGGCACTTCCGTTCCGGGGCCCGCAAGCAGCAGATTGTCGAAACGATGCGGGGTGCGCAGCCCACGCGCGCGGGTCTTGGAAAAACCGGCGCTGCGGAAGAATTCCGGCTCTCCCAGAACCACGAGGGTCTTGCGCAAGCGCTGGCAGAGCTGTTCGACCTCTGCCTTGACCATGAAGCACCCCCGCCCCTGCCTTTGCCAATCGGGGTGAATGGCCACAGGTCCCAAACACAGCCAGCCATCCGGCGCGCGCAGCCGTGAGATCGCAAGATAGCCCGCAGCCCCCGCGCCGAAAGGCATCACGATCTCCTTATAGAGTTCTCCATTGTCGCGCAGATTGCGCACCAGCTTGCGCTCGTCGGGGCGGCCGAATGCCTGCTCCAGCAACGCATCAATACCCTCGTGATCCTCCGCGCGGACTTCTCGTACAAAACTCGGCTCTGACATGCCTGTCCCCCAATTGCACCCACACTCGCTTTTGCGGCGCTCATTTCAAACCCAAACCGCGACTGCCCCCGGCCCCAACATCCAATTGCCACGCTTTGGTCCCGCTCACTGCATATTCTTTAACTTATTAAATCTATAGCTGCTCACATTCCTGAGGGTCCATGAAATGTTTCACAGGTTTTTGAACGATAATGCGCATGGCGCGGCCGTCGCGGTTACATCCGACGCTCATCACCCGTTTGATGAGATAGCGTGGGATGGGCAGTTCGACTTCGACACTGCGCAACGGCGTCACGCGCAGCTTCTTGAGGCTGTCAATCGCGATATCGCTCGCCAGACCTCTGGCGGTGGCCTCATCGCGGCACCGCTCTGCCCCAGCGCCTGCGCCCCCGGTCCCCTGTCCGATTTCCTGCTGATGCTCCATTGCGACCCATTTGGCCCGATGAATATGCGCTATGCTGCAGACACCGCCAAGACGGCGCAGATCTTGGAGACCGATCAGTACAGCCCGGAGCTGGCGATGCGATTTGATGCCGAGCTTCTTGCCTTTTACAAACGCGCCCGCACGGCATGGGAGGATTTCAAAGTGATCAGCCCGGATGCAACACGGATTGACGTGCTGAACCATCGCGACACGTTGCGCGCGCTGATCGCCCAAGCCGCAGAGCGTCTGGACGAGCGGGAACACACCCCCAAACGCCATCTGTGGCGCGAATTGGTTGCGGCCAATTCGAAACAGGCTGCGTAGCGGGTACCTGGCCCTCCATAGACATACCGAAAGACGAAAAAAGGGCGCCGGTTGCGGCGCCCTTTAATGTTCTTCGCTTGGTGCGACAGGCTACATCATGCCGCCCATGCCGCCCATGTCGGGCATGCCGCCACCCATGCCGCCGCCTGCGCCTTCTTTGGCGGGCTTATCGGCAACCATGGCTTCCGTCGTGATCAATAGACCGGCGATGGAGGCAGCGTCCTGCAGAGCGGTGCGCACGACCTTGGCAGGGTCAATCACGCCGAATTTGAACATGTCGCCATATTCCTCGGTCTGCGCGTTGAAGCCGAATGTCGGATCGTTGCTTTCGCGTATCTTTCCAGCCACAAC
>CAYGUB010000336.1:0-3467 GCA_964352845.1 uncultured Rhodobacterales bacterium | reverse complement strand
AACCATCGCTGGGGCGCAAGTTTCTGATGGCAGGCAAGTCCGGGCTGAACCTGACAATGGATGTGTCTGCCCCGTCTCTGGCCGCGCGCATCACGGCGCCCCCCGCTATCCGTGAGGCTGTCCAGAGCTTCGGCCCGGCTGAGGTCAAATCATGGGCCAACACTTTGGGCGCAGAGACCTTTACCGGATCGACGGGACGCGTCTTTCCGCGCGTCATGAAGGCCTCGCCTCTGCTGCGCGCCTGGCTTGCGCGGCTGGACAGTTTGGGCGTGACCTTCCAGACCCGCTGGCGCTGGACGGGCTGGAGCGGCACAGAGCTGCGTTTTGAAACGCCTCATGGGGAACAGCGACTGGCCAGCGACGTCACCATCCTGGCCTTGGGCGGCGCAAGCTGGCCGCGTCTGGGCTCTGACGGGCATTGGATGGCTCATTTCCCGCCCGAGGCGCTGGTGGCTTTCCAGCCCTCCAATGTTGGCGTGACGGTCAACTGGTCTGGCCATATGGCGCGACATTTCGGGGCACCGGTGAAGAATATCGCGCTCAGCGCGGGCGATAATTTCGGGCGCGGCGAGATCATCATTACCGAGACCGGCATTGAGGGCGGCGGCATCTATGCCCTGTCGCCTGCGATACGGGCGGGTGCACCGCTTTTCATCGACCTTCTGCCCGATCAAACCGTTGAGACGATAGCCCGGCGCCTGTCACGCCCGCGCGGCAAACAGACGGTGACGAACTGGCTGCGCAAGTCCTTGAGGCTGGAGCCCGTAAAACTCGCCCTGTTGCAGGAATGCGCGCGCCCCTTGCCGGTTCGGCCTGCCGAGGTGATCAAGGCCATGCCCATAGCGGTGTCAGGCCTGCAACCAATCGAGACGGCGATATCGACCACAGGCGGGATCAGCTTTGACGCGGTCGATGACACCCTGATGCTGAAATCCCGCCCCGGTACTTACGTCGCTGGAGAGATGCTTGACTGGGATGCGCCGACCGGTGGCTACCTGCTCAACACCTGCCTGGCGACCGGCAGATGGGCGGCAAGTCACGCGCTCAGTGCTTGTTCGAATGCGGGCCGGGCGCGCATCTGATTGTGGAAGCGCTGCATCCGTTCGTTGATCGGGTCATATTTCGCCACATGCGCCCAGCCCAGACAATGCGCCAGAAGGATATCGGGGATGGTGATCTGATCACCCATCACAAACGGAGCGTCCCCCATCCGCTCTGCAATGCGGTCGAGCGAGCGGGTGAATTCCCATCTCAGGCTTGGCTTGATCTGGGGCACGCGATGCTCAGTGGGTAGCACAAAGCCATGGCGCGCGGCGGTCCAGAGGTTTGCGTCCAGCTCATCAATGATCAACTGCGTCCAGCCATCCTGCCGCGCGCGGTCCAGCGTGCCTGCGGGGTAGGTCATCTGCCCGTGCTTATCGGCCAGATAGGTCATGATCGCGACCGAATCCGTCACCGCCTCAGCCCCATCAAGAAGAACGGGGATCTTGCCGCTCGGGTTATGGCGCAGCACCGCGTCCGAGCGCGGATCGGCCGGGTCATGCGCGTAGTCCTGACCCAATTCGCATAACAGCCATAACACGCGAAATACTCGGCTCTTGGGGTTGCCGATCACTTTGTACATAAGGTCCTACCTGCTCATCATGGACAATCGGATAAGCGCACGCTCCATCAGTGCCATATGCGGAACCGGCCGGGCCGATCGAAGCTCCAGATCGGTATCGGCAAGCACTTTCAGCGCGGTCTCAAGCCGGGCGGCGCCCCAGCTGCGCGCTTGCCGGGCGAGCCGGTCCTTGCGCATGTAAGGCACAGGCGGGCGGGCGCGGGCGAGCCCCGCCTCAGGCCCGCCGGGATCGCTGGCCGCAAGGTAGAGTTTACGGAAATGCTGGGTCGCGCCAATGCAAAGCCGTACAGCCGCCACGCCCTGCGCCTCCAGCTTGGCAAGCGTGGGCCCGAGCTCCTGCACGCGGCCTTCCGCGACGCAATCCAGCGCATCGTCAAGCTCTGCGAGCAGGGTGGCGGGGGCGCAGTTCTCTATGTCCTCGGGGCTGACGGGAGAGGCATCGCCGTGCTTGTAGAGGCTCAGCTTCTCGACGGTCTGGCGAAAGTCACCGGGATCGAGGCTGCGGGCAAGCTCTGCCAATGCGCCCATCGCATCGCCCGGGATATCGCGCAGACCCGCGCGGGCGAGGTCCTGCTCTATCTCCTCGCGGGTGGGTGGGTCGGCATAGATCGCGGCGATCAGCGCCGTCTTGTGCGGCTCAAACAGCTTGCGCAGCGCCCCGCGCGGGGTCAGTTGCCCGGCGGTGATCACCAGATTTGCATCGCCAGCCTGCCAATCCTGCAAAGCGGCCTCCACGGCTTTGGCCACGGCATCGCTGGCCTCTTCAACAAAGACCACACGCGGACCGGGAAAGAACGACCGGGCCTTCATCGCGTCAACCAGAAGCGCGGGGTCCTTGCGGATATCGCTGGCTGGCATGCGCGACAGGCGCATCTCTTCGTCCGCCCGCTCGCCGACCAGCGCCTTGATAACCTCCTGACGACGCAAGGCGCTGCGCATCGGGTCGGGGCCGTAAATCAAAAGCGCAGGAGCATTGGCGTCAGGCTTGGAAAAGAAGGCCCGCGCATCCCGTGCATTCAGTTTCATGTGGCGAAACGGCGCGCGTCGATCAAAACCCGGGAGGTGATCTTGTCGGCAAGACTGACCATCAGCCGCTTCCGCGCATCACGTTCCGCCGACAGGGTGGCCGCAGGCTGTTGCGAGGCGGAATAGGCCGTGAAGGTCTCGATCCGGTGCTGCGAGACTACCTCTGCGGTGTTGATCCTGCTCAACGTATAGGCCGCGACGCCCAGCACGTTGTAGCGGGTGATGTCATTGCTGCCAGAGATCGCCAGCCCCTCTTCGCGCACATCCAAAGCGACCGTCATGCGGTAAAGCGGCGCTGAGGGACGCCCGAAGCGGGTTTCCATCCGCCGCACCAGCTCAAAGGAGTCGCGGTCGGTAGGGGGGTCCACCACGATCTTGCCCCGCAGGTTGGTTTTCTGGTTTTTCTCGTCCAACACGGGCTCAAAGCCGCAGCCACCAAGCGCCAAGGCGCCCAGCAGGAAAAACCTTCGATCAGATAACAACATTTATAATTCGTCCCGGCACCACGATGATTTTCTTCGGCGCTCCCCCGTCCAGCGCCTTGATCACAGCTTGATCTGCCATCGCCAGCTTTTCAACCTCTTCCTTTGAGGCACCCGCGGCAACCTGCAATTCAGAGCGGCGTTTGCCGTTGATCTGGATGGGCAGCGTCACCGTGTCATCCACCAGCATCGCCTCATCCACGCGCGGCCAGCCCGCCTCGCAGATCAAACCTGTCCCACCTTGATGCGCCCAGATGTCTTCTGCAAGATGCGGCGTCATTGGCGCCATAAGCTGCGCCAGCGTCATCACGGCTTCGCGCTGCGCCGCATAGGAC
>CAYGUB010000335.1:0-3503 GCA_964352845.1 uncultured Rhodobacterales bacterium | reverse complement strand
ATATAAGTCGCATCCGCAAGGCCGGGGTCGGTCATGATCGTGGCGGGGTTGGAGTTGACCAGAATGACCCGGTAGCCTTCTTCGCGCAGCGCCTTGCAGGCCTGCGCGCCGGAATAGTCAAATTCGCAGGCCTGACCGATGACGATAGGCCCTGCGCCGATGATCATTATCGACTTGATGTCATCTCTTTTCGGCATGGCAGCGCCCCCAGCGTCTTTCGCGGCAAGTTGCAAATTGTCGTGGGTTTACGGGTGCGACCTGCAAGGTGCAAGAGCCGATACTGGCGATTTCAAAACGCCATGCTACCTTTCGCGCAGAATGGACGACACGATCCTCTCATCGGGCGCCTCGACGCGCTGGCTCAAGCTGGAATTCGCGACGCTTTTCGTGCTCGTCCCGCTGGTCATTGCGGCTGTCTTGCCGCCCTCCTGGATGTTTCCCGCCCTCTTCGCCGCGACGGCTATCGGGCTCGTCTTGCTGGCCTTGACGCCCGGATTTCGCTGGGCATCGCTTCTGGCGGGAGGTCGCCGGATCGGCTGGGGGCTGGTTCTGGCCACTGGCGTGATCACGGCGCTTGCGGGGATCGCGGTGCTTTGGATGACATCGCCCGCGGCTTTGTTCATCCTGTGGGGGGAGGACGCGCCGCGGCTGGCAAATGGCTGGTCGATCCTTTGGGTCATCGCAGTGTTCTACCCGTGGGTTTCTGCCCTGCCGCAAGAGCTGGTCTTCCGGCCGTTGTTTTTCCGCCGCTACGCCGCAATTCTGCCAGACGGTGACAGAGCCTTGCTGCTCAACGCCGCGTTGTTCTCGCTTGCGCATCTGATGTATTGGAGCGTCGTCGTCGCGCTCATGACCTTTGCCGGCGGTCTGCTTTTCGCCTGGAGCTATGAGCGGCGCGGCAATTTCCCCGAAGCCGTGCTGCTGCATTCCGTGGCCGGTGTGGCGCTCTTCGCGGTCGGGATGGGGGTGTATTTCTATTCAGGCAATGTCGTCCGGCCATTCTGAGCGAAGGGCCGAACGCGCGTAAGCTGGGCTATTCCGCCGCTTTCAGCTCAGGCTGCTGTGGGGGAAAAGAGCTATGGGGCCGGGCCGCGCCCGGAACATAGAGATAGTCGCGCGTGATCGGCACGACGGTCTGATCCTTGTGCAACTGCACGTGATAGAGCACATGCGGCATGTCAGACAGGCTGAGCTCTGATGCAATCAGATAGTAGCGCCACATCCGGATGAACCGCTCGTCATAGCCCAAAGCGCGCACTTCCGGCAGGCGGTCCTCAAACCGGTTGAGCCATTCCCTGAGCGTGCGGTCATAATGCGTGCGCCACACTTCGATATCGGCCTGTTCGAGCGATGTTTTCTCAATCTCGCCCACAACCTCCGAGAGCGCAGGCGTGTAGCCGCCCGGAAAGATGTATTTCTGAAACCAGGGGCTGAGGTTGCCGGGCCCCGAGGTGCGACCGATGAAATGGATCAGCGCGATGCCGTCGGGCGTCAGATTGCGTTCGATCTGCTTGAAATAAGTCGCATATTGCGGCTGGCCCACATGTTCCAGCATGCCGACGCTGACGATCCGGTCGAATTGCTCGGTCACGTCGCGGTAATCTTGCAGGCGGAACGTGATCTTGTCCGACAATCCGGCCTCTTGGACGCGCTTGCTGGCATAGGCCAGCTGCTCTTTGGAGAGCGTCACGCCGGTCACATGGGCACCGTAATCGCGCGCCAGCGTGATCGCCAGCCCGCCCCAGCCCGACCCGATATCGAGAACCTTCATACCCGGCTCGATCAGAAGTTTGCCCGCGATATGCTGTTTCTTGGCCTCCTGCGCCTGCTCAAGCGTGTAGCTTGGGTCGCGGAAATAGGCGCAGGTATATTGCCGGTCCTGGTCGAGAAACAGCTCATAGAAAGGGGTCGATATGTCGTAGTGATGCTCGGCATTGGCGCGGGCGCGGCGCAGAGGGATATGTTGATCCCATTTGCGCTTGGCGATCCGCAGCTTGCGGGCGATCATCTGTCCGCGTGGCAGGTTGCCCTGCGAGAAATTCCGCACGACAAGTGTCAGGAAACCGCGAATATCATCGCCATCGACCGTCAGGGTCTCGTCCATATAGGCCTCACCCATCGCAAGCTCCGGGTTGAGGATCAGGCGCCGTGGCAGGGCCGAGTCGTGCAACCTGACCGTGACCTGTGGTGTTGAATTGTCGCCTGCGGTGATTTCTTGCCCGTTTGGCAGATGCACTGTGAGGGTGCCTTGCCGGAACAGATGCGCCAGCATCTGCTCAAGTATCTTATTCCACATCTATTTTGAATCCCCCCGAAATCCGTTTTTTCAATTTAACAGCCCCCACAGCCGATCCTTGATGTAGTCCCACCGCACATGAAGGGTCAACCCCGGCGCAAAAACGTGAACATGAACTGGGCCGGCGGGCCTTCCCGGCCCGTGCGCACCCAAATCTGCCATGCTCCACCTGCTGAGCCATAGCTTCGCGGTCGCGGCGCTTGACTTCCAGCGCCGGTCAGGGTGTACCGACAAAAAATGCGCCCTGTGCCGAAGGAATCTCACATGCATGCTTATCGCAGCCAGACCTGTGCCGATCTGAACAAAACCCATGTGGGCAATACCGTCCGTTTGTCGGGATGGGTGCACAGGGTGCGTGATCACGGCGGGGTCTTGTTTATTGACCTGCGCGATCATTACGGGATGACGCAAGTGCTGGCCGATCCCGACAGCCCGGTCTTTGCCGAGGTCGAAAAGGTCCGGTCGGAATGGTGCATCCGCATTGATGGCGAGGTCAAGGCCCGCGACGCGTCGCTGATCAACGACAAGATCCCGACCGGCGAGGTCGAGGTGTTCATCCGCGATATCGAGGTGCTTGGCTCCTCAGATGAGCTGCCCCTGATGGTGTTCGGCGAGCAGGAGTATCCCGAAGAGACGCGCCTGAAATATCGCTTTCTCGATCTGCGACGCGAGAAGTTGCAACGCAATATGGTGCTGCGCTCTGATGTGGTGGCCTCGATGCGCAAGCGGATGTGGGATATCGGGTTCAAGGAATTCCAGACGCCCATCATCACCGCCTCCAGCCCGGAAGGCGCGCGGGACTTTCTGGTGCCGTCGCGTCTGCATCCCGGCAAATTCTACGCGCTGCCGCAGGCGCCGCAGCAGTTCAAGCAGCTGCTGATGGTGTCGGGTTTCGACAAGTATTTCCAGATCGCGCCGTGTTTTCGCGATGAGGACCCGCGTGCGGACCGCTCGCCCACGGATTTCTACCAGCTCGATCTTGAGATGAGCTTTGTCGAGCAGCAGGACGTGTTCGACACGATCCAGCCGGTGCTGCAAGGCGTGTTCGAAGAGTTCGGCGGGGGCCGCAAGGTCGATACCGACTGGCCCCAGATCAGCTACCGCGATGCGGCACTTTGGTATGGCACCGACAAGCCCGACCTGCGCAATCCTATCAAAATGCAAGTGGTCTCCGACCACTTCCGCGATTCCGGTTTCGCGATTTTCG
>CAYGUB010000334.1:0-3519 GCA_964352845.1 uncultured Rhodobacterales bacterium | reverse complement strand
GTTCAGGAAAACCGCGCGAGTCTCCTTGTCAAAGTGCTTAATGTCGAGAAACGCAATAACCTGGTGTCGATAAAAGCGAGCCGTTCTCTTCGGAACGACGGGAAGCCCATCATCATTGGCGCTGCCAATCTGTGACGCCAAAAACTCAAGCACCTGCGCAGAGCCAAAATCCAACAACGTGGGAAACTGCGCGTAAAGTTGGAAGTACTTGAGGTAATAGCAAAGCGTCAGACGCCGCTTCTCAGACACGCCCTTCAACAGGCCACGCTCCGCGTCGCTTACAATCCAACGTGCCCTCAGCTCCTCATCCGACCAAATCTGCTGCATACATATTCCAATTATAAATAATATCGGAATATACTTACGGAACATACCACCTTGTCAACATCTCAAGCCAAACTCTGAAATCTTGCCGTTTTTACCCCACTTCGTGCGTACGGGGCCAGATTGAGATGAACCTCCTCGACAAGCCGTCGCTCCGACCGGATGCCGTATAGATAGCCGACCAGCAGCATGCGCAGCATCAACTCGGGATCAACAGAGGGACGTCCCGTGTGGCTGTAGAGCGCAGCCAGCTCTTGGCGGATCGCGTCGAAGTCCAACAGCCAATCGATCCGACGCAACAGGTGATCTTGGGGAACGTGATCCTCGATCCGGAACCGATAGAACAGGTTCTCCTGCGTCTCCAGCCGTCCCATCATCGCCCGATCCCCCTTGCAGATATAGCAAGTGAATCAGCAGGTTGATGTTAGATCAAGTGCCGCTCAGTCTTACCTGCAACCGGTGACTTGCTGAAAACGCGACGCCCCAAATTGCGATGCCCACCCAAAATGCCGCAGCTAACTGAAAGAGCATGCGGTCTCCCAAGCGCTCCAACTGATAAAACTCATCACAATACTCTTGGCCGTTTGGGCAACCGCTGAAATCAGACAGACCAGCCGCACCCATTGACCAATTGTAGATGACGAAAGGCAAGGCAATCACGACGAACTGCAAGCAAAGCACTGCGGCGAAGAATTTGGGGGGCAACTTCGATGCCGTGGCCTGACGTCCAACACACCAGATCGCCAAAGCGATCCAGAGCAATGGGGCAACCGCGAAAACAAACACCAAAACTTCATCCTCTCGGCTTCAGACAGCAACGGTCACCGACACGATAGCGCAGGAAACCCAAGTAAGAAAACCGCTAGAGTTTTTCACCAGTATCGACCGTTTTTGCCGCATATGTTCTGTCAGGGGGCTATGTCCACAAGGGTATGTCTGGTATGAGGTCAATCTTGCAGTGGAACCTTCTTGATCGCATGTATACGGTCTGCACCACGACCAAAGTTAACTCAGCTCATCACTAGCCTCGGTGAATAACAGTTTCTAAAGTTCTTTTTCTTCACAACTGGAGAACGATTTGACAAACTCCTTTAGCGATGCGCGGAAACAATCTCGTGGTTCAACTGAAGAGGTCGATAAAGCCAAGTGGTTGCGGGACATCGGAAAACCAACTTTGGACGCTCTTCAGAGACAGCTATCAAGTATTGGGATGGAAGCCAGTGTACATAAAGATGGTGGTGATTATCGTCTCGTTTACAAGGCTGCAGAGCTTTCTTCGATGTTTAGCGTACGGACGCTCTCAAACATCTGTAAGTTTGACCACAACGATACTTGGATTTCTGATCCTGCAAAACTCCAGGAAGATGTTGGGGCTAACATTGGATTTCTGGAGGGATCTTACGGGATCAAGCTTAAGGATTAGGGCTTAACCAAAGCATTCGCTAAGGCCGTATCTGGCCAAAACTCGTACGTTTTTTTCACCGGCGATAACGACCGGTTTTGACCTTTACCGTTGCGAGAAAAGACAAGGCGCAGTGTCCTGATCGAATTGGCGTTCTTCGCGCTGGTAGCCGAAATTGGCCCCATCGGAAGGTTTGTACGTAGGATTACTCTAAGCGAGAACATTACACGAACATGTTTAGGTTCCCCAGTTTCTGGGCGCCCTGATGTTCAATGGCCGTGCAATTTTGCGCTCTGCCGCTCCTGAATGCCATCCTCGGATACGCAAGGGTCTCAACAGCCGACCAAGATTTGTCCGGCCAGAAAGATCGGCTGATACAACATGGCGCTATTCGTGTGTTCGAGGACGTGATCTCAGGAAAGACATTCAACCGGCCTGGCCTCGTGGCCCTGCTCGATCAGGCCAGACCAAACGATACCCTCGCCGTCATCCGGCTCGATCGATTGGGGCGCTCACTCAAGGAACTCCTGAAAACAGTCGACGACCTCAAAGCCAGAGAGATCAACCTGATCAGCCTTGAAGAACGGATCGACACGACATCCGCCGCTGGAGAGCTCGTGTTCCACGTCTTTGGGGCTATCGCGCATTTCGAGCGCCGCCTCATCTCTGAGCGCACCAAAGAGGGGTCCTTTGCAGGAGAGTGTGGAATCCTACGCTAAGCAGTGATCGGTTGACCTTGAGCCGCCTTTCAGGGCTGATCGGGCTTTTTCCCGAACAACTGATGCAGAAGCTGTTCTGATTTTTCCAAACCTTCATCGGTGAACCAGACGGAACGGGCTTTTCCAACTGGACCAGATATGAGCCCCTTTTCGTGCAATCTTTCCATGCTCTCCCAGTCAAACCCTTTCCAGGCACGGCTCTCCGCATGTAAGCCGAGGCGTAAAAGCGCGAGAATGGCATCGTCAATTTTGTCTTCGTCGAGTGGAAACTCACCGAATTTCCCCGAGATATGCCGTTCGTTGGTCATGCCGCCAAGACCCGCTTCCCGTAGTCGCGCAGGTTTCCGTTCGGATCGACATACCTGTAGAGCGTGACCGGTTTCACCCCGAGCTCTTTGCATAATTCGGAAACAGAGGTGTCACGGTTTGCCATCGCAGCCTGGGCCATTCGGACCTGGGCCTTGCTCAGCGCGAATTTTCGCCCGCCCTTTCGGCCTCTAGCCCGCGCAGCGGCAAGGCCAGCCAGTGTGCGCTCTCGGATAAGCTCACTTTCGAATTCAGCCAGGGCTGCGAATATGCCGAATGACAAGCGGCCAGCTGCGGTGGTCGTGTCGATCTGAGCACCTTGGCCAGTGAGGACTTTCAGGCCGACACCACGTTCTGACAGCAGGGTCGTGGTTTTCACCAGATGATTGAGGCTGCGACCCATCCGATCAAGTTTCCAGATTACCAGAACATCGCCGTCGCGCAGGGCCTTCAGACAAGCATCCAACCCAGGCCGCTCGTCCTTCTTGCCTGACGCGCGATCAGAATAGATTTGATCCTCCTCGACCCCGGCGGCGATCAGTGCATCCTTCTGAAGGTCAAGCGACTGGCTCCCGTCTGCCTTCGAGACGCGGGCGTAGCCGATCAGCATGTTTCCCAAACGATCGTTTGAGGCAGGTTGAGGAAATCGCTGTTTTCAGCCATCAAACTTGTTCCTTATTCCATTTCACAAACAAAAGTACGCAATAGATACTGAGAAAGCAAAAGAAACATGGCACATCGAACGATCCTGACACCAAAGCAACGAAG
>CAYGUB010000333.1:0-3527 GCA_964352845.1 uncultured Rhodobacterales bacterium | reverse complement strand
TACCAAAGTCGAGGATCTGCCAGTCGGCGGCGGTATCGGTATCGACCCCGTCAAGGATCCTGCCAAGACCTGCGGGAAAGAACGTACCATCGGGGCCCAGAACCGGGGCATCGAAAGCGGGGACAGAGCTGTCGTTATCTGCGCTGGAAACCGTATCAAGCACCAGCTCCGCCCCTGTCACTGTATCGCCTGTCAGGCTCGCCGTCTCGACCAGCGCGTAGGTGGCTGAGCTGTTTTCAAGCGATGCCGTGATTTCCAGATTGGCTTCCACGCCATAGGTGGCCTGCGCAAGCCCGTTGGCCAGAAGCAGGAAGCCGTTCTCGCCAAGTACGGTGCCGGGCGCGAAATCAAACCGAAACTCGATCTCTCCTGTCGTCGCGCTGTCATTGCTTTCGACGGAGATGAAACTCAGCCCGTCCAGCGCAGTGCCGGGCGCGCCAAAGAGCTCTATATATTCGGAATCTGCGCCTGTCGTGGAGGCGAGGACCTCGTTGATGACCACGTCCAGTTCAAGTTCACTTTGCATATTGTCCCATCCTGAATTCATGTTGCGGATGGGGGCAGACACCATATAGCGACGCTACCACTTAAAGACCCCCCAGCCCCCGCGCGACGACGGCTGCACGCCGACTGTAGCAAGCGCGACGTCTCCCGTCATGACATTCCTGCACTGGATACGCCTCCGGTCCGGGCACTGCGCAAAAACGCCAGGAAAGGTCGCAAATGGCGCGAGGCGGGATTGTTCCCATTCTGTATATCACACGGCAGAGAGGTCCGTATCGATTGCCCACGACCCGCAAGTGCGCTTTTCCTCTGCCCGCCGATAATGCCCACCGACATGCAACACGCAGTAAGGTCACGCCGATGCAATTTGAAGGGATCTACACCCCGATCGTGACCCCGTTTCACGCCGATTTCACCTGCAATCAAGATGCGCTGTCGCAGACCGTGGAGCACCTGATTGCAGCAGGTGTGCATGGCATCATCGTGGCAGGCCCAGCGGGCGAGTATTACGCGCAGACCATGAAAGAGCGCGTTTGGCTGATGGGCCGCATTCACGAGATGATCGCAGACCGCCTGCCGATGATCGTGGGCACGGGGGCCGTCCGGACAGAAGACAGCGTGGAATATGCCCGTCAGGCCAAGCGGCACGGGGCGGATGCGCTGCTGGTTACAACTCCGCCCTGTGCCTCTGCCACGGGCCAGGAAGTCGCGCTGCATGCGCTGGCCATAGATGCCGAGGCCGATCTGCCGGTGATGCTTTGCAACTGTCCCGGGCGGATGTCGGTCCATATGGATGCGGGCTGTCTGGACCAGCTGCGCGGATCGCCCAATTTCTGCGCGATCCGGGAAAGCTCGGGCGACATGGACAGGCTGCATATGCTGGCGCGGGATTATCCGCATATCGCTTTGTCCTGCGGAGTGGATGATCAGGCGCTGGAGTTCTTTGCCTGGGGCGCGCGCTCCTGGGTATGTGCGGGGTCAAATTTCGCGCCCGAAGCGCATCTGGCGCTCTACCGGGCCTGCGCGGTTGAGGGCGATTTCACCAAAGGACGTGCCCTCATGTCGGCCATGCTGCCGCTCATGCGCGTTCTTGAGCAGGGGGGAAAACTGGTCCAATCCGTCAAACACGGCCTGACCCTGCGCGGGATCGAGGCCGGACCACCGCGCAAGCCGCTGCAACCGTTAAGCGAAGATGAAGGAGGCCAGCTAAGCGACTTTATTAAAACAATGAATGTTGAATTAACGTCGATCCTTGGAGATGGTTGGGCGTAGGGCCCCGGTGGGCTCAGCGGGTCGCGGGCGCAAGACGGGGACGGATGTCCGAGGGGACAGGGCCTCGCAGCGCGGTAGAGATTATGGAGAAATATGCGCTTCTCTCTGGTCAGGGATACTGTGAATATCGCGCCACATGCGATTGAAATTGCGCCGGAAAATCTCTTTCAGTCTGGGGTAAGATCATGCTGGACGCGATACGGGGCTTTTTTCGACGTGAACAGCCTGCGTTATGCTCTCCTTTTTTCCGGGCGGGGCGAATACGCCCGCCAGCATTGCGCCCAGAGTTGCCCGGACGAACGCCGGGGCGCAGTCGGCGCGGGCTGACACCCGGGCGATCTGCAAGGGCTGTGCGCGGCAGTCTGGCCGGTCTGCTGGCGGCGCAACATCTGGCCCGCATCTGCTCCCCCGCGCTGGAACATGGCCGCGCCACGCCCGGGCGGGGGCTATAGCCGGTCTGCACGATCCGGCGCCAAACAGGCCCTGTCCAGGGCATTGTTTCACCAAAATCAGGCCAAGGTGGCGCAACAAATTGCTTTGGGCCGGGCAGAGCGCTAACACGGGCCGGACCGCGATGACGATTCCCTTGCCCGGCCCGGCCTGATCACGACAAATTCAGGGTCGACGTATAGAGAACCTGCGTCACGGATCGGACGGATACTGACGAGGGATTGAGTTTATGCGTGTTGCGATGATCGGGACCGGCTACGTTGGCTTGGTATCGGGAGTGTGTTTTTCCGATTTCGGCCATGAGGTAATCTGCGTCGACAAGGACCCGGCCAAGATCGCCAAGCTTGAAGCGGGCGAGGTTCCGATCTATGAGCCCGGTCTCGATGAGTTGATGGCGCGCAATGTCGCCGCCGGGCGTCTGTCCTTCACCACGGATCTGGCACAAGCTGTGGCTGGTGCCGATGCTGTCTTCATTGCCGTGGGCACGCCGACGCGGCGCGGCGACGGGCATGCGGATCTGACCTATGTCATGGCCGCCGCCGAAGAGGTCGCCCGTGCCCTGACCGGGTATGCTGTAATCGTGACAAAATCCACCGTACCTGTGGGTACCAACCGCAAAGTGGCCGAAGTCGTCGCAGCAGCGAGCCCGAAAGCTCAGTTCGATGTGGCCTCCAACCCCGAGTTTTTGCGCGAAGGGGCCGCGATTGACGATTTCATGCGGCCAGACCGCGTCATTGTGGGTGTGGAATCCCCGCGCGCCGAAGAGGTGATGAACGCTATCTACAAACCCCTCTATCTGCGCGACTTCCCCATTATCTCCACCGATCTGGAAAGTGCAGAGATGATCAAATATGCCGCCAACGCGTTTTTGGCGACGAAAATCTCCTTCATCAATGAGATCGCCGCATTGTGCGAGAAGACCGGGGCGGATGTGAAACAGGTCTCCAAGGGGATGGGGCTGGACGGGCGGATCGGCAACAAGTTCCTGCATGCAGGCCCCGGCTATGGCGGCTCGTGCTTTCCCAAGGACACCTCTGCGCTGGCGCGGATCGGACAGGAACACGCAAGCCCCATGCAGATCGTCGAGGCGGTCGAGCCCCCAGATGGCGCTGACGTCTTCGAAACGGCCGTCGCCGAGGTTGCGCAGGAGCTGCAGCTGTCCGGCGGCCGCGGTCTCGGCCCCCGCCGCCAGCGGTCTCGCCTGGGCAGACATCGACCGTGACGGACTCGCCGAACTGCTCGTCCGCACGGCCGCCGGACAGCTGCAGCTCCTGCGCAACCTCGGCGACGGCCGTTTCGAA
>CAYGUB010000332.1:0-3534 GCA_964352845.1 uncultured Rhodobacterales bacterium | reverse complement strand
CCTATCTGCAGCAACGCGAGGCGGAGCTGACCAACCAACTGTCCCAGACCGAGGCAGAGCTACGCGCCGCGATGGACGGCCTGCGCGACGCACGCCACGAAGCAGAAGAGCTGCGATCCTATGTCGAGCGGGTCAATCAGGGCAGCTGAGTGCTGGCACAGGCGGCTAGCGCGTCATGCGAAAACGCCTCAATCCCGTAACACTGCCTGAAATCAAAGGTTTTGGGCGCGTTATATGGTGATTCACGCATTTCGTTGGACGCTACAGCCGCCCTTGCTCCGATACTCCGGATCTCTGGACATGCAGCAGCGGTTCACGCGACCAGCGCTTCAGCCTTTTTGAGATCGACGGAGACAAGCTGGCTCACACCCAGCTCTCCCATCGTCACGCCAAACAGCCGGTCCATCCGCGACATGGTCACCGCATGGTGCGTGATGATCAGAAAGCGGGTATCCGTGCGGCGGGTCATTTCATCGAGCAGATCGCAAAACCGCGTGACATTGGCGTCATCCAGTGGCGCATCGACCTCATCAAGCACACAGATCGGCGCCGGATTGGCCAAGAACACCGCGAAGATCAGCGCGAGTGCGGTCAGCGTCTGCTCGCCCCCTGACAATAGCGACAGGGTCGAAAGCTTCTTGCCCGGAGGTTGGCACATGATCTCCAGACCAGCTTCCAGCGGATCGTCGGATTCCACCATGACCAGCCGCGCCTCTCCGCCGCCGAAAAGGTGCTTGAACAGAACGCCGAAATTGCTGTTGACCTGCTCGAAGGCCGTCAGAAGCCGTTCGCGCCCTTCCTTGTTCAGCGCGGCAATGCCGGAGCGCAGCTTGTTGATCGCCTCCTGCAGATCGGAGCTTTCCTTGAGCAGGCTCGCGTGCTCCTCCTCGACCTCCTTGGCGTCTTCCTCGGCCCGCAGGTTCACCGCACCCAGCGCGTCGCGTTGCCGCTTGAGACGGTTCACATCATTCTCGATCGTCTCGGCGGGTGGCATGGCATCCGGATCCGCATCCAGCTGGCCCAAAAGCTCCTGTGGAGAGCTGTCGAGCTGTTCGCGGATCCGCTCCACGGCGGCTGTTACATTCTCGCGCAGTGCTTCGGATTTGGCATCCGCCCGCGCGCGCGCCTCACGCGCCTCAGAGGCGCGGCGCTCGGCCTCACGCTCGGACTGGACGGCATCGCGCAGCCTGTTCTCGGCCTCAGCCAGCGCATCACCCGCCTGCGCGCGGCGCGTCTCCGCCTCCGCCAGGGCATCAGCGAGCGCCTCTCGCTTATCGGCAAGCTCGGAGGGGGCGGCCTGCGCATCAGCCAGTTCCGTCTCCGCGCCGGTCTTGCGCGTCTCAAGCTCGGCAATGCGGTTATCGGCTGTCTCAAGCCGATGGGTCCAGCTGTTGATTTCGGTCGTTATCTCCTGCTGGCGCTTCTGGCGGGCCTCACCCTCGACGCGGATCTCGTCATGGGAAGAGCGCTTGGCCAGCATCGTCATCCGCGCGGCCTCGACCGTCATCTTGACATCCTCAATGGTCGCGCGCGCGGCCTCCAGATCGCCCAGATCCGCAACGGCTTTCTCCGCTTCGCGCTGACGCTCACGGGCGGCCATCGCCTCTTCCTCATAGCGCGTGACGGCCAGTTGCAGGCTTTCGACCTTGCCCGCTGCGATGGATTGCTCACCCTCCACGCGGCTCAGCGCCCGGCTCGCTTCGGCCAGGGCACGGTCTGCCATCCGGCGGGCCTCGCGGGCCTCCTTGTCAGCCCGGGTCAGATCGGCCAGCTCCGCCACCAGCATGTCATGCCCTTGGGCCGCGCCTGTCGCGCGGGCGGTGGCGCCTTCAAGCTCCTGTTTAAGCTGCTCGAGGCGATTGAGCTGTTGCAAGCGCAGCGCGGCAGCCGAGGGCGCATCTTCCGCGCCTGAGCGGAACCCGTCCCAGCGCCACAGATCGCCATCGACCGAGACAAGTCGCTGACCCGGCAAAAGCTGCGCCTGTAAACCGGCGCCCTCGCTGGCATCGACCAGACCCACCTGCGCCATGCGCCGCGCCAGCACATCGGGGATCGTAACATAGGATGTCAGCGCAGGGACATCCGCCGGCAGGGCCTGCGGCTTGGGATAGCCAGGCAGACGTGCCCAGCCGGTGATCTCATCATCGGCAATCTGGGGGGCGCGCAGATCATCGGCCAGAGCCGCGCCAAGCGCTTTCTCGAAACCCGATTTGACCTGCACGACATCGAGAAGCTGCCCGCCATCGGCCGTGTCACGCTCCACCAGACGGGCCAGTGCCGTGGCCTCGGCCCGCAGCGTGCTTTCCTCGCCTTCCGCCTCGGACCGGGCCGCGCGAGCCTCTCCTTCACGGGTTTGAGCGGCCTCGCGCGCCTCATCAGCGGCCAAAAGCGCCTTTTCCGATTGCTCGGACGCCAAAGCAGCCGCCGCCTGAGCGGCCTGAGCCGCGCTAAGCTCCACGCCCGCCCGCTGCGTGGCGGATTGCGCTTCGATCACGGCTGCGCGGGCTCTCTCCGCCTCGCCCTCATAGCGTTCAAGCGTCTTGGTCGCGTCATCAAGCAGGCGGTGGGCTGACTGGTGCCGCGCGGAAAGCCGGGCCATATCCTCTGTTTGCTCGGACAGCTCGGTCTCCCGGTCCTGCAAGACTTTTGCTGCCTCGCGCGCGGCGGTCGCCGCGTTGTCCAGCGCCTCGACATGCCCGTCAGAGGCACGGCTCAGGGTTGCGGCCTCTTGCTGCAAGCGGTTGATCGTCTCGCCCGCATCCCGGTTCAGCGCTGTCTCCCGCTCGATATCCAGCGAGAGCTGCGCGATCTGGCCTGTCAGGGTCTCGATGCGCCGGGCGGCCTGCGCTTCCTGTTCGCTCAACGTATCGCGCTGGACCAGAAGGCGCTGCAGGATTGCCGCTGCGACTGCCTCTTCCTCACGCAGGGCGGGCAGGGCTTGCTCGGTCGCTTCGCGGGCTTTCGCCGCCTCGCGCGCCGCCGTTTCAGACGCCGCTGCGGCCTTCGTAAGGTCGCGCAACTCCTCGTCGGCACTGGCACGCGCCTCATCGGCCTCACGCCAGCGCCGGTACAAAAGCAGCCCTTCGGAATGGCGCAGCGCATCGCCGATTTCGCGGTAGCGCGCCGCCTGTTTGGCTTGCCGTGCCAATTGCGCCAGCTGGGCCGCAAGCTGTTCCAGCACATCCTCGACCCGTGTGAGGTTCTGCTCCGCCCCGTTAAGCTTCAGTTCCGCCTCGTGACGCCGCTGGTAAAGCCCGGAGATCCCCGCCGCCTCTTCAAGGATACGCCGCCTGTTGGTCGGCTTGGCGTTGATCAGCTCAGAGATCTGACCCTGCCGCACCAGCGCGGGCGAGTGCGAGCCGGTCGAGGCATCGGCAAACAGCATCTGCACATCGCGCGCCCGGACATCCTTGCCATTGGCCTTGTAGGCGCTGCCCGCATCGCGCGTGATCCGGCGCACGACGTCAAGCTGGGCAAGATCATTGCACCCCGCAGGCGCGAGGCGTTCGGAATTGTCGATCAGCCGGGCCACTT
>CAYGUB010000331.1:2039-3538 GCA_964352845.1 uncultured Rhodobacterales bacterium | reverse complement strand
GGATCTGACGAAAGAGCCGATCCCGGTTCTGCCGACCGTGCATTACAACATGGGCGGCATCCCCACGAATTACTGGGGCGAAGTGCTCAGCCCCACCAAGGACGATCCTGACCGCGTCTCTCCGGGCCTGATGGCCGTTGGGGAGGCGGGCTGTGCCTCGGTGCATGGCGCGAACCGGCTTGGATCGAACTCGCTGATCGACCTGGTGGTCTTTGGGCGTGCGGCGGCCATCCGGGCGGGTCAGATTGTTGACGCCAATGCACCGAACCCGCCGATGGGTCAGATCTCCCTGCAGCGCGCGCTCGATCGTTTTGACGGGCTCCGCCACGCAAAGGGCCACACGCCGACCGCCGATCTGCGCCTTGAGATGCAGAAAACCATGCAGGCCGACGCGGCCGTGTTCCGCACGGACAAGACATTGGCCGAAGGCGTCAAGAAGATGGAAGGTGTAGCAGGCAAGCTCGACGATCTGGAGGTCTCCGACCGTAGTCTGGTTTGGAACTCCGACCTGATGGAGACGCTTGAGCTGGCCAATCTGATGCCCAACGCCGTGGCCACAATCGTCAGCGCCGAGGCCCGCAAGGAAAGCCGCGGAGCCCATGCGCATGAGGACTATCCCGACCGCGATGACAAGAACTGGCGCAAGCATTCGCTGACATGGTTCACCGGGCAAAAGGCCAAGCTGGACTATCGCGGCGTGCATCTTGAGCCTTTGACCAGCCACAATGAAGGCGGCATCGATCTCAAGAAGATTGCGCCTAAAGCGAGGGTGTATTGATGCGCAGCGGGCTCTTCGTTTCTGTGGTCATCGCGTGTGGAGCAGTGCCTGCCTCCGGCTTCGCAGACGATTTGAAGAATGCCTACCGCGTGGTCGATGCGATCATCGTCGCAGATAAGGGTAGGATCCCGCCAGTGTATGAGCATGATGTTCATGACTACACCGTGCGTTGCGTTCTCAAAAACGCGCCCCGCAGACGGCTGAACCAGCTTGCCGATGCCGAAGTGGGCGCAGTACGATTTGGCCTTCTCAATTATGTACGACAGGTTCTGAAAAGGCGCCCCGTCAACGACTGTGTGATGCGCAATGTAATGGGGCTCGAATGATCGCTTTGCTGACATGGTGAGGACGACCTTCGGTGTATTCAGTCTTGCGTTCACTTGCGTCTCCTGCGCCCCCGTGCCCATGACGCCAGAGCGCGCCGAACGGCTGTGTCGCGAAGAGGCCGGGCTTGCGGATGGGGTGCAAGGCAATGTCGGCGTTGGTGTTGGAACGGGTGGGGCCCGGGCCAAAGGCTCCATCGTGTTGACCGACCGCGTCTTCAACCCGCAGACGGAGGCTGAGTTCATGGCAGAATGCATCGAAAGCAGACTGGCGGGTGAACGCCGTCCGAGCCGGTTTGGAATCAGCGTCGGAGGCCGGTTATGAGACCGTTGGCACTTCTCACCTGCCTTGTGCTGGCTGCCTGCGACACTGCCATCGGCGACGAGATTGCGCGCGA
>CAYGUB010000331.1:0-2029 GCA_964352845.1 uncultured Rhodobacterales bacterium | reverse complement strand
CGATCCCGTTCTGGCTGAGAACTTCCGGGGCGTGCCGCTGAAGCCCGCAACCGATTGCGTGATCAACAACGCCTCCAGCAGCGAGATTTTTGAGCTCGCCAAGGCCGGTGTCACGGGCCCGGACGGTCAGGACGCGGCCCTCGTGCTCAAGATTGCGGGCAGGCCCGACACGCTGGCCTGTTTCCTTGAAAGCGGCCTGCCGAACCTTCTCAAGGCCGTCCTGTGAGGTTGTCTGATATCTCACTTCTATCGAAATTTCCACTCGAAGCAGGGGCTTGCGCGCGCTCGGCGCCACGCGGTCCCCTGCGATCAAGTAACAAAGAACGAGGCTGACGACATGGTACAACTGACCCTGCCCAAGAACTCCACGATCCGCACCGGCAAGACTTGGCCCAAACCCGAAGGGGCGACAAATGTCCGCAAATTCAGCATCTATCGCTGGAACCCCGATGACGGGAAGAACCCCCAGGTCGACACGTATTATGTCGATATGGACACTTGCGGGCCGATGGTGCTGGACGCGCTGATCAAGATCAAGAACGAGATCGATCCGACCCTGACCTTTCGCCGTTCGTGCCGGGAAGGCATTTGAGGGTCTTGCGCGATGAATATCGACGGGATCAACACGCTGGCCTGTATCTATGGCATGGATGAGGTGAAGGGCGACGTTAAAATCTACCCGCTGCCGCATATGCCGGTGGTCAAGGATCTGATCCCTGATCTGACCCATTTCTATGCCCAGCATGCCTCTGTCATGCCGTGGCTTGAGACCAAGACAAACCGTCCGCAAAAGGAATGGAAGCAGTCGGTGGAGGATCGCGAGAAGCTCGACGGGCTTTATGAATGCGTGATGTGCGCCTGCTGTTCGACCTCTTGCCCGAGCTATTGGTGGAATGGTGATCGCTATCTTGGGCCAGCAGCACTTCTGCATGCCTATCGCTGGATCATTGACAGCCGGGACGAAGCGACGGGTGAGCGGCTGGATGATCTGGAAGATCCGTTCAAACTGTATCGCTGCCACACGATCATGAATTGCGCCAAGACCTGCCCGAAAGGTCTCAACCCCGCGAAGGCGATTGGATCAATCAAGAAAATGATGGTCGAGCGGGTCGTCTGACCGGCATGGGTGCGCCCGCCGATGCCCAGGCGCGCCGTGCTGTCGCGCCGGTGATCTGCTATCCCAATGACACGCTCCCGCAGCCTGATATGGCGCTCTACGGCGCGGCGCGGCAGGGGATAGTAAAGCTTGGCGAGATCGAAATCGCCCCGCGCGAGGCTGGTACTTTCAAGGTGCCGGCGGGGCATTTCTTTCGCATTACCTCTGTCGAGGGACCGCAGGTCGGCGATCTAAACCTCTGGAATGAAACAGATTTGTCGGAGCGTTTTTATTCCGGCAAGACCCGCGCCCTGCATGGCACCCATATCACGACCGGTGATCGGATGTGGTCGAGCTTTCCGGCTTTGCGTCCAATGGCGACGATCACGCATGATACGCTGGGCTGGTACGGGATGGATGCGTTTGGCGGCTCGGTTCATGATGTGATCGGCACAAGATGCGATCCTTACACGCATAATCTGCTGTCGGGCGGGCAGTATCATCATTGCTGCCATTCGAATCTGAGCCGTGCCCTGGCGGCAGAGCTGGGGCAGGCCCCCGATGAGGTCGAGCATATGATCCATGACGTGCTCAACGTGTTCATGTGCACCGGCTTCACCCGCGACACGGGTCAGTATTTCATGAAGGCAAGCCCGGTGCGGCCCGGAGATTATCTAGAGTTCTTCTCTGAAATCAATCTGTTAGGAGCGCTCAGCGCCTGTCCCGGAGGCGATTGTTCATCGGTCCATTCCAGCGATGAGGCGCAGTGCCACCCCTTGCTGGTTGAGATATTCAAACCCCGGGATGGTGCCTTGGACGGGTGGGACTCCCCTGCGGCAAATGGTTACGACCGCTCGCATGGTGCTTGACGATCTGTCCTAGGCGGCGTCTGCATTTAACTGATCCACGCCATCGCACAAGCCAAGTCCACGA
>CAYGUB010000330.1:0-3550 GCA_964352845.1 uncultured Rhodobacterales bacterium | reverse complement strand
TGGCAAAGCCCACCAACAGGGCCGAGCGGGTGCCAAGTGCGGCCAGAACGACGATCATCACCAGCGCAATCGCCGTCAAGACAGATCCTTCGAGCTGCTGGACCATGTTATCGACGGTCTTGGACTGATCAAGCGTGACATCGACGCGGATCGCTTCCTGAAGCTCCTCGGGCCAGCCTGCGCGCAGCTCTTCGACGGTGTCGCGGACCAGCTGGCTGGTGTCGATGATGTTGAACCCCTTGCGCTTGACCACTTGCAGCGCGACGGTGTCCGAGCCGTCAAACCGCGCCGTACCGGTCCGGTCTTCAAAAGTCAGGCGGATCTGGGCGAGCTGGCCCAGCGTGACCACGCTGTCGCCATTGACCTTGATGGGCAGATCATAGACATCGCGCGGCTCGTCAAAGCTGGACGGGATCTTGACCGAAAACGCACCCTGATCTGTCTCGACCTCACCGGCGGCGATAAGCAGATTGTTGTTATTGACCACATTGATCAGCTCACCGGCGGTGACGTTGTAGGCCTCCAGCGCCAGTGGGTCGATAATGACCTCCAGCATCTCATCGCGGTGACCGGCCAGCCCGGCCTCAAGCACCGGCGGCAACGCCTCCAGCGTGTCCTGTAGCTCCTTGGCGGTTCTCAGAAGCGTGCGTTCGGGCAGATCGCCCGACAGGGCCACGATCACGATCGGGAACTCGGAGAAATTGATCTCTGTCAGGCTGTATTGATCGGCGCCGGATGGAAACTCGCCCTGCGCCTGACCCATCCGGTCGCGCACGTCGGCCAGGATTTTGGTCTTGTCCCAGCCGAACTCGAATTCCAGCGCGACAGCCGCATAGTTCTCTGCCGCTGTGCCGGTCATGGTCTTGAGCCCGTCAAGGTCCTGCAGCTTCGATTCCATCGGTTTGACGAGCAGTTTTTCGCTGTCTTCCGCCGAAATTCCGGGGAATTGCACCGAGACAAACAGGGCAGGGATCTCGATATCCGGCTCGCCTTCCTTGGGCAGACCGGAATAGGCGCTCCAGCCGATCACGATCGACATGATCACGAAGGCGATGATCATGCGGGCCCGTTCGCCCGCCCAATCGACGAGGCCGGTCATGATCTGCCCTCCGCATAGCTGACATCAATCGCGACACCGTCCGTGACATATTCCTGACCCGTCACGATAACATCAACCTGCGCGCCAAGCCCGCTTACCCAGACCCCATCGGCTGTATCGCGCAGGATTGTGACCGGCGCGAACCCGGCGCGGCCATTCTCGGCCACACGCACGCCAAGCGTGCCGTAATTGTCCAGCGTCAAGGCCGAGGCGGGCAGCAGATGCGCAAGCTCGCCGCTGGCCTCGATGATGATCTCGGCGGTCTGGCCGTCGCGCAGGCTCTGGGCCTCGTTGGGCACTGTGACCTCGACCCGGAAAGTGCGGGTCTCTGGATCGGCTGAGCGCGACAGGAAGGTCACCTCGCCTGCGATCTGTTGGCCGGCCGTCGTGCGCCCACCGGCCTGCGCGCCGACCTGAACCTTGGCGACTTCGGTCTCCGGCACGAAACCCACCAGCTTTATCGGGTCAAGCTGGATGATCGTGGCACAAAGCGAGCCCGGCTGCATCAACGCGCCAAGCTCGGCCGTGTCGGTCTCCAGCACACCGGCGAAAGGGGCAAAGATCTTGAGCTTCTCAATTTCGCGCTCCGCAGCCAAGGTCGCGGCCTCCGCCGTCAAGGCCGCAGCACGCGCGGATTCCACACCGGCTTTCGCCGTCTCCAGGCCAGCCAGAGCGGATTGCACCATGGCGCGGGTCGTGGCCACGCGGGTGTCGGAGGCAAACCCGTCCGCGCTCAGCGATTTGGCGGCATTGTCGTTGATCAGAGCTTCCTCAAGCCGGGCCTGCGCCTCGGCAAGCCTGCCTTCTGCTTCGGGCAGGCGGGCGCGGGCCTCGGGCACACGCGCGCGGGCCTCTTGCAGCATTGCATCACGTGTACCGATATCGATCTCGCACAGCATGCGGCCAGCTTCCACATATGTGCCCTTGCGCAAGGGCTCGGAATTGATCAGCCCTGTGGTCTCCGAGCGTACATCGACCTGACGCGCAGCCTGCGTCTGGCCGCGCAACAATACCGCACCGTCGATCTGCTGCGCAGCGGATTTCAGCGCCACAACGGAAATCACCCGTTCATCGTTCGGGCGCGCATCGTCGCGTTGCGTGCCGGAGGTGTCGGCAGGCTGCGCCGTCGCAACGGCGTCCTCGACAGGCTCGCCCGCAGCAAAACCCAGCACCCGTTCCCGCTCAAACACCACAAGATACAGCGCGGCAGTCACGATAGCGGCTGTCAGAACAGAGAAAAAACGCATTTCCACACCTTGCCGCACGCGATCAGACGTGCCCTGTTGTTTCAAACCAATCAAGACTAACTACGCATTTTCGGGCGTAGTGGATCAGAGAAAACTGAACCGATCCGTTTAGTTTAGACCCTGATGCAGCAAGATACAAGGTCAGGTCTTTGCGCATTGCGCCCTTGGCAAGCCTTAAAACTTCGGGCTAAGACGCGTGCGAGTCCATCAAGGAGCCCGCGCGATGAGCGACACAGACAGCTTTATCGAAGAAGTCACCGATGAAGTACGGCGAGACAGGCTATATCAGACCCTGCGCAAATGGGGCTGGGTCGCGGGGCTTGGTGTTCTGGCCATTGTCGGCGGGGCTGCGTTCAATGAATATCGCAAGGCGCAGGCGCGGGCCTCTGCCGAGGCATTTGGCGACAGTCTGCTGACCGGGATCGAGGCCGGGGATGCGGGCGCCACGCTCAGCGCGATTGAGCCGGGTGATGCCGCGCAGGCCGCCATTGCACGCCACATGGCCGCTGCGGATGCGTTGGAGGGCGAGGATACGCAGACGGCCCTGTCAGAGCTGGAGAAAGCCGCAGCCCTGCAAGACGCGCCGCCGATCTACCGCGATCTGGCACAGTTCAAACTGGCGCTGGCCTTGCCGCAGGATCGCCCGACCGAGGAACGTCTGGCGGCCTTTGAGGCGATGACCGCCCCCGGCGCGCCGTTTCGGCTGCTTTCGCTGGAGCAAATGGCGCTGATCCAGATCGAGGCGGGCAACAGGGACGCGGCGATTGCGCAACTTCTGGCCTTGCTGGAGGATGCGGAGGTGACACCGGGCTTGCAACGCCGCGCCTCAGAGTTGATTGTGGCGCTGGGTGGCGAGCTGCCCGAGGGCTGACGCCCGAAACCAGAGATGTGAGAGCGGGGCAGTCGGTGCAGATGAGTAAAAAGCTGGGAATAGGGCTTGCGCTGGTGCTTCTTGCGGGATGTGGCGACGATCAGTTGATCCTTGATGGCGAGCGGTTTGGCCTGCGCGACCAGCTGTCTGCCTCCGAGGCCGCGGGGATCGCCACGGGCGAGATCCCCGCCTTCAATGCCCCTGCGCAAGTCAATCACACCGCCTGGACCCATCGTGGCGGGACGGTGACGCATAAAATCCAGCACCGCGCGCTTGGGTCCGGCCTGCGACCGCTTTGGACGGCCGGGATCGGGCAAGGCAATAAGCGCAAGG
>CAYGUB010000329.1:0-3552 GCA_964352845.1 uncultured Rhodobacterales bacterium | reverse complement strand
CTGGACGATAAAGCAATCAGGCGCCTTGATATCTTCAAGATTGATCCCGCCAAAAGTAGGTTCCAGCCGACAGACCAGATCGGCCAGCTTTTCGGGGTCATCCTCATCCACTTCGATATCGAAACAGTCGATACCCGCGAATTTCTTGAACAGGACCGCCTTGCCTTCCATCACCGGTTTGGAGGCCTGCGCGCCGATATCGCCCAGACCCAGAACCGCCGTCCCGTTGGAGATCACCGCCACCAGATTACCCTTGGCCGTGTAGCGCTGTGCATCTGCCGGGTTTGCCTCGATCTCCAGACAGGCTTCGGCGACCCCTGGGCTATAGGCGCGGGCCAGATCGCGGCCGGTGGTCATGGGTTTGGTCGCGCGGATCTCCAGCTTTCCCGGCTTGGGGAATTCGTGATAATCCAGTGCTGCCTGCCGTTCGGCCTTCTTTCGTTCGTCGTCCAGCGCCATGCTGCGCCCTCCCCTAACCCGTGCTGAATTGTTCTGGTTTAGGCCCGCATGGGTGGAATTACCATTGCAAAAATCTGCCGGGCAAAGCGCAGGGGGCTGGCGGCAATGCTTGACTTTTTCACAATATGAAAGCCATTTTTAGATCACAACACATGACCGGAGGTCCGATCCCATGACCGCTCAGGACCAACCCAAACCCCGTGGCAGGCCGCGCGGCTTTCATGACAAGACAGAGCAGAACACGATCAAATCGCTCGACCGGGCCGTGGTCGTGCTGCAAGAGCTGGCGCGGATCGAGACGGCAAAGCTGACGACATTGGCACGCCGGCTCGATGAAAGTCCCGCCACGATCTACCGCATCCTGATCACTTTCCAGACCCGCGGCATTGTCGAATTGGACCCGGCCGAGCAAAGCTGGCATATCGGCCCGGGCGCGTTTCTGATCGGCTCCAGCTTCCTGCGGCGTACCAGCCTGATCGAACGGGCGCGCCCCGTTCTGCGCGATCTCATGGAGGCCACGGGCGAGACGGCCAATCTGGGCATCGAAAGCGCAAGCTCGGTTCTGTTCGTCTCTCAGGTCGAGACCCATTCCACCATCCGCGCCTTCTTTCCGCCGGGCACGAAATCGCCCATGCATGCCTCGGGCATCGGCAAGGCACTGTTGGCCCATCTCGGGACTGACAGGATCGACGAGATCGCCGGAGCAGCGCTTGAGGCATTCACCGATCACACCCTGGCGCAGCCCGCACAGCTCAGGGCCGATCTGGAGACGATCCGGGCACGCGGCTACGCGGTCGATAATGAAGAGCGTAACCTCGGCATGCGCTGCATCGCGGCGCCGGTCTGGAACGCCTTTGGCGAGGCCGTCGCGGGGATCTCGGTATCCGGGCCCACCAGCCGTGTCGGGCTGAGCGAGGTTTCAGATCTTGCAGCCCATGTTTTGCGCGCTGCTGAGCAACTATCCGTCGCCATGGGGGCGCTGCCCGGAGCACCGCTTGCCCCTGCCCCGCAAACCGGCTAATTGCCAATTCATTGATGTTTTAGACCTTCCGGAACGACGCAGGAGTTGAAACCTGCAAAAAGACGAATTGGGGCCACCATGTCATCGGTAAAACTCTTCGCGCGAAATGCCCTCACGGGGATGCTGAAAAAACTGGACGGGGCGCCGCCGGCGCCAGCACAAGGCGGAGCGAAGCCCAAGATAGACGGCTCCAAGATCCATGGCGAGGATTACAAGGCCGCGCCCGGCCGTTGGGAGCGGGTCGAGAAAATCGCGCGCGAGGCGCTGGACAATGCGGGCGTCAAAGAGGGTCGCATGCTGGAAATCGGTGGCCGCGAAAACCCGCGTAAGGATGCCTTCCCGAATTTTGACTATGCGGCGATGGATCTGGCAGGCCATCCGGAAAGTTCGGTCAAGGTGGAAGTGGGCGACATCACCGATTGCCCGCATATCCCCGATGAGAGCTTTGACTTCATTTTCAGCCTCGATGTGTTTGAACATATCAACCGCCCCTGGCTTGCAGGTGCCGAGATCACACGGCTGCTGAAACCCGGCGGGGTGACGGTGCATTCCACACTGTTTTCGTGGCGCTATCATCCCTGCCCGGGCGACTATTTCCGCTACACGCCAGAAGGTCTGAAGATGCTCTTCCCCGATCTGGTCTGTCTGAGTAAGGATTTCGACTATACCGAGCGGCGCCGCAATATTATCGGCAAGCACCAGAACCGGATGACACCCGACAAGCTGGGCGGCTGGCGCGAAAATGTGCGGGTGCATTATGCGGGCATGAAACGCTAGGCTCGCCCGTCAAATTGATGCCGTAATTTTGAGAATACTCTTGCCGGACCGCATGTGTTTCAGCGGTCGGGACCGGCGGAGCATTTGATCATGTCAGAGAAATTTCCATTGGGGCGCGTGCTGTTTTGGGCCGGTCTGGCGATTGGCGTCAGCGTCTTGCAAACCCGCGGCGGGATCGAACCTGACCCCACCCCCGAGGCTCAGACGGGCATCCTTCAAGGCTCGGCCACCGGGCCCGTTTTGGCGCAGGCCCGCAAGCGCGCTCAGCGCGAATTGCCGACATTTCTGAAGATCGCAAAAGCCGATCCTGTCGGCTGGCAGCTTGCCGCGCTCAAGATCGCCTTGCCGACCGACACAGGCAGCGCGCCTGTCTGGGTCGATGATTTCACCCGTCTGCGGGGACAGACCTATGAAGGCCGTGTGATGACTGACGCCCCGGCGCTGCCCGCGCTCGGCATCGGCGACAGGGTGACTTTTTCTTTTGATCAGGTCGATGATTTTGCCTTTGTCGAAGGCGGTGTGGGCTACGGCTTCTATTCGCTGCGCGCCATCCTGCCGCTTATGAGCGACAGCCAAGCCGCGCAAACCGGCGGCTTTCTGTCTGGCGATCCGTTGCCGGGATATTGGTGATCGTATTGGGCCGGAGCAGGCTTGCTCCGGCCCTGTTTTAAGGCTCGCTGTCCGCGAGACGCGCTCTTAGAGGATGAAGTCCTCATCTGTGAGCGAAGCCGCCTCGATTCCGGCCAGCGTGATCTCCGTCTCACCCAGCGAGATCACAGCACCTGTCGCGCCATCAGAGATGCCATCACCGATCTCCGCGATGCTGTGGAAGCCAAAATCGCGCAGGTTGAGCAGATCCTCGCCTTGCGTGAAATCGGTGACCACATCCGTGCCGCCCTTTGTGCGGAACACGAAAACATCTTTGCCCTCGCCGCCGGTCAGCGTGTTGGTGCCGGTCCCGCCATTGAGCATGTCGTCACCAGCGCCACCCGAGAGCGTGTCATCGCCCGCGCTGCCGATCAGCAGATCATCGCCCTCATCGCCGGAAAGGACATCATCGCGAGCGCCGCCGAAGATGTCGTCATCCCCCGCACCGCCGAGCACAACGTCATTGCCATTGCCGCTGGAGATACGATCATCACCTCCCTTGCCGGAGATCAGATCGTTGTCGCGCCCCGTCTGGACGGATTGCGCCTCGTCATCACCAATCAGGAAATCCACGCCATTGGAGCCATCCGAGACCAGCAGATCCGCAGGCAGCAACACCCCGTCAATGACATGCGCGATGCCGTTTG
>CAYGUB010000328.1:0-3555 GCA_964352845.1 uncultured Rhodobacterales bacterium | reverse complement strand
ACCTCCGACCCCCTGTACCCAAAACAGGTGCGCTACCAGGCTGCGCCACGCCCCGTCCATCTGTACCGCATCTCCTAATCTCACTCGGGACGTTTGAAAAGCCCTAACTGTCGGCACAGGGCCAAATTGCGATCTCCTGGGGCATTTGCGGGTGGCGAATGACCGATCCGACCGTGATCCCCAACTCTCGTGTGAGCCCGCCATTGACCTCCAGCACGGCCAGCCGCCCGTCACCGCCCGGAATAGCCGTCTCATCCAGAGGCACCGCGTTTTCATGAATATGCGCCACCGTCCCGTCAGGATCGATGAACAGCATATCCAGCGGGATCAGCGTGTTGCGCATCCAGAAGGTCACAGGACCGGGGCGTTCATAGATAAAGAGCATACCGGCCAGCCGCGCCAGAGTTTCGCGGTGCATCAGGCCTTGGTTGCGCGCCTGCGGCGTGTCCGCGACCTCGATCCGGAAATCGATCTGCCCCCAGTCGCCGCGCAAGGACACCCGGTCGGGACGGCAGTCCGCCATCGCTGCAGCGCTCGTCACAACCAACGTAAGAAGGGCGAGTAAAAGCCTAGTTTTCGTTGACCGCAAAGTCCCAGGCGTGAACTTCCGCTGCCATCTGGCCCCGGTCGCCATCGACGACCCGCAGGCAAACAGCTTCACCGGGTTGCAAATCTGCAAGCCCGCAGCGCCGCAAAACTTCGATGTGAAGGAATATATCGTCCGATTCACCATAGGCGTTTGCAAACCCGAAGCCCTTGGCCTTGTCAAACCATTTCACCCGTGCAGGTGTAAGCGCGACCGTCGACACATCAACGTCGAAAATGGGCGCGGAGCTTTCCTGCTCAGTGCTGACAGGTGGCGTGATGGACAGAACCTCAACGGCCTGAAAACCGCGCTCGGTCTTCTGTACGTTCAGCCTGATCGAAGATCCATCCGCAACCGACCCCTGCCCGAAATTTCGCAACACATTGGCGTGTAGCAAAATATCCGGCCCGCCATCTTCCGCGATGACAAATCCGAACCCTTTTGTCGCATCAAACCATTTTACCTGACCTGATACGCTTTGGGAGTCCAGAACGGGTTTTGACTGCTCTCTCATAACCACTGTGTTGAACGCGTCAACACCCCCATGACTACCCATCAAATACCTCGCTCGACCAATCCATTACCATAGACTCTCACGATTTCGATTGTTTTGATAGGTATGTATTTCCTGCCTTATTATAAAACTATATCACGGGTTGAGTCGATCAATAGCCCACGTCTCCTTATCATCCTGCGCCGTTCTGGACCAACGAAACCGGTCATGCAAACGAAACGCGCCGTCAGACCAGAACTCCACTTCCACAGGCGTGATCCGATATCCGCCCCAGAAAGGCGGCCGCTCGGGATCAGTTCCTTTTTGCGCGGTCACGGTTGCCACCTTGGCCATCAGGCTCGCGCGCGATGCCAGCGGCTTTGACTGGTCCGACGCCCAGGCACCAAGCCTGCTTTTCAGCGATCGCGAGGCGAAGTAGCGATCGGCCTTCTCCCCCTCTTCGCGCGTAACCGTGCCGCGCACCCGGATCTGGCGCCGCAAGGATTTCCAGTGGATCACAAAAGCGGCCTTGCCGGCAAACTCGCATTCCTGCGCTTTGACACTGCCATAGTTGGTGTAGAACACGAAGCCATCATCCTCGATGTCCTTGAGCAGCACCATGCGCACATTGGGCATGCCGGATGCATCCACCGTGGACAGGGCCATCGCATTGGGATCATTGGGCTCGGACGCTTCCGCCTCCGCCAACCAGCGGCGCGCAATCTCGAATGGCGTATCGCCTCTGAATTTCTCGTCGGTCTCTTGCATGGATCCCCTGTTATGTTTGCGCTATCAAACCTGTCCCCGGCTCGCAAGTACGACCTTGAGGTCATGGCGAACAATCTCTTGTCGTCACTGCGCGAGCTGGAAGAGACAGCACTGATGCACAGCGCTTGAAGCCCAACACCGTTTCGCTTAGACGCGTAGCGACAACAAAAGCTGCGAGGTACAACATGGCGGGTGGATTGCTGGAGGGCAAGCGCGGGCTTATCATGGGCGTTGCCAATGACAAGTCAATCGCCTGGGGCATCGCGAAAGCCTGCGCTGATCACGGGGCAGAGATCGCCTTCTCCTATCAGGGCGAAGCCCTGCTCAAACGCGTGGGCCCCTTGGCCGCAAGCATCGGCGCGCAGCATGTGATCGAATGCGATGTCAGTGATGCAGCCTCGCTCGACGCGTTGTTCGAGACGCTGAAGACCGCCTGGGGCACGCTCGATTTCGTGGTTCACGCGATTGGCTTTTCCGACAAGAACGAACTTCGCGGGCGCTATGTCGACACCTCGCCCCAGAATTTTCGCATGTCGATGGATATCTCGGTCTACTCCTTTACAGCCGTCGCCCAGCGGGCGGAAAAGCTGATGACGGATGGCGGCTCCATGCTGACACTGACATATTACGGCGCCGAGAAGGTGATGCCGCACTATAACGTCATGGGCGTGGCGAAAGCGGCTCTGGAGGCCTCGGTCAAATATCTCGCCGAGGATCTGGGCAAGGACGGTATCCGGGTGAACGCGATTTCAGCGGGCACGATCAAGACGCTGGCGGCCTCGGGCATTGGCGATTTCCGCTACATCATGAAGTGGAACGAATATAACAGCCCGCTGCGCCGCACCGTGACACAAGAAGAGGTCGGCAAATCCGCGCTTTATCTTCTGTCCGATCTCGGCTCGGCGGTCACCGGCGAAGTGCTGCATGTCGATGCGGGCTATCATGTGGTGGGCATGAAAGCCGTCGACGCCCCCGATATCGAGAAGGCATGACCCCATGACAGACCGCCTGCCCCATGAAAAGGGCTTCCATATCAGCTGGGACCAGATCCACCGCGACAGCCGCGCGCTGGCCTGGCGGCTCGATGGTCACGGGCCCGATGATGGCGGCTGGCGGGCGGTGGTCGCAATTACCCGCGGCGGCATGGCGCCTGCGATGATCGCCGCGCGCGAACTTGATATCCGAACGGTCGATACGATCTCCATCAAATCCTATGACAACCAGCACCAGACCGATGCCACGATTCTCAAAAAGCCTGACGACACCCTGATGGGCGATGGCACGGGCATTCTGATCATCGACGATCTGGTTGATAGCGGCAAAACCCTTGAAGTCGTGCGCGCGCTCTATCCCAAGGCGCATTTCGCGACCGTTTATGCAAAGCCCAAGGGACGGCCCATGGTCGATACATTCATCACCGAGGTCTCGCAGGACACATGGATCTTCTTTCCATGGGACATGGCCTTGCAATATGTGGAGCCCTATCGCGGCACATGACGAGGGCGGCAAGATGACAGTGATCAACCCCAATATGGCTGCAACCTTCCCGCCGCCCGTGATGGAGGCGCGCCGCTGGATTGATGGCGTCACCTTCCCGGCAGACCGACCGCTGATCAATGTCTCTCAGGCAGCACCTGTCGATCCGCCCCCGCCCCGGATGCGCGCCGCGATGGCCGAGATCATAGAACGCGATGACGCAGCCCATCTC
>CAYGUB010000327.1:0-3560 GCA_964352845.1 uncultured Rhodobacterales bacterium | reverse complement strand
TTGAATCAGAACTTACACCAAATAGGAATCCCCTAAATGAAGACGCCGCCTAGTCGATCGCGCGGATCAGCTTCTTGTCAAACACCCGCAACACGGCTTTCAGATCATCGCCGCGTTTCAGAATACGCCCATCCATCCCGATCACCGCATATTGCTGTCGCTTCGCCGCCAGCTTCGGGCGCTTTTCGATCCGGTAGATCGGATGTTCTGCGGACCGTCGGAAGATCGAGAAAATCGCCACATCCCGCAGCATGGATATCCCGTAATCGCGCCATTCGCCCGCCGCGACCATCCTGCCATAAAGCGTCAGAATCGGGGCCAGCTCAGTTCGATGAAATGCGATCTTTTCGGGAGCGGCCTGCGAGCGTATCGGAATAGGAACAGTGTGGTTCATATCCCAAGATTGGACCGGGATCATGGACTTGGCAAGCTCTGCCTCGAAATTGCCCGCGTATGAACCCGGCATAACCCATAATCATCCATCTTCTCGCCATCGCAATGGGTGAAACATCTCTTGTGTGTAACGAGTGAAAGCTCTTCCCGGCACGGCTTAATCAGCCCCCACCCAGATGGTCGTGCCGGGATCTACACACGCACTGCTTAGCCCCCCGCGCTTCGGATTTCCGCGCGGGGGGCGATTCAGTTTAAGACCTGTCCAATTCAGGTCACTTCAGGGGCTGTTCCGGCACTGCAAAACTCAAAGCCGCCCAGAGGGAATACCACACAGGCTCCGTCATGGGGTCCTGCGCCTCTAGCGGGATCATCGCCACCGCATCGGCCAGATAGCTATGAGCACGCTTGATCGGTATCTCGACCTCTCCCAGATCATCGGTCCGGTGCAATGTGACCTCGACCGTCCCGTCGGGAGCCCGCTCAAACAGCTCCAGCTGGACACCGGCGCGCGGCGCACCCTCATAAAGCACACGAAGCGGCAAGCTGTCCGCCGTCACCCTGTAGGGATTGGCAAGCGCCACGATCTCTGTGCGCAACCCCACCTCGACATCCTCCCCGACGCCCGAGCCTATGGCAACAAGGCTCTTGGCAAAGCGGCGATACCGCTCAGAGAACCTGTCCTGCGGCAATCCACGCGCCACATGCGCATCCAGCACGTCCAGAAAATCCTTATGGGTCGCGAATTTCTCGAACTTGGCCCATTCCTTATAGGTCAGCACGCTGTCGGTGGTCTCATGGACGATGACGGCCAGCGTGTCGGCCTGCGCTGTGACCGACAGGGCAGGCGTATCACCAAGCCGCCCCTCGACCGGGCTGGACTGCCCGTTCTGGATCAGATCAAACCGCTCGAACCGTTTGGGATTGTAGGAATAGGCGCTTCCCTTGAAATTTTCTCCCACACGGAGGTTGGCTTGCATTTCCTCCGCATTTCCGATGACGTAAGAGGTGGGGGAGATCCAGAATTCATGACTGAAAACCGGACCACAGCAGATAGACAAACAAACCAAGACGGAGCGGAAGAAAGACATGCGACACCCTTTGAATAAGCTGCTCCCCATGCTGGCGCATTGCGCGGCGGTGTCAATCGTTTGCCTGCTCACATTCGCGAATTTCGCAGCAGCGCATGAGGTTCGCCCGGCCATCGCCGATGTCACGCTGAGCGGGGATCAGGTCACGATCGACATCCGTCTCACCTCCGAGCCGCTGATTGCCGGGATCAATCTGCAAGGTCTGCAAGACACCAATGACGCCCCCGAGGCCGAGCTTTATGACGCGCTGCGCGCCCTCGACCCTGACGCGCTCATCGCCCGTCTGCGCGCCGCATGGCCCGAGCTGCAGGGAAAGATCACCGTCAAGGCAGGCGAGATCTCCGTACCGTTGGAACTGGGCGAGATCTCCGTCGATGATCCCGGTGATCTGGAGCTGCCGCGCGATACGATTGCGCAGCTGACCGGCGCCCTGCCCGATGATCAAAGCGATGTGCTGGTCGGCTGGGATGCCAGCTTCGGCCCGATCATCATCCGTCAAAGCGCCGAGGGGGACGCGGCCTATTCCGGCTATCTGGAGAATGGCGATCTCAGCGCACCGCTGCCGCGCGTGGGGGCCGCCTCGCAAAGCGGCTGGCAGGTCTTTATGCGCTATATCGCTGTGGGGTTCGATCATATCATTCCCAAGGGTCTGGACCATATTCTCTTTGTGCTGGGCCTGTTTTTCCTGTCGCTGCAACTGCGCCCGCTGATCACCCAGATCACCTTGTTTACTGTCGCGCACACGATCACGCTGGCTTTGGCAAGCCTCAAGATCGTCAACGCGCCCGGCTCCATCGTGGAGCCTCTGATCGCGGCCTCCATCGTCTATGTCGCGGTAGAGAATATCTTTACCAATCAGATAAAGTGGTGGCGCCCGCTGCTGATCATCGCGTTCGGTCTGCTGCACGGGCTGGGCTTTGCCTCTGTTCTGGATGAATTCGGGCTGGCGCCGGGCCAATTCGTCGCTGGCCTGGTCGGGTTCAACATCGGGGTCGAGATTGGCCAGCTCGCCGTTGTGGGGCTTGCCTTTCTCGCTGTGGGCTACTGGTTTGGGCAAAAGCCGTGGTACCGGTCCCGCATCTCCATCCCGGCCTCGGTCGTCATAGCGCTTGTCGGGGCCTATTGGGCGCTTGAACGGACGGTCCTTTAGTGGCCGCCCAACAGAATGTCGCGCGCGCCATTGCGGCGAAACTGGGCGCGGTGTTCTGTTTCATCATCATGGCCACGCTGGTCAAGGTCGCCTCAGAGACGGTGCCCGCAGGCCAGATCGTCTTTTTCCGATCCTTCTGCGCGCTGCCTGTCATCGTGGTCTGGATCAGTCTGCAGGGAAAGCTGCGCAGCGGATTGAAGACCGATAACCCGATGGGCCATTTGTGGCGCGGGTTGGTGGGGACCATGGGGATGAGCATGGGGTTTGCCGCCCTTGGCCTTCTGCCCCTCTCAGAGGTCAAGGCAATCCAATATGCCCAACCGGTTCTGGTCGTGGTCTTCGCCGCGATGTTTCTGGGCGAGCAGGTGCGCATCTTTCGCCTGACGGCCGTGGCGATGGGCATGGTCGGGGTGCTGATCATCATGTGGCCCCGCCTGACAGCTTTTACCGAAGCCGGCGTCGACCCCTATCTGGCGCTGGGCGCGGTGGTGGCTTTCGGCTCGGCGGTGATGGCGGCACTGGCGCATGTCTTCGTGCGCAAACTGACCATGACCGAGCCGACATCGGCCATCGTCTTCTGGTTCGGTGTCACGGCCTCCAGCCTGTCCTTGCTGAGCATCCCGTTTGGCTGGGTCATGCCCACGGGCCCAGAGCTCGCCTTCCTGATCGGGGCCGGGCTCATCGGGGGGCTGGGGCAGATCTTTCTGACATCAAGCTACCGCTACGCGGATGCCTCCGTGGTCGCACCTTTCGAATATTCCTCGATCCTGCTGGCCATCGCGATCGGCTATTTCGTTTTCGCCGAAGTGCCCACGCTGGTCATGCTGGCCGCCATCGCCTTGATCATTCATGCCGGTATCCAGATCATCTGGCGCGAACGCCAACTCGCGCTCGAGCGCCGCAACGGCCGCAAAGTCATCACGCCGCAC
>CAYGUB010000326.1:0-3579 GCA_964352845.1 uncultured Rhodobacterales bacterium | reverse complement strand
GCCCGAAGCTCATCTGCAATTACCCCTTCCATCTGGCCGCGTCCCGGCTAAATATTCCGCGCAAGGGCGGCGATTTGCAACGGGGGATGCGCGATGGGCTGGATGGAAGAGGAAAGCGGGCTCGACAAGACGCCAGCAAATTTTGTGCCTCTCACACCGCTGAGCCATCTGGCCCGGGCTGCTGCGGTCTTTCCCAACCGCGAGGCACTGCGCTACGGCGCACGCAGCTTCACCTATGCCGAATATCACCAGCGTGTCAGCCAGCTTGCCTCCGCTCTGCATCAGCGCGGCATCAAGCCCGGAGACGTTGTCGCGACCGTTCTGCCCAATATCCCGGCCCAGGCCGAAGCGCATTTCGGGGTGCCGGCCTGTGGCGCGGTGCTCAACACGATCAACACCCGTCTCGATGTAGATACGGTCGCCCATATCTTCGCCCACGGAGCCGCCAAAATCGTTCTGACCGATGCGCAATTTCTGCCTCTGGTCGAAGCCGCCAAGGCGCAGATGGACGGCGACGGCCCGGTGATTATCGAGGTGGGCGACGATCAAGCCGGTCAACCTGCATCCGGCCGCTTTCCCGAATATGAGGAGCTGCTTAACGGCGGCGATCCGGAGTTTGACTGGATCATGCCGGAAGATGAGTGGGAGAGCCTTGCGCTGAACTACACATCCGGAACCACCGGCAAGCCCAAGGGCGTGGTCTACCACCATCGCGGCGCCTATCTGATGACGATGGGCACGGTGATCTCGTGGCGCATGGTGCTGCATCCACGCATCCTTGCGATTGTGCCGCTTTTTCATTGCAACGGCTGGAACCACACCTGGATGGCGCCGGTTCTCGGCGGCACCATGATCTGCTGCCGCGACATCTCGGCTGCGGCAATCTATGAGGCCATCGCCAAGGATGGTGTGACGCATTTCGGCGGCGCACCGATTGTGCTCAACATGATCGTCAATGCCGATGCGGCCGTCCGCAAACCCTTCGATCACACGGTCGAGGTCTTTACCGCAGGCGCCCCCCCGGCCCCCGCGACACTTGCTGCAATCGAGGCTCTGGGCTTCAATGTCACGCAAGTCTATGGGCTGACCGAAACCTATGGCCATGTGACGGAATCGCTTTGGGACAGCGCTTGGGACAGCGAACCTCAGGAATGGAAATCCGCCATCAAGGCCCGTCAGGGCGTCGCCATGCCGATGATGGAACGCGTCAATGTCGTAGATGACAAAGGCCTGCAGGTGCCCATGGATGGCAAGACCCAGGGCGAGATCGTGATGCGCGGAAATGCGGTGATGAAGGGCTATTACAAAAACCCTGAAGCCACGGCCGAGGCTTTCTCGGGCGGGCATTTCCACTCAGGCGATATCGCGGTTCAGCACCCTGACGGTCATATCCAGATCGCTGATCGCGCCAAGGATATCATCATCTCGGGCGGCGAGAACGTGTCCTCGGTTGAGGTTGAAGGCGTGCTGATGGGTCATCCTGCCGTATCGCTCTGCGCCGTTGTGGCCAGGCCCGATGACATATGGGGCGAGACCCCCTGCGCCTTTATCGAACTCAAGCCCGGCCAGACAGGCAACCCTGACGAAATCATCGCCTTTGCCCGTGCCAAACTGGCCGGGTTCAAGACGCCCAAAACTGTAATCTTTCAGGAACTGCCCAAGACCTCGACCGGCAAGATCCAGAAATTCGAATTGCGAAAACTGGCCAGCGCGCTCTGAGCGCCCCAGATGCACGTTGAGCCGCTGGCCGGTTTTCGCTAGGCTTTGCCAAAACCAGAACAGAGCAGAACCGCCGCCCCATGACGGCCCTACATAAATACGACCGGCTTGAATCCCCCGGCCTGTGGCGAGACGCGGCCGATGCGCAGCGCCGCGATGTTCAGGTCTCTTTCGGGCAGGCGTCATTGGTGATCCGCAACCGCGCCGAGGCGCCTCTGGCCCATTGGTCACTGGCCGCGATCGAGCGGGTCAACCCCTCCGAGAGACCGGCGCTCTATCGACCCGGCCCCGATACCGGCGAAACACTCGAAATCGACGATGACGAGATGATCGCGGCTATCGAGAAAGTCCTGCGCGCCATTGCCCGCAAACGCCCACGCCATGGGCGGGTGCGGCTTGGCATCGTCGCGGCCATGGTGTTGGTCATCGCAGCGCTTGGCGCTTTCTGGCTGCCCGGCGCGTTGACGCGTCACGCAGTGACCGTGGTCCCGGAGGCCAAGCGCCATGCGATAGGTGACGCGCTGCTGACCCATATCGTGCGGCTCACCGGCCAGACCTGTGACAGCCCTTTGGGCCTGCGCGCGCTGGACCGGCTCACGACACGTGTTCTGGGCGGACAAATCCGTCAGGCCCATATCGTTCCCGAAAGCCCCTATCCCAGCCTTCTTCTGCCCGGCGGCCTGCTGCTGATCGACAAGACAAGGGTCGAGGATTTCGAGACACCGGAGGTTGTCGCAGGTGACATGATCGCCGGCGCCGAAGCCAGAGACCTGCGCGATCCGCTGATTGATCTGCTGAGATTCGGCGGCCTGCGCACCAGCTTCACGCTGCTCACAACCGGAGAGATGGCCGAGCAGGTGCTGCGCGACTATGCCCGGGATGCGCTCGACACGCCGCCCCTACAGCCCGGCGACGCGCAACTGATTGCGCGTTTCGCCCAAGCCAATGTCGCGCCAAGCCCCTATGCATATGCGCAAGACATCACCGGCAGGACCACTGCCCGCCTCATCGCCGCCGATCCATTCAAGGATGCACAATCACGCCCGGGACTGATCTCGGATGGCGACTGGATCAGCCTGCAGGAAATCTGCGAAAACTGACCGAGACCCCACCCGTGATAGGGCTATTTGCGGACCAACCTGCGCGGCACCGTGTTCGTCCACACCTCTTCCATGGCGCGCTGACCACGCGCCGTGCCCGCCCCGCGCAACGCATTGAGCCGCCCATCCATCCAGGCACGCTGATAGCCATCGGGCACGCGGATCCGCACCTGCGCCAAACGCTGATTGATACCTTGCGGCCCGGACAGGGGCTCGCCCATATGCGTTGCCACTCGCGGCACCTGAACCGTCTCAGCCTGCACTGCGCCAAGCCCGAAGGTGATCAGCACGCATGCTGCCACATATCCAATATATCGCATATCATCTCCTGAGCAGCCCCAAGGCCAACCATGGCCGAGCGGTACCGATGTGTAAAGCCAAGCCACCCGCCTCGATCACAGCCAGCTTCTTTTGGCCCAAAAATATCCCCGCCGGAGGCATAAAATCAGCGGTGCCGGGACCCACCAGCTATTTCGTCCCGAACATCCGGTCCCCCGCATCCCCCAGTCCTGGCACGATGTAGCCGTTCTCGTTGAGATGACTGTCGACCGCCGCCGTGACCACGGGCACATCCGGATGAGCCTCCTTCATCCGGGCGATGCCTTCGGGCGCTGCCAAAAGACACAGGAACCGAATATTCGTAGCCCCCGCCTCTTTCAGAAGGTCAATCGCAGCGACGCTTGAGTTGCCCGTTGCCAGCATCGGATCAACCGCAATCACCATCCGCTCTTCCAGCGCTTCCGGCACCTTGAAATAATAT
>CAYGUB010000325.1:1315-3590 GCA_964352845.1 uncultured Rhodobacterales bacterium | reverse complement strand
CGCCGTTCTTGCCTATATCTGGCTGCGGTTTGAATGGCAGTTCGCCGTGGGCGCTGTGGCAGCGCTGGTCCATGATGTTGTGCTGACGCTGGGCGTCTTCTCCGAGCTTCAGATCAAGTTCGACCTCGCCATTGTTGCAGCGCTTCTGACCATCGTGGGCTATTCGCTCAATGACACAGTGGTGGTGTTTGACCGGGTGCGTGAGAACCTGCGCAAATACAAGCAAAAGGACCTCAAGGAGGTCCTGAACCTGTCCATCAACGAGACGCTCAGCCGGACCTTCATGACATCGATCACCACGCTTCTGGCGCTGCTCGCGCTGTTTGTGCTGGGCGGCGATGTGATCCGCGGGTTTGTATTCGCGATGATCTGGGGCGTGATCGTGGGCACCTATTCCTCGATCTTCGTGGCCTCCGCGATCCTGCTCTATCTGGGCGTCAAACGCGACTGGACCAAGAAGGATCCCACAATCAAAACCGGCGAATACGCCAATATCGACGCCTGAGGAAAGCGAGCCCATGCGCCTGACCGAGATAGATTTCGACGCCGCAGCCCCCATTGATGGCTATGGTCCGGGGTTTTTCCGGATCGGCGGGCAGGTCCATCAGGGCCATGCGCTGGTGTTGCCCTCCGGGACAAAACCCTGGGCGGGGCTCGACGATTACGATATACTCGCCAAGACCGCAGGCGAGATCGACGTGCTGTTCATCGGAACGGGGCCAGAGATTCGACAGATCCCGGCCGATCTGCGCACAAGGCTCGAACAGGCCAATCTCGGGATCGAGCTCATGGCCACGCCCACCGCTTGCCGCACCTATAATGTGTTGCTCAGCGAAGGCAGACGCATCGGCGCGGCCCTTCTGGCGCTATAAGTGCTTGACCTGCTATCGGATTTTAGGGCTTTATATGGGTGGGGAATGCGGCATATCTGGAGACGACCATTGTTAAATGGATCCCGCGCCCCAAGGGCCACCCTAATTTTGTGCTGTCTGGCGCTGCTGTCAGCCTGTTCAGGTAGCGAATGGAAAACCGACTACCCGGCCAATATCTCGGCAAGTCAGGCCAGCTCCTGGCGGGTCACCAAGGTTGATGTCCGGGTGCCGCGCACACTGACGGTCTCCGAGCAGAACAGCTTCGCACCCAATGCCGATATCGTCTGGCGCGAAGAGCTTGTGGGCGACCGCTACGAGCAAGTCGATGCCATAATTACCGAGGCTGCCCAAAAAGGCGTTGCCGGGCTGCGCGGCTCGCGTGGCGTCGTGCTGCAAATTGACGTGCAAACCTTCCACGCGCTGAGCCAACGCGCCCGCTCACAGCTCAACAGCTCGGGCGTGCATAACGTGACCTTCGTGGCCCGGATCCTCGATGCCCGCAGCGGCGCGCCATTGGTCCCCGACAGCCTGATCCAGGCCGACCTTCTGGCCTTTGTCGGCGACAAGGCGATCGAGGCCGAACGTATGGGCCAGACCCAACGCGTGCGCATCGTCAACCATGTCTCGAAGGTTATCGCAGGCTGGCTTGGCGGACCCGATATCCGGGGCAGCTTCAGCCGGCGTGGCCGATAGAAGCCTTACGGGGGCGACGGCCGCGCGGCACCCAGTTGCATGGCGCGGGTTTCGCGCAACAACTTTCGCGTCATCGCCCGCTCATAATCCTCAAACCCCTGCGCCACCTCGATAAAGGCGCCGGGCCCATGAATAACACGTCGTCTGAAATAAGCCGACAGCTCCATCAGCGCCATCTGCCGCTCGTCACGCCCCATGGCGCGATCCGCCCCAATCACCAGACCATTGACGGTGATATCGCGATACCCTACCGCACGGCTGATATCACCGGGGGACGGCCCGTCATTGTTGGTCCCGTCGCCCGACAGATCCAGCGTCCTGCGCCAGCAAACAGGCCCGCGGTCAAACAGATGGCTGGCGTAACGCATCGCAGCCCCAATCGCGGTGGAGGGCGAACTGCGCGACCGCCGCACCCCCTCCAACTGCCGCGCCACCGCCTCGATCTCTTCGGCAGAGCCAAGCGGGCGCCAGTCAATCAGCACCCGCTGGTGATCCGAACCCGCCCACTCAAAGGCCACGATCCAGACCGGCGCATGCGCATCGCGCAGGATTTGCCGCTGCAGCTGCGGCGCGCGCAAGGCTGCGGCCAGACCGTCCAGCTGCAACCGGTATTCCGCCGTATCGACCGAGGCCGATACATCCAGCCCAAGCGCCAAAGCCAGACTGCACGCCGCCTGCGCCGCCCCACCAACCGCGCCGCCAACCGCGGC
>CAYGUB010000325.1:0-1215 GCA_964352845.1 uncultured Rhodobacterales bacterium | reverse complement strand
CGCGGCCAACACAGCGCCCGTCAGTGTCGTGCCCTTACCAATGACCGGTATTCTCCATACTCGCCCACGGCTCGGCCGCAGGCAGCGCATCGCCCATTTGCAACAGCTCAATCGATACATTATCGGGCGATCGCACAAAGGCCATATAACCATCACGCGGCGGGCGGTTGATCACCACACCCGCATCCATCAGCTTCTGACACATCTCATAGATATTCTCGACCCGGTAGGCCAGATGCCCGAAATGCCGGCTGTCAGAGGGCAGACCCTCATCGCCATCCCAATTATAGGTCAGCTCGATATCCGCCCGCCCGTCCTCCTGACCCGGCGGGCACAGAAAGACCAGCGTAAACCGCCCACCTTCATTCTCGGTCCGCCGCCGCTCGATCAGACCCAACATCTTGTAGAAGGCAATAGACGCCTCCAGATCCCGGACCCGCAACATGGTGTGTAGAAATTCGATCTTCATCTGGCTCTCCTCCTGGCTCAGCCCTACTGTAGCGTTCCGCGCGCCTATGGCGAGGCCGAACCGCGACCCATCCGCCGAACATCCCACCTTCGCTCCCAACGGGTCCGATAGAAACCACCAAGCAGTTTCTTTTGGCCAAAAATATCCGGCGTTATGTATCAAACGCACCAAGAGATGGTTCGGTTCGTTTGAACAGGGGTCGTGTGTGGATGCCCTCGGTTTTGCAAGGACTTTCTGATCTGATTTCCGGCGATTGATTGCGGTCGTGTGTCCGGCCTCGGATTGTGGCTTTCACGCGCCGCTGGCCATGATGGTCAGTTCGTTGATCAGGTCCAATTCGACTCCGCGGGCTATAGAGCGCCCGACCCCGATCTGGCTTCCCAATCAGAACTTGTTCAATCGACGTCCATTCTTCTCAGTGCACTCCTTGTGTGCTGCCGCCGTTCTGGGCGAGCAGAACCTTATACCATTGCGGTTTGTTCGGGTTGGTAGCTTTCTCTTTTATGATCATCGCCCAGATTTGACGTGCCATCTTGTTGGCAGGAGCAACCGCTGCAACCATTTTCGGTTTACGATCCAGTTTGTCTTGAAGCCAAGGCGTGGCGCGACTGTTCTGTCTCGCATACCCGGCGATCCGGCTCATGGCACCCGTGATCAGCGCGCGTCGAATGTCCTGTGTGGATGGCTCCTGCATAGCAAGACATTTTTGATCTAAAGCGTCATGCGAAAAACCTGAATCACGTAAC
>CAYGUB010000324.1:2778-3619 GCA_964352845.1 uncultured Rhodobacterales bacterium | reverse complement strand
CTCCACACAGGCATCGGGCCAGCCCGCCTTGATGACCGCCACTTCCCCCCGCGCCTGCGTCTCGCCCACAGGCCCCAGCTTGCGCGCCGCACGCGCCCATTCCTCCAGGATACGCTCCGACCAGAGCGGGCGATAGAGCCCGCCCGCCGCCACCCCAAGCAGTATTTCCCGCAGGACCGTCGGATAAAGAACACAGGCATCCAGAACCGCGCGCATCAATCGAGCCGCAGGAACAGCGCCTTGAGATAGCCGCTTTCGCCCAGATGTGGATGCATCGGATGATCCGCGCTGGCATAGCCCGTCCGCAGGATCTGCGCCTGCCGTCCGGCCCGGCCAACACCGCGCAGGCTGGCCGTCTGAAACTTGGCAAGATCAGCCGCATGGCTGCAAGAACACAGCACCAGATAGCCGCCCGGCGCGACCAGCTTTGCCGTCATCATACCCACCCGCGAATAGGCCCTCAGCCCGTTTTGCAGGCTTTGCTTTGTGGGCGTGAAGGCCGGCGGATCAGCCACAACCATCTCATATCGCGCGCCTTCCTGCTCCAAAGCGTCCATGACCTTGAACGCATCGCCCCGGCGTGTGGCAAAACGCCCGCCAAAGCCTGAGCGATCGGCGCCCAGCGTTGCCAGCTCCAGCGCTGGCTCAGAGCTGTCTACCGCCAGCACCTGCGCCGCCCCACCGGCCAAAGCCGCAAGCCCGAACCCGCCCACATGGCTGAACACATCCAGCACACGCGCGCCATGCGCCAGCCGGGCGGCAAAGGCTTGATTATCACGCTGGTCGAAAAACAGCCCGGTCTTCTGCCCGCCCGTCAGATCCGCCAGATAGAGCGCGCCAA
>CAYGUB010000324.1:0-2768 GCA_964352845.1 uncultured Rhodobacterales bacterium | reverse complement strand
GAGCGCGCCATTCATCGGCACCTCAACCGGCCCGTCGATCTCGCCCGCAAGAAGCATGCTTTCGGCGTCCAGCCCCTCAAGCCCGCGCGCGCGCCCGCTGGCATTCTTGTAGATCGTCGTGCAGCCCGTGTGCTCGGTCACCGTATCCACCAGATCACCCAGCATCCGCTCCGCCCAGGCGGCGTTGGGCTGTATCACGGCAATATCCCCGAAGCGGTCAATGATCACGCCGGGCAGCCCATCCGCCTCCGCATGGATCAGCCGGTAGAAGGGCGCATCGAAAAGCCGGGTGCGCATCGCCAGCGCGGCTCTGATCCGCCCGGCGATCCAGTCGCGATCAATCACACCGCCCGGATCCCGCGCCATGATCCGCGCAATAATCTTGGAGCCCGGATTGACCGCCACCACCCCGATATGCGCCCGGCCCGCATCCTGCAGCTCGGCAAAGCTGCCCGGGGCAAGTGCCTTGGTCCGCCGATCGGTGACAAGCTGGTCGGCATAGACCCACGGGTGACCGGCAGCCAGCGCGCGCGCGTCAGCCTTGGGTTTCAGTCGAATTACGGGGCGCTTGGGCGTATCTGTCATCCGTCTCCCTTACTGCGCCCAGCAGCCCAAGGAAAGCGTGCTTATGCCTTCAACGCTGCCACATCCGCCCGCGCCCCGCGCAACATCCATGCATGCTCCGAGCCCATCAGGAAGGTCGTGAACCCGTATTGCGCCCAGTCCCGCGCCAGATCAGGGCCCGGCACCCATGTGATATAGGCCACACCCGCAGCCTGCGCAGCCTGCCCCACATGGCGCATCGCGGCGCGCAGATCATCATTGTCGAGACTGTCATGCCCGTAGGCCACCGTCAGATCAGCAGGCCCGATAAACACCCCGTCAATCCCGTCCGTACCCGCAATCGCATCAATCACCTCCACACCTTCCGGCTCTTCAATCTGAGCGATCACGATGGTCTCATCGCGCGATTGCTGCAAAATCTCCGGCATCGCACGCGTCGCAAACCCCGCCCAGCGGGTAGAGCCCGCATAGCCGCGCCCTCCCCTGCCAAACCGGGAGCCCCGCGCAATCGCCTCCGCCTTGGCCCCACTATCCACATGCGGCACAACCACGCCCACAGCACCCGCATCCAGCACTTTCAGCAACTCATCCGGGCTCCCTGCCGGGACACGCACCAGCAGCGGAAAATCCAACGCCCTGCCGATGGCCAGACAGCTATCCAACCGTGCCCGATCGAACGGCGCATGCTCGGCATCAAGGCAAATGAAATCCAACCCCGATCCCGCCAGTATCTCTATCAAATCCACCGATGGCGTCTTGAGAAACGTGCCCGCAAGCCGCTCCCCTGCCAGCATCCGCGCCTTCAGCCCTGCACATCGCATCTCAACTCTCCCTCAAAACTCTCGCGCCACCGTACCCATCCCCGCGCCGAACCCAACCCCTTCTTTTGGCAAAAAATATCCAAATCCGACGCTCGCCAAGCGCGGCAAGGCTGCTAGGTTCTCCCGCATGGTTCTGACATTCCGCCCCGAGGGCATCTATTGCCCCGCCGGTGATTTCTACATCGATCCGTGGCGCCCCGTGCCCCGCGCGCTGATCACCCATGGCCATGCCGATCATGCCCGCCCCGGCCATGGTGCCTATCTGGCGACCGAAGCGGCGGCCCCCGTCATCCGCCACAGGCTCGCCCCGGACAGGCTCGACACCACCCCCTATGAGACGCGCCAGACCATCGGAGAGGCCCAGATCTCCTTCCATCCCGCCGGCCATGTCCCCGGCTCCGCCCAGATCAGGGTGGAGCATCGCGGCGAGGTCTGGGTCGTCTCGGGCGACTACAAAACCACCGATGATGGCCTGTCAGAGCCCTTCACACCCGTTGCCTGCCACACATTCATCACCGAATGCACCTTCGGGCTGCCGGTGTTCAACTGGCAAGCTCAGGAGACGACCATCGCCCAGATCAACGCCTGGTGGCAGAAGAACCGCGATGCCGGGCGGTTCTCGGTTCTCGGGGCCTATGCACTGGGCAAGGCGCAGCGCATTCTGGCCAATATCGACGCCTCCATCGGGCCGATCCTGACACATGGCGCGATCGAGAATACCAATGCTGTGCTCCGCGCCCAAGGCATCACATTGCCCGAAACGATCCATGTCACGCCCGATCTGGATGTAAAATCCCATAAGGGCGCGCTCGTGCTTGCAACGCCCTCGGCCATGGGCGGGACCTGGATGCGGCGCTTCCCGGGGGGCTCGACCGCTTTTGCGTCAGGCTGGATGTCGATGCGCGGCCACAGGCGCAGGCGGGCGGCGGATCGCGGCTTTGTCATGTCGGACCATGCCGATTGGGCAGGGCTGAACGAGGCGATCAAAGCCACCGGGGCCCAGCGCATTTTCGTCACCCATGGCTACACCGCGCAATTCGCCCGCTGGCTGTCGGAACAAGGCTATGAGGCGGGCATCGTCGAGACCGAGTTCGAGGGCGAAACGCTCGACACAGAGCCCGGCGCATGAAGCAGTTCGCGGAGCTCTTCACCCGGTTGGATCAGACCAACAAGACCAGCCTGAAGGTCGCTGCACTGGCCGAATATCTGCGCGACGCCCCTGACACAGACCGGCTATGGACCATCGCGATCCTGTCGGGCCGACGCCCCAGACGCGGCGTGACGACCACGCTGTTGCGCGAATGGGCAGCCGAGATCTCAGGCGTCCCGCTCTGGCTCTTTGAGGAATGCTACCCGATCGTGGGCGATCTGTCCGAGACCATC
>CAYGUB010000323.1:0-3641 GCA_964352845.1 uncultured Rhodobacterales bacterium | reverse complement strand
GTGCGATATAAAGGGTGAGCGGGTGAAACTTCTGGCCAGCCGCCTCGCCGATGGCGGGGGCGAGGCGGGGCGGGTCCTGGGCGGCATGAAGATCGCTTGCGGGCGCGGCGCAATCGAGATCACCGTGGCGCAACGCCCCGGCAAGAAGGCCATGTCGGCCGCAGATTTCCTGAAGGGCTATGAGATGCCTGCCCGGCTGAGCCGCGTGGTCCATCCGGGCATCGGCGCCCATACGGTCGAGCAGCGCGGCGTCCAGTAGCGCTTAGCCTTTATACGGTGCCATGCCAGCGCGGGCCAGCGCGTCTGCGCGTTCGTTCTCCGGGTGACCCGCATGGCCCTTGACCCATTCCCAGCGCACGTCATGGCGGGCTTGGGCTGCGTCAAGCTGCTGCCAAAGGTCGATATTTTTGATCTCGCCGCCCTTCTTTTTCCACCCCTTCGCCTTCCAGCCATGGATCCATTTGGTGATCCCGTCCTTCACATAGGCGCTGTCGGTCACGACCGTAATCGTGCTGGCGCGCTCCAAAGCCTCCAGAGCGCTGATCGCGGCCAGAAGCTCCATCCGGTTGTTGGTTGTGTGGGGTTCGCCGCCACTGAGCTCACGTTCCTTGATGACCTTGTCGCCCTCACGCGCAATCAGGATACTGCCCCAGCCGCCCGGACCCGGATTGCCCGAACAGGCCCCGTCCGTATAGGCAAAGAGCTCAGCCATCACACAGCACGATCATATAGGCGGCCACCTCACCCGACAGCCCGGCTTCCTCGCCGAAGCGCGGCGCGCGCGGTGTGAAACCAGCGGATTTGAGCAGGCCCAGAAGCTCATTTTTCTCATAATAGCTATACATCCGCCCGATACTGTCGCGCGATGCGTCACTGCCAAGTTTCATGCCGATATGAAAGATCCCGCCGGGTTTTAGCGCCTGACGGATCGCGGCGAGATGTCCGGGCATGGCTTCCTTGGGCGCGTGGAGCAAAGAGAAGTTTGCCCAGATCCCATCGTAACGTGCGACCGCCCTCAATTCACCGAAACGCGCCTGCACCGCATCGATACCGTATGTCTCGCGCGCAAGCCGGACCATTTCGGCAGAGGCATCCATGGCCTCGGCCACAAGCCCGGCATCGCGCATCATCGCGGCAGAATTGCCCGGACCGCAACCAAGATCGAGCACCCGGCCACCCGGTGCAACAGCGTCGATGAATGCCTGCAGATCGGCATCCGGTGTCTCCCGCGTGACGAGATCTGCATATTTCCTCGCCTGCGCATCATAGACGCCGATTGTTTGCTCATCGCTCATGAGAACAGCCCCACTGCCAGGCAGGCCGTGACGATTGCGGTCAGAAGCGCGCGCAAGGACAGCCACCAGGGTGGTGTCAGGCCCCACATGCGGAATTGCATGTCGCAGCCAAAGACCAGCAAAAAACCTACAAGCACGGCAGAGGTCGCCTGTCGCTCCCCCCCGCCGATCATGAAAAACGCCCATAGCGCCGGGCCGGTGGACATCAGATAGGGGACAAACCGCTCGGATTTCGTGGCAAAGCCCCAGAGCACACCGGACATGAAGCACAAGATCACCGTGCCATAAGAGATCAGCATATAGCGGGCGTTGAAGCGTGGCCCCATCACATCGACGGTCAGATCATTGATCGCCGGGATCAACACGCCCAGAGCCGCCCAGAGAAACGGGATCAGGCCGGCAAGGCCAAGCGCAAGCGGGGCGCGGGGGATCGTGTTGATCTGCGTCATGCAACCGAGACCTAACATGATGAGCCGCGATGTTAAGGGGGGTCGGGATTGATCTTGGTCAATTTCGTACAGCCTTGGTGCGGCTAGGTGTGAGCCTTCAACAGGTTGTCCATTCGATCCGAACCGAGTTGGTTGGAGTTGCCAGGCAACAACCTTATTCGGAGGGATCGAATGAACATGCGTCAGAATGCCAGACTGACGCCTTTGGGTCGAGAGCGGCTTGTCGGGATGATCGCAGGCGGGATGGGCTTTGCGCGGCGGCGATGTGCCGACCTTCATCTTTGACGATGTGGAGCTGGATGCGCGCTATGAGGTTGCACCGGTTCCGCTGCCTGCGAGTGCCGTGTTTCTGCTGTGTGGGTTGGGGCTGATGCGCCAGCGCGTCAGGCCGGTTCACGCAAGACGCGCGGGACCTTGAATTCGACATTCTCCACGGCGGTCTCGACGATTTCGGTGGTAACATCAAAACGCGCGCGGAAGGCCTCGATCACCTCATTTATCAGCACCTCGGGGGCGGAGGCGCCAGCGGTGATGCCGATGCTGTCAATGCCGTCGAGGGCGCGCCAATTGATATCTCCGGCGCGTTGAACCAGTTGTGAATAAGAGCAACCCGCCCGCGCACCAACTTCAACCAGACGGCGGGAATTGGACGAGTTCGGCGCGCCGATTACCAACATGGCAGAGGTCTTTGCGGCCATCGCTTTCACGGCCTCCTGCCGGTTGGTGGTTGCGTAGCAGATATCTTCCTTATGCGGCCCGATGATGCCCGGAAACCGCGTCTGCAGGGCCGCCACGATATCGGCGGTATCATCCACGCTGAGCGTGGTCTGCGTGATGAAGGCGAGTTTTTCGGGGTCGCGCGGGGTGATGCTGGCGACATCTTCGACCGTCTCGACAAGGATCACCTCGCCTGCAGGCAACTGACCCATGGTGCCGACAGTCTCCGGGTGGCCGTCATGGCCGATCATGACCATCTGCAGCCCGTTTGCATGATGGCGTTCCGCCTCGATATGGACTTTGGAGACAAGCGGGCAGGTGGCATCGACAAAGATCATCTCGCGCTTGGCGGCTTCGGCCGGGACGGCTTTGGGCACACCATGGGCCGAGAAGATCACGGGGCGATCATCGGGGCATTCGTCAAGCTCTTCGACAAAGACGGCGCCCTTGTCGCGCAGCGCGTCGACGACATATTTGTTATGCACGATCTCATGGCGCACATAGACAGGCGCGCCCCATTTCTCCAACGCCATCTCCACGATCTTGATCGCACGGTCGACACCGGCGCAAAACCCGCGCGGAGCGGCAAGGTAGAGGGTAAGAGGGGGCTTGGCCATGACGCGTTCTCCTGATTGATCCAAGAGGTAATCGCTCGGGCGGTCAGGGTCCAGAGGCAGGACCAGCCTTTTGCACCCATCCCGATCAGATTTGCCGGGATGGGCGTCTTAGCCTCGCAGGGCTCAATCGGCTTCTTCGCTGACTGTGTCCTGCGCATAGTTGTCATGCTCTCGCGGCGGGCGCCCGATCACGTCGCGCAGCTCGTCAAGTTCGATGAAGTTGTCGGCCTGACGCCGCAGCTCATCAGAGATCATGGGCGGGTTGGAGCGGATGGTCGAGACGACCGAGACCCGCACGCCCTTGCGCTGAACCGATTCGATCATTGGCCGGAAATCCCCATCACCGGAAAACAGAACAATATGATCAACGTAAGGCGCAAGTTCCATGGCATCGACGCACAGTTCGATATCCATGTTGCCCTTGACCTTCCTGCGCCCATCCCGGTCCGTGTATTCCTTGGCCGGTTTGGTCACCATGGTGAAGCCATTGTAATGAAGCCAATCGACCAGAGGTCTGATGGGCGAATAGTCGTCATTTTCCAAAAGCGCTGTGTAGTAAAAGG